>CAJYQC010000200.1 GCA_913776885.1 uncultured Variovorax sp.
CATAGAAGCCTCCGGCGCTGGTCACGCAGGTGGCCATGGCGGTGTAGCCGGTCGCGAACATCAGCAGCAGCCCGAGCGCCACCAGCACCAGCACCGGCGTACCGGCGCCGTTGCCCAGCATCATCCCGATCGGGAAGCCGCCCGCGACCACGCTCAGCGGACTGGCGGCCGAGATGACCAGCAGCGTGATGAAGCCCGCGCTCAGCGTGCCGCGGCGCAGGCTGGTGGCGTGGGGGTGGCGCGTTTCCTGGGCAGGTGTCATCGCGGGGGTCAGCGTTTCCATGGGGCGTCGCAATGCGTGCCGCGCGCGGACGCGTGCGGCGGTGAGAGAGAAAGAAGGTCGTGCACCGGAGTGCCGGCCACCGAGAGAGGCAGTCTAGGAACGCATGCACGAGCAGCGGTATCCCGGATCGGCAATCCGCACAGGTGCGCCCGTTTCAGGCGTCATGCCACCTGGCTGCGCGCGGAGTCTGCGACGGCAGTTCGCCGAAGAGCTCCTGGTACTCCGCCGCGAAATGGCTCAGATGGAAGACGCCCCATTGCGCCGCCGCGTCGCCCACCGGCCGGTCGCCCGCGCGGCTGCCCATCAGCGCGCGCCGAACGCCGTTCAGGCGCACCGAGCGCAGGTAGCTCAGCGGCGTCGTATCCGCCACCGTGCGAAAGCTGTTCTGCACCGTGCGCCGGCTGACCTGCAGGCGCTCGCAGAGCTCCATCACGCTGGGGGCGCTCATGGTCTCGGCCATGGCCATCCGGTGGCACTTCTCGACGATGAAGTCCTGGGTGGAACTGCCGCTGCGCTGATGCCGGTCGCAGGCGGGGTCGATCACCAGCTGCACCAGTTCGCCCAGCAGCGCCTGTTCGAACTCGTCCTGCCGCGCGGGCGTGCCGCTGAGTTCGTCGTTGACCAGGGCTTCGGAGAACATCGCCATCAGGCGCTGGCGGCATTCGGCGAAGCGCTGCGCCGGCACCTTGATGACAGGCTGGCGCAGCAGCCGGGCGATCTCTTCGGCACAGGGAATCTCCAGGAGCGCGGCGTCGAAGAAGGCACGGTCGAAGGTGATGGACAGCAGGTCCATGCCCGTGGGCATGTGGAACATGAACTCCTCGCCGCCGCGCAGGAAGAACAGGCTGTTGTCATCCGCATCGCGTCCCTGCATGCGGGCGGTGCCGGGGATGGCGATCGGGACCGCGAAGCACACGCGCTGGCCGGGTGCCTCGCCGTGCTGGACCACGCGCTGATTGATGCGTTCGCGAAAGACGTGGCAACGGTCGCTGGACAACTGCTGCAGCGAACTCTCGAGCGTACCGGCCGTCAGCTGGCTGTAGAGCTGGCTCCAGTGGGCCACCGATGCGGCATGGGCATGCACGTCCTGGAAATGGCGGATGCTTCGGATCATGGCTTGGAATCCTGCTCAGGAGCGGCTTGGGCAAGCGTCGGATAAATGCATATTTATCGGATAGAAGAAATTCTGCATATATTTGACCGGGTGCCAGACAGAGGAAACCCGATGACGGGAATTCGAACGGATGAGCGGCTGTCTGAGGCTGCGGCCGTCCTGCGACGATCGGCCTTGGGGGCTGCTCGATTTCGACACAGCAATAAACGTGCAAGACAGAGCGATGTGCGTCGCACCGCCGCGGTGCGCCAGGCACGGCAGCACTGGCGCCGTCGCGGGCGTGCATGCCGGTTGCTGATTTGGGCTAACGCCGCACGGCGCCCTCCCCGGACACTGCGGCCGCTCGAACATCCGCAGACACCATGACCCAGAACCTGAAGCATTTCATCGAAGGCGCCGACGCCGAAGCCTCCGACGGCGCGCGCATGCGCCTCGTCAGCCCCGTGGACGAACAGGAATATGGCAGCGCCGCCCGCGGCACCGCCGAAGACGTGGACCGCGCCGTGGCCGCGGCGCACGCCCAGCTCGAACGCGGCGCCTGGAGCCGGCTGCATGCAGGCCAGCGCGCCCAACTGCTGCTGCGCCTCGCCGACCTGGTCGAGCGCGACACGGCCCTGCTCGCCGACATGGACGCCAACGCCATCGGCCGCTCGCCGATGGAGCCGCGCATGATGGACGTGCCCAACGCCGTCGCCAACCTGCGCGCGGCCGCCGGCTGGACCACCCAGCTCGAAGGCCGCACCGTGCCTACCGGGGGCTACATGGGCACGCCCACGCTGTCGTACACGCTGCGCGAGCCCGTGGGTGTGGTCGCAGCCATCGTGCCGTGGAACTCGCCGCTGATGATCACCGTGTGGAAGCTCGCCGCCCTGCTGGCCGCCGGGTGCACCGTGGTGGTCAAGCCCGCCGAGGAGACGCCCCAGTCCGCCCTGCATCTGGCGCGGCTGGCGCAGGAAGCCGGCCTTCCCGACGGCGTCATCAACGTGGTGACCGGCTTCGGCGACGTGGTGGGCCGCGCGCTGTGCGAGCATCCGCTGGTCGCCAAGATCAGCTTCACCGGCAGCCCCGAGGCGGGCCGCGCCATCCAGCGCATCGCCGCGCCGCTGTTCAAGCGCGTCACGCTGGAGCTGGGCGGCAAGAGCCCGCAGATCGTGTTCGACGATGCCTCGTTCGACGACGCGCTGCGCGGCTGCGCCATGGGCCTGTTCGTCAACCAGGGGCAGGTGTGCGCCGCCGGCTCGCGCATCCTGGTGCAGCGCAGCCTCGCGAAGCAGTTCGCCCAGGCGCTGGCCGAAGCGGCCCGCGCGGTCACGGTCGGCGATCCGCGCCAGGCCGGCGTGCAGATGGGGCCGGTGGCCAAGAAGGCGCAGTTCGAACGCGTCAACCGGTACATCCAGCTCGGCCAGGACGAAGGCGCGGTGCTGCTGGCCGGCGGCGTCTCCCGGCCCGGGAAGGGCTGGTTCGTGCAGCCCACCATCTTTGCCGAGGCCACCAACCGGATGACCATCGCCCGCGAGGAGATCTTCGGCCCGGTGGGTACCGTGATCGCTTTCGACACCGAAGAAGAAGCCATCACGCTGGCCAACGATTCGTCCTACGGGCTGGCGGCCACGGTGTGGACCACGCAGCTCGCGCGGGCGCACCGCGTGGCCGCGCGCGTCAAGGCCGGTGCAGTGGGCATCAACTGCTGGAGCCCGCTGGACGCCAACCTGCCCTGGGGCGGCCTCAAGACCAGCGGCATCGGCCGCGAGGGCGGCCTGCCCGGCGCGCTCGCGTACACCGAGGAGAAGGTGGTCACCGTGCTGCTGCCCGCCTGAGGCTCAGTCTCCCAGTGCACCAGACGAGGAATCCCGACATGGGTTGGCGCAACACGATCGACGCCTGGGGCCGGGCCTCGATGCTCTTCCATTGGGCCACGGCCGCGGCCTTTATCACGGCCTACGTGGTCGTCTACTACGTGATCTGGTTCGTCGATCCGCAGACCAGCATCAAGCCGGCGCTTTTCGGCACCACGCCCAATGCCGAGCGGGTGGTGCCGCTGCTGAACATCCATTGGGTGCTGGGCCTGTCCATCGGCTTCCTCACGCTGCCCAGGCTGGTGTGGCGCATCGCGGGCGGCGTGCCGCGGCATGTCGCCGGCCCGCGCGTGGAGCGGCTGTCCGCCGACGCGGCGCACTGGGCGCTGTACGCCATCCTGATCCTGATGCCGCTGTCGGGCTACATGACGACCTACGACCCGACCGACTTCGGGCTGTTCGTGGTCCCGGCCTGCCGCGACACCGCGTTCGCAGGGGCGATCCGCGACGCTTTCGGCCTGTCCGTGGCGCAGTTGGAAGACGCGGCCTGGGCGGTGCACAGCTTCATCGGCGCCTGGCTGGCCTGGCCGCTGGTGGTTCTGCACGTCGGGGCCGCGCTGCTGCATCACTTCGTGCGCAAGGACGCCGTGCTGCGGCGCATGCTGCCGCTGCGACGCAGCACCGGCTGATCCACCTCCCCCTCCGTCACACGGCCCGCACAACGACGCACCGCATCGCGGTGCGTTGCGGCGTGGAGCAGCGTCGTACGGCACCGTGCAGCCACGCCTGAAGCGGCGCGATCGCGCGGCCACAAGCAGATGCCGATCTCGGATAACGGCAGCCACCGCCTCCCTCCGATAGTCCAAAGACCCCACTGCCGGTTGGTAAAGCGGGCATCGGCGCAGCCCGGCCACGGTCCGGGCGATCCGTATCCACACACCTCGCCTCTTCATCTTTCAGGAGTTCCCATGACCCAGCACTGTGCAAGAACCCTTCGGCCCCCCGCCCTGGCGGCGGCCCTCGCCGCGGGCCTGCTCTGCCCCGGCTTCTACGCCATGGCCGCGCCCGATGCGGCGCAGCTCGACAAGCTCACGCCTTCGGGCGCGCAGCGCGAGGGCAATGCCGACGGCAGCATCCCCGCCTGGCAGGGCGCGGAGCCGCCGCTTGCCGGCTGGGAGTGGGGCAAGCCGCGGCGCGACTTCTGGAAGCACAAGGACGAGAAGCCGCTGTTGACCATCGATGCGGCCAACGTCGACAAGTACGCCGACAAGCTCTCGGCCGGCCAGGTCGCCATGCTCAAGCAGCGCAAGGACTACCGCATGGACGTCTACCCGTCGCACCGCACCTGCGGCGTGCCGGACTTCGTGGCCGCCAACACGCGCAAGAACGTGGGCACCGCCCGCCTCAACGACGACGGCTGGAGCCTGAAGGAGGCGACCGTGCCGGGCTATCCGTTCCCGATTCCCTCCAGCGGCGTGGAGGCGATGTGGAACTCCAAGATGCGCTACCGCGGCGTGGGCGTCGACTACAAGGGCACCATCACCGCCGTCTCGCCGCGCCGCGGCAGCACGGAGTGGATCCGCGCCGACTCGGAGCAGACGGTGTTCATTCCCTCGGGCGCCAAGGGGTCGCAGCAGCTGTCCTCGCTGCCGCCCGTGGAGTTCTACGTGTACTTCGGCTACACCTCGCCCGCCGCGCTGGCCGGCCAGGCCCTTGCGATCACCCAGTACCTGAACCAGGCCGAGAACGAGACCTTCTACTACTTCCCCGGCCAGCGCCGCGTGCGCCGCATGCCGACCTATTCGCACGACGCGCCGCAGATCGGCATGGAGAACCAGTACACGCTGGACGAGCCGCAGGTCTTCAACGGTGCGCTCGACCGCTTCGACTGGAAGCTGGTGGGCAAGAAGGAGATCTACGTTCCCTACAACGCCTTCGGCGCCTACGACTTCAAGGCCAAGTTCGAGGATGTGGCGCGCGACGACTTCATCGCGCAGTCGCATCGCCGCTACGAACTGCACCGCGTGTGGGTGGTGGAGGCCACCGTGAAGGCCGGCATGCGCCATTCGGCGCCCAGGCGCACCGTCTACCTCGACGAGGACAGCTGGGCACCGCTGCTGATGGACGACTTCGACGGGCAGAACAAGCTCGCCAAGATGCGTGAGGGCTTCCTCATCCCGGTGTACGAGACGGGCTCCTGCGACGCGATGGCCATGGTGCAGAACAACGTGGCCGAGGGCCGCTACGTCTTCGACACGCACACCGTGGGGGTGGGCAAGGACATTCGCTGGTTCACCGAGCCGACCGGACCGCGCATGCGTTCGGGCTTCTTCACGGCCGACAACCTGCGCGCCATCAGCGAGCGCTGAGCACCGCGCATCGAACGACGACAACGAGCCACGAGGAGAAGAACCGATGAACTCCACCGCCCGCCCCTCCAGCCCCCTCGCCCGGCTGGCCGCCGTGCCTGCCGCCTGCCTGCTCGCCGCGACGGGCGCCGCCCATGCCTTCACCTTCGGGACCGACAACGTGCGGGGGAGCTTCGATTCCACCATCACGATCGGCACCGGCATCCGCGCGAAAGACCCTTCGTGCACGCTCATCACGCAGGGTGCCGTCGGCATCGGCGCACCTGCGGGCTGCCTGGCGCCGACTTCGTCGCTGGGCGACCAGGGCAACCTGAACTACCGCAAGGGCGATGCATTCACCACCTACGTCAAGGGCAGCCACGAGCTGCTCCTGAAGATGCCCGACGACATCACCTTCCTCGGGCGGGTGAACTGGATCCGAGACCTCACGGCCACCCACACCTCGGGCTACACCAGCGGCGCCGCGCCGCAGTACCTGCCGGACGGCCTGGCCAGCGACGCGCGAAGCGACCTGCGCTTCAAGGCCCGGCTGCTGGACTTCTGGGTGAGCAAGACCTTTCAGCTTGGCGGCGAGACGGCGCGCGTGCGCGTGGGCAACCAGGTGATCAGCTGGGGCGAGAGCCTCTTCCTGCCCGGCGGCATCAACGCGACCAACGCGCTGGACATCATGCGGCTTTCGCAGCCCGGCACGCAGCTGAAGGAGGCGGTGCTGCCCGCGCCCATCGCCAGCTTCGCCACGGGCCTGGGCCACGGCCTGAACTTCGAGGCCTACGTGCAGGCGCGATGGAACGGCAACTACATGCCGCCCACCGGTTCCTACTGGTCGGTGGCCAACGGCATGGGCAAGGGCCACGATGCCTACGGCCTCATCGAGGCGAAGCCGAAGAACGGCGGGCAGTGGGGCACCGCCCTCAAATGGCAGCCCGAGGGCACGCAGCTGAACCTGGGTGCCTACGTGATGAACTACAACGACAAGTCGCTGAACTTCAGCACCAACGCGGGCGGCACCGGCCGCCCGGGCTGGGCCTACCCTGAGAACCGCCGCCTCTACGGCCTGAGCGCCAACATGCCGGTGGGCGACTGGTCGGTGGGCACCGAGCTGTCGTACCGTCCGCGCGATGCCGTGGCGCTGAACCCGGCCGCCAGCGGCTGCTCGTTCAACAACGGCAACTGCTGGGTCGACGAGAAGAAGCTGCAGTGGCACCTGACCGGCATGCTCAGCCTCACGCCGAGCAATGCGCCCGGCGTGCTGCGCGCGCTCGGCGCGGACACGGCGACGCTGATGGCCGAGGCCGTGGTGGTGCGTTATCCCAACCTCAAGAAGTACTACGGGTCCGATCCGATCGCCGCTGGCGCATGGGGCTGGGGGCAGGAGTTCAGTGCCGCGGGCACGCCGCAGCCGGTGGGATCGAAGACCGCGTGGGGCTACAACCTCGACTTCAGCTGGGTCTACGACGGCACGCTGATTCCCGGCTGGCAGGTGATTCCCGAGGTGTACTACTTCCAGGCCGTGAAGGGCCGCACGCCCAACGGAGCGGGGCAGCTGATGGAAGGCGCCAAGTCCGTCAACCTCGTCGTGACCTTCGTGCAGAACCCGGCGAAGTGGCAGGCCTCGATCAACTACGCGGCCTTCTTCGGCGGCAAGCGCGTGTTCGACCAGCCCTATCGCGACCGCAACTTCGTGGGCCTCACCCTGTCGCGCAACTTCTGACGCGTCGCGCCGCGCACCGCCCGCGCGGCGGTGGCGGCGCCGCCTGCTGAAAGCATTCCG
>CAJYQC010000201.1 GCA_913776885.1 uncultured Variovorax sp.
GGGCTGCCGCTGGTGGTGCTGTCGCTGCTGTGGCTGAGCTGGCAGTTCGCGACGCAGCTCCAAGCCAAGGGCATGGATGCCTTCTGGACGCGCCAGGGCGACGGCACGATGGGCATGTTCGGCGCGCTCGATCTGGTGATCGCGATGCCAGTGTCATGGCTGCCGCTGGTGGCCGACTATGCGCGGCATGGCAAGCGCAGTTCGGGCGGCCTGGGCGGCGCGTTCGGCGGCACCTGGATCGGCTACGCGATCGCGAACGTCTGGTGCTACGCGCTGGGTGTGATGGTGGTCAGCGTGGCCGAGCCTGGCACGAGCCTGGTCACCGCGCTGCTGCTGGCGCAGGGCGGCCTGGTGGCGCTGGGCCTCATCCTCATCGACGAACTCGACAACGCCTACGGCGACGTCTATTCGGGCTCGGTCTCCACGCACAGCCTGTTGCCGCGCTGGAGCGTGAAGCGCTGGGGCCTGCTGCTGGCCGCGCTGTGCATCGGGCTGGCACTGGTGCTGCCGATGCACACGCTGGAGCCCTTCCTGCTGCTGCTGAGTTCGGTGTTCGTGCCGCTGTACGGCGTGATCATCGGCCGGCTGGGCAGCGGCGAGGCGGTATCGCCGCGCGGCGCGCGCAAGGTCGACCTCGGCGCGGCGCTGATCTGGATCGCAGGCATCGCCGCGTACCACGCGCTCGCCAAGTGGGCGCCGCAGTTCGGCTCGGCACTGCCGACGCTGGCCGCGACCTTCGCGCTGGCCTGGCTCAGCCGGCCTTCCGCGGCAGCCGATGCGTCGGCACTGGCGCAAAGCCGTGGTTGAGGGGACCATGGCCTGCGCCGGTCTTCACGTCCGCGCCACCGGCCATCGCGCCGAGGATGTAGGAGCGCGCCCGTTCCACCGCCTCGGGCAGCGCCGAGCCCAGTGCCAGATGCGCCGCAATGGCGGAAGACAGCGTGCATCCGGTGCCGTGCAGGTTGCGGCTTTCGATGCGGCCGGAGGCCAGCCTCCGGCGCTCGCCGCTGCGCTCCAGCAGCACGTCGACCACTTCGTTGCCAGGCAGGTGTCCGCCCTTGAGCAGCACGGCCTTCGCGCCGAGCGCGAGCAGTTCATCGGCCGCCGCGTCGAGCGCATCGACGCCGTCGATGGCGTGGCCGATCAGCAAGGCGGCCTCGTCGAGATTGGGCGTGACGACCACCGCGCGCGGGAACAGCTCGCGCACCAGCACCTGCACCGTTTCCGCCGCGATCAGGCGGTCGCCGCTGGTCGCGACCATCACCGGGTCGAGCACCACGTTCTTCAGCCGGTAGCGGTCGATGGCCCAGGCCACCACGTCGACCACCTCGGGCGCATGCAGCATGCCGAGCTTGACGGCATCGACGCCGATGTCTTCGATCACGGCCTGGATCTGCGCCTTGAGGAAGTCGGGCGGCACGCCGTGGATGCCCGAGACGCCGAGCGTGTTCTGCGCGGTGAGCGCAGTGATGGCCGTCATGCCGTAGCAGCCCAGAGCAGCGAAGGTCTTGAGGTCGGCCTGGATGCCGGCGCCGCCGCCGCTGTCGGAACCGGCGATGGAAAGCACGCGTGCGTAGCGCTGTGCGGGCTCTTGGGTGGTGCCTTGGGTCATGCCGAAAATTATCGGCGACTCTTCTTCCTCCTCTTTCAGGCGAGGGTTGGGGTGGGGACACGCGGCATATCCATTGGGCGCTCTGCCAGCCCCCATCCCGGCCTTCCCCCAAAGGGGCAAGGGGAAGGAGCAAGACCATGAGCCTGTCTCTTCGATCCGCCGCCATCCTCGGCGCGGGCCTCATGGGCCGGCTGATGGCAGCAGCGCTTGCGCAGGCCGGCTGCAAGGTCGACTTGTTCGAGGCCGGCAGTTCCGAGGCCGAGGGCGCGGCCGCGCGCGTTGCCGCCGCCATGCTGGCGCCGCTGGCCGAATCGGCCGTCGCGCCGGCATCGGTCGTGCGCATGGGGCAATACGCACTCGCGCGCTGGCCCGAGCTGCTCGAGCCGCTGGCGCAGCCCGTGTTCTTCCAGCGCGAAGGCACGCTGGTGCTCTGGCATCGGCAGGACACTGCGGAGGCCACGCGCCTCGCCCGCGTGCTCGCGAACACCGGCACCCAGGTGCCCGAGCTGGCGCCGATGCAATCCGTCGATGCCGGTGCGATCGCCACGCTGGAGCCCTCGCTGGGCCAGCGATTCGCACAGGGCCTGTTCCTTCCAGGCGAAGGGCAGCTCGACAACCGTGCGCTGCTGGCCTCGCTGCTGGCCACGCTGGAGCGCGATCCTCGCGTCACGCTGCACTGGCAATCGCTGCGCACGCCTTCGGACTTCTCGCCTGGCAAGGCCGGCCAGCCCGACTGGGTGATCGACTGCCGCGGCCTCGGCGCCCGTCCGCAGTGGCAGGCGTTGCGCGGCGTGCGTGGCGAGGTGATCCGCGTGCATGCACCCGAGGTGAGCCTGCAGCGGCCCACGCGCCTCGTGCATCCACGGTATCCGCTCTACATCGCGCCCAAGCCTGGCAATCTGTTCGTGATCGGCGCGACGGAGATCGAGTCGGACGACATGTCGCCCGCCAGCGTGCGCTCCACGCTCGAACTGCTCAGCGCCGCGTATGCGGTGCACAGCGGCTTCGCCGAGGCGCGCATCGTCGAGATAGCGACGCAGTGCCGGCCCACGCTGCCCGACAACCTCCCTGCCCTGCGCCTGCCGCAGCCGCGCGTGCTGCAGATCAACGGCCTGTACCGCCACGGCTTCATGATCGCGCCTGCGATGCTCGACGCGGCGATGGAAGTGCTGGCGCAGGGGCACTCGCCTCTCGCAAAGAGCTTCGGCATGGAGACCCAAGACACATGACGATGAACATCCTGATCAACGACAAGCCATTCACCCTGCCCGACGAGGCGAAGCTGACCGACGCGCTGGCCGCGCTGGAGGCCACGCCGCCCTTCGCCGTGGCGGTGAACCGCGAATTCGTGCCGCGCTCGGCCTACGCGACGCACGCGCTGCAACCCGAAGACCGCGTCGAAGTGATCCGCCCCGTCACGGGCGGCTGATTGATGGAGACAACAGAAATGACGACCACGAACGATCCCCTGGTGCTCTACGGCGAGACCTTCCACAGCCGCCTGCTGCTGGGCACCGCGCGCTATCCCTCGCCCGACCTGCTCGAAGCCGCGGTGAAGCGCGCGAAGCCCGCGATGCTGACGGCCTCGCTGCGACGGCAGACCGCCAGCCAGGGCTCGGGCAACAGCGATCTGGGCAACGGCTTCTGGGAGCTGCTGCGCAAGCTTGCGGTGCCGGTGCTGCCCAACACCGCCGGCTGCCACAGCGTGCAGGAGGTGATCGCCACCGCGCAGATGGCGCGCGAGCTGTTCGACACGCCGTGGATCAAGCTGGAGCTGATCGGCGACGACTACACGCTGCAGCCCGACACGCTGAACCTGGTCGACGCGGCCTCGCAGCTGATCCGCGAGGGCTTCAAGGTCCTGCCCTACTGCACCGAGGACCTGGTGCTGTGCCAACGGCTGGTCGACGTGGGGTGCCAGGCGGTGATGCCGTGGGCTGCGCCCATCGGCACCGGCCGCGGCCCGGTCAACCCCTACGCACTGCAGGTACTGCGCGACCGCCTCAAGGTGCCGATGCTGGTGGATGCTGGCCTGGGCCTGCCTTCGCACGCCTGCCAAGTAATGGAGTGGGGATACGACGGCGTGCTGCTGAACACCGCCGTCGCGCTGGCGCAGGACCCGGTCGCGATGGCCGGCGCCTTCGCCGATGCGGTGCAGGCCGGCCGCAGCGCGCATCGCGCCGGCGCCATGGCCGCACAGGAGGCCGCGCAACCCAGCACGCCGGTGCTCGGCACGCCTTTCTGGCACCACGAATCATGAGCACCACCTTCGACTCCGGCGCCATCGCGCAGGCCATCGTCGCTGCGCACGGATGGCGCTTCGGCGCGATCACCTCGGCGCCGGTGAGCGCGCCCAGCTTCTCTTCCGACGATCCGGTGTATCGCGGCGCCAAGCGCGCGTGCTCCGCGCTCGGCTTCATCGAGATCGACGCCGAACGCCTGGCCCACGCCTGGCGCGCGCAGACGCAGCGCCTGGGCAGCTTCGACGCCACGCTCTGGCCCGACGCGCCGGAAGACTTCGGCATGCGCCCCTTTCCACCCAACGCTCGCGACGACGCGTTTCCACCCTGCCCCGAGCGGCTCGGCCTCTATGCCGTGCTGCCCGATGCCCAATGGGTCGGCCGCATGGCGCGCGCGGGCGTGCCGACGGTGCAGCTGCGCTTCAAATCCGATGACGGCGCCGCCATCGAGCGCGAGGTGCAGGCGGCCGTCGAGACGGTGCAGGGCACGGGCGCCCTGCTCTTCATCAACGACCACTGGCAGGTAGCCATCGCGGCAGGCGCCTATGGCATCCATCTGGGCCAGGAGGATCTCGACGCGCTCTCGGACGAAGACCTCGGCCGGCTGCGCGCATCGGGCCTGCGGCTGGGCGTCAGCACGCACGGCTATGCGGAGATGGTACGCGCCGACAAGGTGAGTCCGAGCTACATCGCCATGGGCGCGGTTTACCCGACCACGCTCAA
Organism: uncultured Variovorax sp.; assembly: GCA_913776885.1. Classification (GTDB taxonomy): domain Bacteria; phylum Pseudomonadota; class Gammaproteobacteria; order Burkholderiales; family Burkholderiaceae_C; genus Variovorax. The sequence continues at coordinate 4,576 of CAJYQC010000201.1, forward strand.
GAAGATGGCGACTGCTCCGCAGGGCGTGGCGCGGCTCGGCGCCTATGCGCGACTGCTGCGCGGCTATCCGCAGGTCGGCATCGGCGGCATCGATGCGGTGCGGCTGCCGGAGGTGCTGGCCACCGGCGTGGGCTCCGTCGCCGTGGTGCGCGCGCTTGTCGCGGCCGACGACCCGGAAGCCACGGCCGCGCAGTGGATCGCGGCCATCGATGGCGCCGTGGGCAAATGAACAGAATGAAAAAGACTGAGCTCCCATCCATCTTCTCCAGCCGGCATCGGCTTTCGCCTGTTTCGCGCGCGCTGGCTGTGGTTCTTCTCACCGCGGCATGTTCCTCGCATGCGCAGCAGCAGTCCGCGCTGCCGGAGATCAGCGTCAGCGAAGGCACGGCTGCGCCGCAGGCCGACGTGAGCGGCTTCGGCGACGTGCCGCTGCGTGAGCTGCCGATCTCCGCCACGGTGATCGACAGCCAGCAGCTGCAGGCCAGCGGTGCGCGCCGGCTCGCCGACCTCACGCAGTTCGACGCCTCGGTCACCGACGCCTACAACTCCGCCGGCTACTGGGACTACCTCACGGTGCGCGGCTTCGTGCTCGACAACCGCTTCAACTATCGGCGCGAGGGCCTGCCGATCAGCGCCGAGACATCGATCCCGCTCGACAACAAGGAGCGCATCGAGATCCTGCGCGGCACCAGCGGCATACAGGCGGGTACCAGCGCGCCGGGCGGACTGGTCAACTATGTCGTGAAGCGCCCCACCGAGCAGGACCTGCGCACGGTGCGCATCGAGACCACGAGCCGCGGCAGCCTGCTCGGCGCCATCGACCTCGGCGGGCGCTTCGGCGAGAACCGGCAGTTCGGCTACCGCATCAACGTGGCGAGCGAGAACCTCAAGCCGCTGACGCACAACCTCGACGGCAACCGCAACCTGTTCTCGCTCGCGGCCGACTGGCGCATCACGCGCGACTCGGTGCTGGAGTTCGAGATCGAGCAAAGCCGCAAGACGCAGCCCAGCCAGAACGGCTACAGCCTGCTGGGCAGCGTGCTGCCCGCGCCGGAGGATCCGCGCATCAACCTCAACAACCAGCCGTGGTCGCAGCCCTCGGTGTTCAAGGCGCTGACGGGCACGGTGCGCT
>CAJYQC010000202.1 GCA_913776885.1 uncultured Variovorax sp.
GCGCGGGGGGTGCCGTTCTCGCGGTCGGGGGCGTAGATGCCGGGGATGCGCAGGATGCTGGCGCGCACGCCCGCGCTGCGGCCGAGCCAGCGCACGGCGCGTTCGGCATCGACGCGGCGGTGGGAGCGCGGGGTGTCGGGGCGCAAGGTGCGGGTCTCGTCGACGCGTTCACCGCCGCAGTCGCCGTAGACGCCGCTGGTCGAGCCGTAGACGAAGGCCGAGGGCACCGAACGCAGCCGCAGCGCCCGCGCCAGCGTGGTGGTGCGCTGGTCGCGCCACCAGGCGGGGCCGCCATCGCGCGCGGGGGGCGCCAGGTGCAGCACCCGGGTGGCGATGCCGGCGAGCCGTCGCAGGCTGTGCGGATCGTCGAGATTGCCCACCAGCGGGCGTATTCCAGCCGTGCGAAGGGCCGCCACGCGGTCGGCCGATGAAGTGAGCGCCACCAGCTGCATGCGCCCGCGCAGGTCGCGCGCCACGCGCTGGCCGACGTCGCCGCAACCGACGATCAGCAGTCGTTCTCGCCGGAACCGCGCTGGCAGCGCGCCGGAGGGGCTATTGATTGAAGGCAAAATCCTGTTCCCGTCTTCCCAATTCAGTTCCAGCTCCCCCGGCCGCCTGCGGCCCCGGAGGGAGCGTTACCCCTCGAAGAATACCGATGACTGCCACAGCGCCGCACGAAGCGGGCTTTTCCATCACCGTCGAACCCAGCGGGCGCCATTTCGTGGTCCAGCGCGATGAAACCATCCTGGCCGCGGGCATCCGCCAGGGCATCGGCCTGCCCTACGGCTGCAAGGACGGCGCCTGCGGCTCGTGCAAGTGCAAGAAGCTCTCGGGCGAGGTCACCCTCGGTCCGCACCAGAGCAAGGCCCTGAGCGCCGAGGAGCAGCTGGCCGGCTACGTGCTCACCTGCTGCGCCCATCCCACGAGCGACGTGGTGCTCGAATCGCGCCAGGTCACCGAGGCAGGCGCGCTGCCGATCCGCAAGATGCCGGTGCGCGTGATGGCACTCACGCGCCAGTCGCACGACGTGATGCTGCTGCGCCTGCAGCTGCCGGCCGGCGAACCGCTGCAGTTCTATGCGGGCCAGTACGTCGAGTTCATCCTGCGCGACGGCGCACGGCGCAGCTACTCGATGGCGAACGCGCCGCACACGCTGGCCCAGCCCGGCACGGGCATCGAGCTGCACCTGCGTCACCTGCCAGGGGGCAAGTTCACCGACCATGTGTTCGGCGCGATGAAGGAAAAGGAAATCCTGCGCATCGAAGGCCCCTTCGGCAGCTTCTTCCTGCGCGAGGATTCCGACAAGCCGATGATCCTTCTGGCTTCCGGCACCGGCTTCGCGCCCATCAAGGCGCTGCTGGAGCACATGCAGTTCAAGGGCATCGACCGCCCCGCCACGCTCTACTGGGGCGGCCGCCGGCCCGAAGACCTGTACATGGACGGCTGGCTGCGCGAGCAGATGGCGCAGATGCCGAACCTGCGCTACGTGCCGGTGGTCTCCAACGCCACGCCCGAGGACAACTGGACCGGCCGCACCGGCTTCGTCCACAAGGCCGTGCTCGAAGACTTCGCCGACCTGTCGGGCCACCAGGTGTATGCCTGCGGCGCGCCCATCGTGGTCGACTCGGCCAAGCGCGACTACGTGGCGCTGGCCGGCCTGCCCGAGGAAGAATTCTTCGCCGACGCATTCACCACGGAGGCGGACAAGGCCCTGCCCTGAGACTCCCCGGTTTCACCGGTTCCCCGAGAACGACAGACCCAAGAACAAATGAAGACGAGACACTTCCTCCTCACCCTCCTCGCAAGCGCCGCCGCCCTCATGGGCACCGGCCAGGCCCTGGCGCAGCAATCGCAGCGCCCCATCCGGCTGATCGTTCCCTACGCGGCGGGCGGGCCGATCGACAACACCGCGCGCATCCTGGCAGAGCGCGTGAAGGACTCGCTGGGCACGGTCATCATCGACAACAAGCCCGGCGCGGGCGGCAACATCGGCGCCGACGCGGTGGCGAAGGCGCCTGCCGACGGCCTGACGATCGGCATCGCGGCCACCGCCACCAACGCGGTGAACCCGTGGCTCTACAGCAAGATGCCCTTCAACGCCGCAACCGACTTCGCGCCGATCACGCAGATGGTCCGCGTGCCCAACGTGCTGGTGATGAACGCCGACACCGCGAAGCGCCTGAACATCAACAGCGTGGCCGACCTGATCCGCTACGCCAAGGCCAACCCCGCCAAGCTCAACTACGGCAGCGGCGGCAACGGCAGCGCGGGGCACCTCGCGGGCGAGCTGTTCAAGAAGGAGGCCGGCATCTTCGCGCTGCACATTCCCTACAACGGCGGCAACCCGGCGCAGCTGGCGCTGATCTCGGGCCAGGTCGACTTCAACTTCGACAACCTCGCCACCGCCGCGCCGAACATCCGCTCGGGCAAGCTCAAGGCGCTCGCGGTCACGACGCTGCAGCGAAGCAGCTCGCTGCCCGATGTGCCGCCCGTGGCCGACACGCTCAAGGGCTTCTCGATCGACACCTGGTGGGGCCTGGTCGCGCCGGTGGGCACGCCGCACGACGTGGTCGTGAAGCTCAACCAGGCCTTCGTGGCGGCGCTGAACGCACCCGAAACGAAGACCCGCTTCGCCTCGCTGCTGGCCGAACCGGTGGGCAGTTCGCCCGAGCAGTTCGGCGCCTTCATGAAGAGCGAGCTCGCCAAGTACGAGAAGGTCGTCAAGGCCACCGGCGCGAAGGTGGACTGACGAGGTCCTCGGGCAAGGCCTCCTCGCGGCGCAACGCCACCAAAGAGTCGTCGCCAGAATAGCTGCGCAGCCCCGCGAGGTCGAGCACCTCGACGCCGCCATGCTCCACGCGCAGCAGGCCGTCGCGCTGCAGGGCATGCAGCGCACGGTTGGCGCGCTGTCGCGACACCGCCGACAGGAGGCCGATCTCGTCCTGGCTCAGCCGCACGAAGCGGTCGGCACGCGGATACAGAATCGGATCGAACAGGCTGGCGAGACAGCGCGCCACGCGCGCGTCGGGCCCCAGCAGGCGATCGAATTCCATGAGCCCGATGAACAGGCTCAGCCGCGCATTGATGTGTAACAACAGAAACCGATTGAATTCGATGTTGGTGGCCAGCAGCCTCTCGAAGCTGTACTTAGGAATGCATGCGACGCGGGTGGGCCGCAGCGCCACGCCGTCGTAGCGCCAGGGTCCGGGGGTGAGCAGGGAGCCCTCGCCGCTCCAGCCGCCGGCGGTGACGCCGGTGAAGGTGGAAACGCGGCCGTCCGGCAGCGACACGGACATCTTCAGCAGGCCGTCCATCACGCCGACCCAGTGATCGGCAGGCTCGCCGCGCCGCACGACGAAACCTCCGGCAGGAACGGTGCGCTCGTGGGACTCCTGCACGACGCGGTCGAGCTCCTCGCTCGTGAGGGCTCGCGCCCAGAGGCTCTCGCGGAGCATGTTCTCCAGCGCGCTCGTCGACATCGTGAGGTCTCCTCCCAGGACACGCCGGCCCGTCGCGCGGGCCGGTCCATCGCGGACCGTAAGGAATGTCGTTCCAACGACATCCTCGGCGCGGCCATGATGCCACAGTGCTCGCGTTCGCCACCACGACAAAGGAGACAACGATGAAGCGCTCGAACGAGAGTCCGCGTCCCCAGGGCGCCCCACGCGGGCCGGACGAAGGTGATGCGCCGGGCCTGCGCCGGCGCGCGGTGCTGGGCTACGCGACGGCCGCGCCGCTGATCTCGGCCACGACCGGCGTCGCCGGGCTAGCGGGCTTGGCGGCACCCTCCGCGGCAGCCGCCGCGCTCCTGCCGATGACGCCTCCCGACACCACCGACCTCTTCGACATCGGCGATGCGGTTACGCTGACTTCGCTGCCGACCATGCCCCTCGTGAAAGTGACGAACGGCGACAACGGCCGCGTGCGGCTGGCGCTGCCGCGGCTGGAAGTAGGCCAGGGCATCGCGACCGCCACGGCGATGATGCTGGCCGACAAGCTGCGCCTGCCACTGAGCGCGATCGAGGTGACCTCGGCCGACGCCAGCCCCGAGCTGATCTGGAACCAGCTCACCGGCGGTTCGTCGAGCGTGCGCTCGCTGCATGCCGGGATGCCGCTGCTGGGCGGCCTGGGCGGCGTGCTCTCGGGCTCCACGCCATCGGTGGTTGGGCAGCGCGTCACGCGGCTCGATGCGCTCGACATCGTCACCGGGCGCAAGAAGTTCACGCTCGACCAGGCGGTGCCCGGCGCGATGCCGACGATGGTGCGGCGCCCGCCGACCATCAACGGCAAGTTCGTCAGCATCAACAACATGAACACGGTGATGGCAATGCCGGGGGTGATCGGCGTTGCGCCGATTCCCTCCACCAACGGCATCACCCCCACGCCGCCCGGCGTGGCCGTGATGGCCGAGACCTTCGGACAGGCGTGGGCCGCGGTGAACGCACTCGACGTGACCTGGGCAGCAGGTCCGATCGACGGCGAGTCGAACGCCACCATCATGCGCAAGCTGAAGTCGGCGCTGCTGCCTTTCGCGCTGCCGCCGCTGGGCGCGCTGACGGTGGAGGGCGAGTTCGAGTTCGCGCCGGTCTCGCACTGCCCGATGGAGGTGGAATGCGCGATCGCCGACGTGCGCCCCGATAGGGCCGAGATCTGGGCCGGGCTGCAGAGCCCTATCGTCACCCAGCAGGCGGTGGCGGCCGAACTCGGCCTGCCGCTCTCCAAGGTGACCGTGCACGTGGTGCCCTCGGGCGGCTCCTTCGGCCGGCGGCTCTTCTGGGACCCGGTGCTGCAGGCGATCCAGGTATCGAAGGCGCTCGGGCGCCCCTGCCGCCTGATGTACCACCGCACCGACGACATGCGCCACACGCGCATGCGCCCGCCGATGTTCCAGAAGGCGCGCGCCACCATGCTGCTGGGCCAGGTGATCGCCTTCGAGCAGCGCGTCGCCGGCGTGCGGCTCGACACGCGCCACGGCTTCGGCAACATGCTGGAGGCCGCGGCCATCGCGCTGCCCAACGCCTTTCCGCAGACGGTGGGCAACTTCGCGATCGAGCAGACCATGTTCAAGACCATGGTCTCCTCGCCCTACAACTTCGGCGTCACCACCAAGCTGCTGACGCCGGTGCCGATCGACATGAACACCTGCTCGTACCGCTCGGTGCACATCCAGCCGACGCGGCTGGTGGAGGAGATCCTGGTCGACGAGATGGCCAGGGCGGCGGGCAAGGACCCGGTCGCCTTCCGGCTCGAGTACCTGCGGCTGCCGCGCGCCCGCGCGGTGCTCAAGGCAGTGGCCGAGGCGGCGCAATGGGGCAAGGCGATGCCCGCGGGCTTCGCGCAGGGCGTGGGCGTTCACCAGGAGACGAAGTCGTTCACGGCCTGCATCGTCGAGATCGACGCGCGGGTGCCGTCGGCTGCGAAGGTGGTCCGCGCCACCATCGCGATCGAGATCGGAAGAGCA
>CAJYQC010000203.1 GCA_913776885.1 uncultured Variovorax sp.
TGCTTGCCGCGCCAGCCCTGGCCGCTGCGCGAAGCCAGCTCGGCCTCGAGCACGGGAGCCGAGTCGGTGAATGCGCGGTGGCCGAAAGGGCCGACCTCCTCGGCGATGCGCTCGGCCAGCTTCGCGAGACGGTTGCGCAGCACCTTGTGATAGTCGCGGCCGCGCGCATAGACCGAGACGATGGCCTCGCCGGGACGCTTGAGGCGGTCGAATTCGATGGCCTGCCAGTCGGGCCCGGTGGTGCGCGGCAGGTAGTCCATGCGCGCGGTGATCACGCTCACCGTACCCGGCACCAGTTCGGCCGGACGCGCGCGGCGCGTGCCGTGCGTTGCCATGTATTGCATCTCGCCATGGAACCCATGCGCCAGCCATTGCATCAGACCGGCCTCGGCGCTCGACAGATCGACGCCCGCGATTCCGATTTGGGAGAATCCGAGTTCCCGGGCCAGGGCCCGAATACGAACAACGAGTGGATGGCTGACGATCACTTGCCGATTGTAGAAACGCACAAGAGCACCCGCAGCCTGCGCTGGTGCAGCGAAGCCGACACCGAAGCCTTCGCGCAGGCGCTCGCCGCATCACCCGCATTGCGCGACGCCTTCATCGAACTGCATGGCGACCTCGGCGCCGGCAAGACCACTTTCGTACGCCACCTGCTTCGCGCCCTTGGCATCGCCGGGCGCATCAAGAGCCCCACCTACGCGGTGGTCGAGCCCCACGAGGCGCCCGACGGCCTGCAGATCTTCCATTTCGACTTCTATCGGTTCGCCGATCCGCGCGAATGGGAAGACGCCGGCTTCCGCGACATCTTCGCCGGACCGGGCCTCAAGCTGGCCGAATGGCCGGAGAACGCCTCTGGCCGCACACCGGTTGCGGACCTCGCTATTAAAATCGAAGCAATGACTGACGACACACGCAGCGTGACCCTCCTGGCGAACACCGCTCGCGGCAGCGACCTGCTGGCGCGCATCGCCGCATGAAGGCGGCCGGCCTGAAACGACGCGTGCTGCTGCAAGGCGGCAGCATCGCGCTGATGCTCGGCGTGCACCAGATCGCGCGCGGCGCCACCATCCTCGCAGTGCGCGTGTGGCCCGCCGCCGACTACACGCGCGTGACCATCGAGTCCGACGCGCGCCTCAATTCGCAGCAGCTCGTGGTAGGCAGCCCGCCGCGTCTCGCGGTCGACATCGAGGGCATCGACCTCAACCCCGAACTGCGCGAGCTCGTCGGCAAGATCAAGCCGGGCGACCCGTACATCAACGGCCTGCGCGTCGGGCAGAACGCACCGAAGGTCGTGCGCATCGTGTTCGACCTGAAGCAGGCCGTGGTGCCCCAGGTGTTCTCTCTCGCACCCGTGGCGGCCTACAAGCACCGGCTGGTGCTCGACCTCTACCCCGAGCAGGCGGTCGACCCCATGGAAGCGCTGATCGCCGAGCGCCTGCGCGATGCGCCTCGCAATTCGGGCGGCAGCACCGCGGTGGCCGGTGCGGTGCCGCCGGCACCTGCGCCCGCAGCCGATCCGCTGGGCGACCTGATGGCGCAGCAGTCGATGCGCCCCGGCCCGCAGACACCTCCGCCCGCTGCGTCGATGCCACCCGATCGCCCGGTTGCGCCGCCTCCGCCCATGGTCGGCACCGCGCCCGCCAGGCCATTGCCACCGCCGGCCCCGGCCGCTCCGCCACCGCGGGCCACCAGCGGCGGCACTGCCACCGCCAGCCGCACCGACCGCATCATCATCGTGGCGCTCGACCCCGGCCATGGCGGCGAAGACCCCGGCGCCATCGGCCCCAACGGCACGCGCGAGAAAGACATCGTGCTGCAGGTGGCCCACCGCCTGCGCGAGCGCATCAACGCGAGCAGCGTCAACGGCAGCCCGATGCGCGCCTTCCTCACGCGCGACGCCGACTTCTTCGTGCCGCTGGGCGTGCGCGTGCAGAAGGCGCGGCGCGTGCAGGCCGACCTGTTCGTGAGCATCCACGCCGACGCCTTCACCACGCCCGCCGCGCGCGGCGCCAGCGTGTTCGCGCTGAGCCAGAGCGGGGCCTCCAGCAGCGCCGCGCGCTGGCTCGCCAACAAGGAGAACGACGCCGACCGCGTCGGCGGCGTGAACGTGGGCAACCACGAGGCACAGGTGCAGCGCGCGCTGCTCGACATGAGCACCACCGCGCAGATCAACGACAGCCTGAAGCTCGGCGGCGCGATGCTCGGCGAGATCAAGGGCATCGGGGCACGGCTGCACAAGGGCCAGGTCGAACAGGCCGGCTTCGCGGTGCTGAAGGCGCCCGACATCCCGAGCGTGCTGGTGGAAACCGCCTTCATCAGCAATCCGGAAGAAGAAGCGAACCTGCGCCGCGCCGACTACCAGGAGAACCTGGCCGATGCGCTGATGCGCGGCATCCAGCGCTACTTCGCGCAGAACCCGCCGCTCGCGCGCAGCCGGCAGCTCTAGCCGCCGCGTCAGACGGCCGGCGCCGGCCGGTTGTAGGGCCAAAGCATGCACATCTGTCCCACGCGGTTCGCCCCGCGAGGCCGCACAGGCACGTGCGGCAGGTTCCTACACGGTGCCCACGGGGGTTTTGGACAAGATGAATCATCACTCATCGAAAGGTGCAAACCATGAAGACACGTCTTTGGATCGCTGCAGCCGCAGCCACTTCGGTCATGACGATTGCGGGTTGCGCAAGCGGCCCCAACCAAAACCTCGGGACCGGGGTGGGTGCAGTGGGTGGCGCATTGGTTGGCAACGCCATCGGCGGCAACACCGCGAGCACGGTGGGCGGTGCGGCCATCGGCGGCATCATCGGCAATCAGGTCGGCCGCAACGCCGACGAACGCAATTACTACAACCAGCAACGCTACCCGCGAGGCAGCGGCTACTACCCGGGCAACGGCCCCAATTACTGATACCCGGCCGCAACCGCGGCCTGAAACAAAAAGCAAGCGCGCCCTCGGGCGCGCTTTTCGTTTTGGGCGTGTTGTGTTCGAGA
>CAJYQC010000204.1 GCA_913776885.1 uncultured Variovorax sp.
CGGGACCTTCGCGCTCGTCGAGCATCTTCACGTAGCCGCCGAAGGGGAATGCGCCGATGACGAACTCCGTCTGCTGCCCCGGGTGCTGGCGCTTCGGCTGCCAGCGGAACAGGGCTTTGCCGAAACCGACGGAGAAGCGCTCCACCTTGACCCCGCAGGCCACCGCCACTCGATAGTGGCCGTATTCGTGCACAGCGATCAGCACAGCAAGCGCAACCACGAAGGCTATGACGGTGAGCAGCATCGAAATCCTTGCTTTTGGCGGGAGGCGTCAGGCAGTGGCAGGCAGTTCAGGCAGCGAATCGCAGCGCCGCGGCATTGGCGGCCGCCCGGGCGCTGGCGTCGATCGCCAGCAGGTCGGCCAGCGATGCCGGCTTGGAGGGAGCCACTCTTTCCAAAGTTTCCATGTTGACCGCATGTATGCAATCGAAGCGCAGGCGGCGGTCGAGGAAAGCTTCCACGGCGACCTCGTTGGCTGCGTTGAGCACTGCCGTCGTGCCGGGTGCAGCGCGCAGGGCATACCATGCCAGCCCGAGTCCGGGGAAGAGCGCCGAGTCTGGAGACTCGAAAGTCAGCGAACCCATCTGCCGGAAGTCGAGCCGCGCAGCGCCGCTTTCGACGCGCTCGGGCCAGGCCAGACCCACCGCGATCGGCACGCGCATGTCGGGCGTGCCTAGCTGGGCAATGACCGAAGCGTCGGTGAACTGCACCATCGAGTGCACCACGCTCTGCGGATGGATGACCACCTCGATCTGCTCCGGCGACACGCCGAACAGATGGCGCGCCTCGATCACCTCGAGCGCCGTGTTCATCATGGTGGCCGAATCGACGGAGATCGTGCGGCCCATCACCCAGTTCGGGTGCGCACACGCCTGCTCGGGCGTCACCGTGCGCAGCGTCTCGGGCGCACGGGTGCGGAACGGGCCGCCCGAAGCGGTCAGGATGATCTTGTCGATGCGCCGAGCCCAGGTGGACGGGTCTTCCGGCAGCGACTGGAAGATGGCCGAATGCTCGCTGTCGATCGGCAGCAGCGTCGCCCCGCCCTCGCGCACGGTGCGCATGAAGAGGTCGCCGCCGACCACCAGCGCTTCCTTGTTGGCCAGCAGCAGCCGCTTGCCGGCGCGGGCCGCGGCCAGGCAAGGCCCGAGCCCGGCGGCGCCGACGATGGCGGCCATCACCGAATCGACTTCGTCGTGCGACGCTATGGTTTCAAGAGCGTCTTCGCCCTGCAGCACGACCGTCGTCAGGCCGTTCTGCTCGAGTTTCTCTGCAAGGAACGCGGCATGCGGGGCGCTGGCCATCACCGCGAACTTCGGAGAAAACCGTGCGCACTGCGCCAGCAGCTCGTCGACCTTGGTGGCCGCGGAGAGCGCGAAAACCTCGAAATGCCCGGGGTGGCGCGAGATGACGTCGAGCGTGCTCACGCCGACCGAACCGGTCGAACCGAGCACAGTGACGCGTTGTCTTCTGGGTGAGTTCACAGGAAAGCCAGCATCATGGCAATGGGAAGCGTCGGCAAGAGGGCATCCACGCGGTCGAGGACGCCACCGTGGCCGGGCAGCAGCCGGCTGCTGTCCTTGGCGCCGGCGCTGCGCTTGATGAGAGATTCGACGAGGTCGCCCACGACGCTCATGGCCGCGAGGAACAGCGCCGCCAGCAGCAGCAGCCACCAGCCGCGTTCGGCGAGACGCGTGTACAGGCTGGCCACCGTGGCGCCGGCGGCCCTGTCGGCCCAGACCCAGGCGAAAGCCAGTATCACCACACCGATCATCCCGCCCCAGACGCCCTCCCAGCTCTTGCCGGGACTGATCGCCGGAGCGAGCTTGTTGCGGGTGAACTTGAGGCCGAAGGCGCGGCCGGCGAAATAGGCGAACACGTCGGCCACCCATACCAGCACGAGGATCGACAGCAGGAAGTTGATGCCGATCATGCGCGCCTGGACCGCCGCGAGCCACGCCACCCACAGCGCCAGCAATCCGCCGACCAGCCGCAGGCCGCGCGGAATGCGCGGCCAGCCCGGCACGGCGACTCGAAGCAGCGCCGCGCCACCCAGCACCCAGGCTGCGCTGGCCAGGGTCCACATGAGGATCAGCGGCTGCTCCAGGAGCCCGAGCCACCACGAGAGCGCGCACAGCACGATGGTTTCCGCCCCCAGGAAGAGCGATACGCCCTGTCCGTAGCCGTTCAGGCGGCCCCATTCCCAGGCGGCAGCCCCGATCAGCACCAGCATGACGCAGCCGAAGGGGATGTAGCTTGGATAGAACAGCGCCGGCAGCAGGATCGCGAGAAGCACGATCGCCGTGATGATGCGTTGCTTGAGCATGCGGAGGCGGCCGGGCGGTCAGGCCTCGGCGGTGGAAGAGACTTGCGCCGAGGTCTGCCCGAAGCGCCGCTCACGGCCCTGGAAGGCCGCGATGGCATCGTCGAGCGCAGCTTCGTCGAACTCGGGCCACAGCTTGTCGCTGAAGAAGAGCTCGGCGTAGGCGCTCTGCCAGAGCAGGAAGTTGGAAAGACGCTGCTCGCCGCCGGTGCGGATGAACAGGTCGGGATCGGGCACATGGGCCAGCGCCATGGCGCGATCGAGGCTGAGCTCGGTGATCGGCTCGCCTTGTGCCGCGAGCTTGGCCGCAGCCTGCGCGATGTCCCATCGCCCGCCATAGTTGAAACAGACGTTGAGCACGAGCCGGGTGTTGTGCGCCGTGGCGCCTTCGGCCTCGAGCAGGCCGGCCACCATCTTGGGGGAAAGGCCCGCGCGTTCGCCGACGAAATGCAGCCGCACGCCGTCGGCGCTAAGCCGCGGCACCTCGCGGGCAAGCGCGCCGACCATCAGCTCCATGAGACCGGAGACCTCCTCGACGGGACGATTCCAGTTCTCGGAAGAGAACGCGAACACGGTGAGCACGCCCACGCCCCGCTCGGCGCAGGCCTTGACGCAGCGGCGCAGCGATTCGACGCCCTGCTTGTGCCCCGCGATGCGGGGAAGAAAGCGCCGCGTCGCCCAGCGGCCGTTGCCGTCCATGACGATGGCAACGTGGTGGGGAATGCGCGGCGCCGACGAGGCCATGGCGGGCCTCAAACGGCCATGATCTCCGCTTCCTTGGCCGCAACCAGTCGATCGATTTCCGCGATGTGGCGGTCGGTGACCTTCTGGATCTCGGCTTCGGCGCGCTTCTGCTCGTCCTCGGACGCCAGCTTTTCCTTGACCAGCTTCTTGACCGCCTCGTTCGCATCACGGCGCAGGTTGCGCGTGGCGATCTTGGCACTCTCGCCTTCGTTGCGGACCAGCTTGGTCATTTCCTTGCGGCGCTCCTCGCTCATTGCCGGAAGCGGCACGCGGATCAGGTCGCCCATCGAGGCGGGGTTCAGGCCCAGGTCGCTCTCGCGGATGGCTTTCTCGATCTTGGCGCCCATGCCCTTTTCCCAGGGCTGCACGCTGAGGGTGCGCGAATCGAGCACCGACACGTTCGCGACCTGGCTCAGCGGCACCTGGGAGCCGTAGTACTCGACGTGGATCGCGTCGAGCAGCGCCGAATTGGCACGGCCCGTACGGATCTTTGTGAGGTTGTTCTGGAATGCGGCGATCGACTGATTCATCTTCGCGTCGGTCGCACTGCGGATGTCTGCAATGGTCATCTCAAATACTCCTAGGCATGCACCAGCGTGCCTTCGTCCTCGCCCATGACGACGCGCTTGAGCGCACCGTTCTTGAAGATCGAGAAAACCTTGATCGGCAGCTTCTGGTCGCGGCACAGCGCAAAGGCCGTGGCGTCCATGATGCCGAGGTTCTGCGCGATCGCCTCGTCGAAGGTCAGCGTGGCGTAGCGGGTTGCATTGGGGTTGGTCTTGGGGTCGGCTGTGTAGACGCCGTCGACCTTGGTCGCCTTGAGCACCAGCTCGGCGCCGATCTCGGCACCGCGCAGCGCAGCGGCCGTGTCGGTGGTGAAGAACGGATTGCCCGTGCCGGCCGCGAACACCACGACCTTGCCCTCTTCGAGGTACTGCAGCGCCTTGGGGCGCACATACGGCTCGACCACCTGCTCGATCGCGATGGCGGACATCACTCGGGCCACCAGGCCCTGCTTGTCCATGGCGTCGGCCAGGGCCAACGAATTCATGACCGTGGCCAGCATGCCCATGTAGTCGGCCGTGGCGCGGTCCATGCCGACCGAGCCGCCTGCAACACCACGGAAGATGTTGCCGCCGCCGATCACGACCGCCACCTGCACGCCCATGTTCACCACCTCGGCAACCTCCTGCACCATGCGCACGATGGTCG
>CAJYQC010000205.1 GCA_913776885.1 uncultured Variovorax sp.
CGACGGCCTGTGGGTGTACGGCCGCCGCCCCGCGAAGGCGCTGTGGGAGCACATCGTGCGCTCGGCCTACGCGCGCGGCGAGCCGGGCGTGCTCTTCCTGGACCGCATCAACGCCGACAACAACCTCGGCAGCTGCGAAACGCTCGCAGCCACGAACCCTTGCGGCGAGCAGCCCTTGCCGCCCTACGGCAGCTGCTGCCTCGGCTCGATCGACCTGACCCGTTTCGTGAGGGACCCGTTCGAGCCGGGGGCGCGCTTCGACGAAGACGCTTTCTCGCGGCTCGCCGCGCTGGCCGTGCGCATGCTCGACAACGTGCTGGACATCACCGCCTGGCCGCTCGAGCGCCAGGGGCGCGAGGCGCTGCTGAAGCGGCGCATCGGCCTGGGCTTCACCGGGCTGGGGGATGCGCTGGTCATGCTCAACCTGCGCTACGACGAGCCGCAGGGCCGCGCCGCCGCGCGGCGTATCGCGCGGCTGCTGCGCGATGCGGCCTATGCCGCGTCGTGCGCGCTGGCCCGCGAACGCGGAGCGTTCCCGCTCTTCGATGCCGGCACGTACCTCGGGTGGGGCACCTTCGCGTCGCGCCTGTCCGAGCCGATGAAGACGCGCATCCGCGCCTGGGGCATGCGCAACTCGCACCTGCTGTCGATCGCGCCCACGGGCACGATCAGCCTGGCCTTCGCGGACAACGCGAGCAACGGCATCGAGCCGGCCTTCGCGTGGAGCTGTACGCGGCGCAAGCGCCTGCCCGAAGGCGGCACGCGGGACTACGAGGTCGAGGACCACGCGCTGAGGCTGTACCGCCAGCGCAGGGGCGAGCGCGCGGCGCTCGGGCCGGCCTTCGTCACGGCGCTGCAGATGAGCGCGAAGGCGCACGTCGACATGGTGGCGGCGGTGGCGCCCTACATAGATGCCGCCATCTCGAAGACGGTCAATGTGCCCGTCGACTGCGCCTACGAGGACTTCGAGGCGCTCTACATGCAGGCCTGGCAGCTGGGGCTCAAGGGCCTGGCCGCCTACCGGTCGGGCTCGGCGGCGCAGGGCTCGGTGCTGGAAGTGCGCACGCGGCCGGCGTGCAGCGGCTGTGCGGAGCCGGTGGCCCCGGCCTGATCTGGCTCGATAAGCCTCGAAGGGGCCCGATCGGCTCAGGCCCGAACCCAGGCGGCCGCGATGCATGCGCAGCCCAGGCTGGCCACCAGTGCCGCGCCCACCCGCAGCGCATAGGCGCGCCCGCCTGCGCCGAGCGCCACCGCGCAGCGTGTGAGCGTGTTGGTACCTACCGCCACCAGCACGCCCTGGATGAACAGGTCCGTCGTCAATGTGCCGGCGGCGTGCAGCGATGCGAGCGACGCCACCGGGGCGTGCGCATCCACCAGCGCTGCGAGCGCGATGCCGGCCTGCAGCCCTGCATCGCCGAAGTGCCGCTGCGCCGAGCCCACGAGCAGCGCGACCAGCGCGAGTGCGAGCGCGACGGCGAGGGCTTCGCGCGGACGCAGCGCGCTGCGCTGTGTGGCGGGCGGCTCGACGGCCGCGGCGCCGTGCGAGGTCAGCAGCGGCAACACGCCCGCAGCCACGGCGCCCGCGGCCCCGGCCAGCGCCACCGGCAGCAGCGCGGCCCCCGCCGGCGGCGACAGCGCGCTCGTCATCGCGAGCGCCAGCACCCAGGTCGCCACCGCCGACAGCGCCGCGGCGCCTGCCAGCAGGCCGGTGCGCAGCGGCTGTGCCCGCGCGCGGTTGCCGAACGAAGCCACGGTGGCGGTGCTGGAGACGAAGCCGGATGCGAAGCCGGCGCCCAGCAGGCCGCCGCGCACACCGAGCCAACGCACGGCCGCCTGCCCGGCGGCCTGCATCGCCATGATCAGCAGCACCATCGAGGCCAGCGGCCGGGGGGCGATGCCGCCGAGCATCTCGATGGGCCGCGATGGGATGAGCGGCAGCGCGATCAGCGCGAGCGCCGCCAGCAGCACGCCGTCGTGCAGCTCCTGCTCGCTCAGCAGCTGCGTGGCGAACCGGTGCAGCCAGCGGCGCGCCGCCAGCAGCAGCGCCAGGCCGGTTCCGCAGGCGGCACCCAGCGCGGGTTCGAGAACGCTCAGCACCCCGATCAGGTAGGTGGCGAAGAGGGCGATCTCGGTGGTCATGCCCGGGTCCAGCGATCGGCTCTTCCAGTGCGACACCGTGGCCAGCGCGGCGACGAGTGCGCCGCCGATGGGCACCAATGCCGGCGCGGGCAGGCTCTGCGCGACGGCGCCGGTCAGCGCCACGATGGCGAAGGTGCGCAGCCCCGCCGCCGCGCGGCGGTCGCCGTCGCCCTTGCGGCGCTCGCGCTCGATGCCGATCACGAGGCCGACGCCCAGTGCCACGGCGAGTCCGACGATCGCGGCCGACGGGCTGGGGAAGTTCATGCACGCAGTCTCTCCGGCCGCCTGGCCGCGTCAAGGCGCGCGGGCCGCCATGCCTTGCGCTGGATCAAGGCAGCGGCCCCTTCGGGGGCCTAACGTGCGGGGCATGAAAGCACTCGTCTACCAGGGCCCTGGCCTGAAGTCGCTCGAAGACCGCCCGAAGCCGGAGATCCAGGCGCCGGGCGACGCCGTCGTCCGGATTCTCAAGACCACCATCTGCGGCACCGACCTGCACATCCTCAAGGGCGACGTGCCCAGCTGCACGCCGGGGCGCATCCTCGGGCACGAAGGCGTGGGCGTGGTCGAGACCGTGGGCGCCGCCGTGAGCGCGTTCCATCCCGGCGACCACGTGCTGATCTCGTGCATCTCCTCGTGCGGCAAGTGCGAGAACTGCCGCCGCGGCATGTATTCGCACTGCGCCACCGGCGGGTGGATCCTGGGCAACACCATCGACGGCACGCAGGCGGAGTACGTGCGCATACCGCACGCCGACACCAGCCTCTACCGAGTGCCGCCGGGCGTGGACGAAGAGGCGCTGGTCATGCTCAGCGACATCCTGCCCACCGGCTTCGAGTGCGGCGTGCTCAACGGCAAGGTTTCGCCGGGCAGCACGGTGGCCATCGTCGGCGCGGGCCCGATCGGCCTGGCCACGCTGCTCACGGCCCAGTTCTATTCGCCCTCGCAGATCATCCTCGTGGACCTCGACGAGGGGAGGCTGGAGGTCGCGCGCCGCTTCGGCGCGACGCACACGGTGAACAGCACCGGCGGCAACGCGGCCGAGTCGGTGCTCGCGCTGACCGGCGGACGCGGCGTGGACGTGTCGATCGAGGCCGTGGGCATCCCGGCCACCTTCGTGCTGTGCCAGGACATCGTGGCGCCCGGCGGGACCATCGCGAACATCGGCGTCCATGGCCATGCCGCCGATCTCCACCTGGAGCGCCTGTGGTCGCAGAACATCGCGATCACCACGCGGCTGGTGGACACCGTCTCGACGCCGATGCTGCTGAAGACGGTGCAGTCGAACAAGGTCGACCCGTCGAGGCTGATCACGCACCGCTTCAGGCTGGACCAGGTCATCGATGCCTACGACACCTTCTCTCGCGCGGCCGAGACGCATGCGCTGAAGGTGCTGATAGAAGCCTAGGCCGGGGTGCCGCGCGCCTTTCCCGATTCATCGCCTTCCTACGGATATCCACCATGTCCCTTTTCCACGCCGTCGCCTGGGTCGATCACCACGCCGCGCAGGTCTTCCAGTTCGATGCGTCGCAGGTCCTCGCACAGCAGGTCAGGGAGCACGCCCGCTACACCCGCCAGCATGGCAGCAGCGTGCGCAGCGAGCACGAATTCTTCGGCGAGGTCTGCGACGCCATGAGAGGGATCGCGCAGGTGCTCGTCACAGGCTCCCACACGGCGCAGGCCGACTTCCGCCACTACGTCGAAAAGCACAGGCCCGAAGTGGCACGGCAGATCGTCGGCTGGGAGACGGTGCAGCGCATGAGCGCCAACGAGCTTGTCGCGCTAGCGCGCCGATATTTCTCGGTGCACGAGGGCATGGCCGCGCCCATGAAGGCGGGCTGATCGGGAGGCGCTGCGTGACGATCCGCCACTTCGCCAGGCTGGGGCTGGTGCCCGCGTTCATCGCCGCGGGCGCGGGCGGTGCAGTCGCCCAGGTGGCCGGCGTCACACGCGCGGGTGCGGCCCTGACGCAGACCGGCCAGCTGATCTCGGGATGGAGCGCGAAGCAGAGCATTCTCGGGCAGGCCGTGTACGACGCCTCGGGCGAGCGCATCGGCAGGGCGCTCGACCTGATCGTCGCCCCGGACAGGCGCGTGACCTTCCTGATCGTCGAGATCGGGGCCTTCCCCTCGGGTTCGCGCCACCTGGTCGCCGTACCGGCTTCGCAGCTGGTGGTGCGCGGCGCACGCCTGGTGCTGCCCGATGCCGACCGCGAGGCACTGGCACTGCAGCCCGCGTTCGTCCACGCGCCGGTCACCCGCACGCAGAGTGCGATCGTCGAGCAGGCGCTGCAGGACGTCGACCGGGCGGGGCGGACCATCGCGCGGCTGGAGCGCCAGCTTGCGCAGGGCGGGGGCGGTGAGCCCCGCGCCAACCTCGAACGACAGATCCTCGTGCTGCGGCAGGCCTCGCAGGCGGTGGAGCAGAAGGTGGCCGAGATGGACGCCGCCGATGCCGATCACTGGCAGACCGTGGAAGCCCAGGTCGGCCAGGCGTCGGCGCGGCTGCGCAGCGCGATGCGCAACCCGCCGGCCTGAAGCCTGTGCCAGCTGCCGAAGGGCCTGCTGCACGGGCTTGACGGGTCCCGGCCGCACCCGCGGCATCTGCCCAGGATCGATTCGGCTCTCGAAGACCCAAGGAGAATTTCTCATGCCCCTGGAACCCTTTCCATCGATGCAGACGCAGCCGCTCCCACTGGACGGCAACTACCTCCAGACCCTTGTGAACTGGCAGATCGCGGTTGCGGGCAACGCGTTGCAGGCGCAGTTGCGGCAACTCGAAATGATGGCCGACTGGCAGCGCTCCTTCGGCGCCGTGCAGCGCGAGCTCACGGACCAGTGGATCTGCAGGTTCGGCGGCGGCGTGCCGCTGGACGGCTAGGCGAACGCCCCTGTTGCGCAAGAAGTGCGTGCGGGCACGCCGAGCAGGCGCAGGCTTGATCGCCGTCAACTTCCGCGCTTGCCCGGGGCGCGAACATGCACGCGGGGCCGGCGTTCCCTTCCGATTTCCGCGTCGCGGCCCGGCGCACCAACCTGCGGGGCAGACATGAACTTCAGAACCATCCTCGTCCACCTGGACCGTTCGGAACGCAGCCCGGTGCGTGCGGCACTGGCCGCCCGGTGGGCACGTTCGCACGAGAGCCATCTCACGGGCCTGATACCTACCGGCCTCTACGACGGCGTGATTCCCGCCGACGCCATCGCCACCGGCATGACCGACTACATCGCCGAATCGGCCGACTATCTGCGCCGCCGCGCCGAGGCCATCGCGCGGGAGTTCAGGCAGGACATCGCTGCCTCGGGGCCGCTGTCGTACGAGGTGCAGTTGGTCGACGGTGTCACGGCGGACGCCGTGGTGCGCTACGGGCATGCCAGCGATCTCGTGGTGGTGGGCCAGGGCGACGATTCGGCCCGGCGCGACACCACCGTGCACGCCCTCGCCGAGCACGTGCTGATGGAGGCCGGCCGGCCGGTGCTCGTGGTGCCTTCGGCTGGCGAGTTCGACGGGGTCCCGAGGCACATCGTGGTGGCCTGGGACGGCTCGCGCGAGGCCGCCGTGGCCCTGCACGCGGCCCTGCCCGCCCTGCGCAGTGCGCGGGTCACGCTGTTGTCGCTGCGCCATCCGCGCGACGAGCACGACGCGCAGCGCCTGCTGATCCACGACATGATCCAGTTCCTGCAGCGCCACGGCGTGCAGGCGCGCGCCGAATCCGAGGTCACGGAGATCGGCATCGCGGACGCGCTGCTCTCGCGAGTGTCCGACCTCGGCGCCGACCTCCTCGTGATGGGCGCCTACAGCCATTCGCGCTTTCGCGAGCGGATACTGGGCGGCGTGACGCGCCAGATATTGGCGCAGATGACCGTGCCCGTGCTCATGGCGCACTGAGCCCGGGCCTCGCGGGATCTTCCGGCCCTGCGGCTGCATCCTCTCCCCATGGACACCACACTGATCGACGCCCTGCGCGCACAGCTCCAGCGAGAGACCGGACAGCCCGTGGCGCTGGTCGAAACGCACATCTCCTGGGTGCTGCTGACGCCCACACAGGCCTTGAAGCTCAAGAAGCCGGTGCGGCTGCCGTTCCTCGATTTCGGCACGCCCGAGTTGCGCAGGCACTTCTGCGAGGAGGAACTGCGCCTGAACCGGCGCTTCGCGCCGTCGCTCTACATCGACGTGGCGCCGGTGTGCGGCACCCCGGAATCGCCGCGCATCGGCGGCGGCGGTACGCCCATCGACCATGTGGTGCGCATGCGGCGCTTCGACGAATCCGCGCTGCTGCGCAACCTGGTGACGGCGAACGCGCTGGAGCCCGGGCTGCTCGACGGCTTCGCGCAGCGGCTGGCCGGCCTTCATGGGCAGGCACCGCGAGCGGCGCCGGTCTCGGGCTTCGGCGCGCCCGACGCGATCGTGCGGGCGGCGGCCGACGTGTTGGCCTTCTTGGGCGCCCAGGCGCAGGAAGGCGAGGGCCGCAAGGACGAGGGCGCTCGGGCCGCATCGCTGGCCGGGATCGGCCGCTGGATCGAGGACCAGGGCCATGCACTGCGCATGGCCTGGATCGTCCGTCAGCAGGCTGGTGCCGTGCGCGAGTGCCATGGCGACCTGCACCTGGCCAACGTGGTGCTGGTCGACGGCGCGCTCACGCCGTTCGACTGCATCGAGTTCGACCCGGCCCTGCGCTGGATCGACGTCATGAGCGACGTCGCCTTTCTCGCCATGGACCTGAAGGCCCACGGCCGTGGCGAGTTCGCGTTCCGCTTCCTCGATGCCTGGCTGCAGCACAGCGGCGACTACGCAGGATTGCAGGTGCTTCGGTTCTACGAGGTCTATAGAGCCCTGGTTCGGGCCATGGCGTCTGGCCTCACGCCAGGCGGGCCAGGCGATCGGGACGCGAAGAGGAAGGGGCCCGACTACCTTGCCTGCGCGCGGCAGCTGGCCGCGCCGCAGGAAGCAGGACCGCGGCTGATGATCACGCACGGCTTCTCGGGTTCAGGAAAGTCCAGCGTGGCACGGCAGCTGCTGTGCGCCGCTGGTGCCGTGAGGGTGCGCTCCGATGTGGAAAGAAAGCGCCTCTTCGGCCTCGCGCCGCTGGAGCGCTCCGCCGCCGCAGGGCTGGACATCTACGGCGCCGAGGCGACCCGCCGGACCTTCGAGAGGCTGCGTGCCTGCGCCCGGGACGCCCTGCTCGCGGGCTACCCGGCGATCGTCGACGCGGCGTTCCTGCGCAGCGCCGAGCGCCGCAGCTTCGAGGCCCTGGCCACGGAGCTGCGCGTGCCGTACTCGATCCTGGACTGCAGCGCCACGACGGCCACGCTGCGCCGCCGCGTGACCGAGCGGGACGCTGCGGGCGCCGATGCATCGGAAGCCGGGCTGGCCGTGCTGGAGCGCCAGCTGGCCACGCATGATCCGCTGGATGCGCAGGAGCGCCGGGCCGCCATCGAGGTGTCCACCGAAGAGGCCGTCGACATCGCGCAGCTGCTGGCGCGATGGTGCTCGGCAGGCTTCGGCTAGTGACCCTTCACTGGCTGGCCAGCTCTCCGCTGGGAAGCTTGAAGCGCTCGTGTTCGGCCTTTGCACTCTCGGGCGCGCGCACGAGCAGCACCGGCACCGGCGACAGGCGCAGGATGTGCTCCGCGCTGCTGCCCATGACCCAGCGGCCGAGCCCCCGGCGGCCGTGGGTGCCGATCACGATCAGGTCGGCCTTCCACGATTGCGCCTGTGAGATGACCTGGTCGTGCACGCTGCGCTTGAAGCTGTCGAGCACCATCGCATCGACTTCGACGCCTTCGCTGGCGACCTGGTTCTGCGCGTCTTCGAGCAGCTTCCTTGCATTGCGGTGAAGTTCCTCAGACCAGTTGCCGGCATAGCCCGCGTAGGCATCCATGGTCAGCGCGAAGGAGAGTTCGTCGATCACATGCACCAGGCGCAGGCGACCGCCCGTGAGCTTGGCCAGCTGAATGGCTTCCGCCAGCCCGCGGCTGGACGTTGAACTGCCGTCGATGGGAACAAGAATCCGCTGGTACATGGCACGACTCCGGCTTGTTGGTTGAAGTCGTTCCAGTATCCGGACGTGCGTGCGGCGCGGGTTGATGCCGATCAAGGCCGTGCACCGCGGCAGGCAGGACTTGATATGGAACAAGCCCCGGCGCGGCGAAAGCGCGACCCTCGGGGCATGCACAGGAACACTCTCATGCCTCACGCCACCGTCCGCATCATCCGGCAGGAGCACGCCGCCCTCGCCGCCATGCTCCGATCCATCGTCATGCTGCTCGAGCAGCACCGCCGCAAGGGCACGCTGCCTGATTTCGCGACGCTGCGGGCCATGCTCTTCTACGTGGACGAGTTTCCCGAGAAGCGCCATCACCGCAAGGAGACCGAGCTGCTGTTTCCCAGGCTGCGCGCCAGGACGCCGATCTCTCGCGAGCTGCTCGACCGGCTCGATGGCGACCATGCCAGGGGCGAGCGCCGGATCCGCAACGTGGAACACGCGCTGCTCGCCTTCGAGATGCTGGGCGAGCCGCGGCGCGAGGAGTTCGAGAAGACCGTCGGCGAATACGTCGACTTCTACCTCGATCACATGGCACTGGAGGAGCGCGAGATCCTGCCGCTGGCCGAGCGGGTGCTGACCGAGGACGACTGGCGCGACCTCGACGAAGCCTTCGCGCAGAACCGCGACCCGATGACCGGCCACGTGCCCGACCTCGAATACAACGCGTTGTTCACCCGCATCGTCAACATCGTTCCCGCGCCCATCGGGCTGGGGCCGGCGCTGTAGCGCCGGCGGCGCATCCATCCATCTTCTTGCGCCTGCGGCTCTTTCGGGTTCAGTGCATCAGCACATAGGTGCCGGGCGCATCGCACAGCGCAGCGAGCCCGCGGCGCGGCGCGCCCATCGCCGGCGGGCGGCGCCTGGGGCCCGAGCGTGCCGCGAGCCATTGCTGGAATGCCGGCCACCACGATCCCTCGACTTCGCGCGACCGGTCGAGGAACTCGTCGGGCGCGACGTACGGGCCATGCCTGGGCCGGTGCAGCATGCGGAAGCTGCGGTGCGCATGACCGGGCTCGCTCACGATCCCTGCGTTGTGGCCGCCTTCGGTGAGCACGAAGCTCAGCTCGGCGTCGCACAGCAGGCTGAACTTGTAGACGGAGCGCCATGGCGCGACGTGGTCCGTGCGGGTGCCGAGCAGGAACACTGGCAGGTCGATGTCGCCGAGCGATACCGGCCGCCCGTCGACGAGGTAGTGGCCCTCGGCCAGCGCATTGTCGAGGAAGAGGCTGCGCAGGTAGTCGGCATGCATGCGGTAGGGCATGCGCGTGCCGTCCGCGTTCCATGCCATCAGGTCGTTCAGCGCCGGGCGTTCGCCGAGCAGCCAGGTGCGCACCCATGGCGCCCAGATCAGATCGCCGGGGCGCAACGACTGGAAGGCCGCTGCCATCTGCGTTGCGCTGAGAAATCCCTGGTTCGCCATCACGTCCTCCAGGAAGGCAAGCTGGCTCTCGTCGATGAACAGGCCGATCTCCCCGGGCTCGGTGAAGTCGGTCTGCGCGGCCAGCAGCGCGAGCGAGGCAAGGCGGTCGTCCCGGTCGCGCGCCATCGCCGCCGCCGCGATGGCCATCAGGGTGCCGCCGAGGCAGTAGCCGAGCGCATGCACGCGGTGGCCGGGCATCACGGTCTCGATGGCGTCGAGACTGGCGCGCATGCCCAGCCGCAGGTAGTCGTCCATACCCAACCCGGCGTCCGAGGCATCGGGGTTCTTCCAGGAAATGGCGAACACCGTGTGGCCCTGGCCGACGAGGTAGCGGATCAGCGAGTTGCGCGGGGAGAGATCCAGCACGTAGTACTTCATGATCCAGGCGCTGACGACCAGCACCGGCTCGGCATGCACCGTCGGGGTCGAAGGCGCGTACTGGATGAGCTCGACGAGCTCGTTGCGCATGATGACCTTGCCCGGCGTGAGCGCCACCTCGTGTCCCGGCCTGAACCTCTCCGAGCCGTCCGGCGGCATTCCCAGAGCGGCCCGCAACAGGTCCTGCGTGCCCTGCAGCGCGCCGGTGGACAGGTTCATGCCCGCGGTGGCCGCGGTCTTCATCAGCACCTGCGGATGGGTCGCCGGGAAGTTGGCCGGCGACACCATCTCGAGCCATTGCCGCACGGTGAAGACCACCAGCTGTCCGTGGTGCCGGTCCACGCCGGGCACATCGCCCACCAGTTCGAGCAGCCGCCGCCCCAGCGCTTCGAAGGCCTCGCGATACGCGCAGAAGGGCCACGGCGCCCAGTCTTGCCCGGCCAGCCTCGGGTCGTGCGCCTGCGTTTCGTCGCGGGGAAGCGCTTGGTGCAGCGCCTGGTGCAGCGCCAGGCTGGCGCCGCGCCCGGGCTGTGTCGCGAAATGGACGGCCCAGTCGGACCACGCCAGCATCAGCGCCGCCGGCGACATGCCGCCGCCGAGCCGTCCCCAGGCGGCGTGGAGCAGTCGGTCGAATTCATTGTGTGGGCGGGTCACTTCGGGTCCTTCTCGCAGAACGCGCTCCGGCGATGGCGGGCGCCGCGCTGAAGTCTGCTGTGCCGCACGCGGATTGCCTTGCGCAGCGTCAAGGTCGCGGCGATGCGTCGCTCCTACGCTTCCGATGCCTTGTCCTTTCAATGCAGCCAAACCCATCGGAGCGCAACATGCCGATCAAGATCGTCGATCTCTCCGCCCGGTCCAAGGTGATCCGGGACGAACCCTTCCATATGCACTTCTGGCAATGCTCGCCCGCCGAGTTCCGGACCTACCTCGGCCGGCCGCGCGAGTTCCTGCACCGGCTCGGCATCGTGGTGCCGGGCGAGTGCCGGATCGAGACGACCATCGAGAACCACGACTGGCTCGAACACGAGGCGCCCGAGTTCGTGAGCGAGAGCGGCAACGACACGGTGGTCTGCAACATCGGCACCGGCGCGGCCACGCGCTCGGTCTACCGGGTCGTGAGCTTCGCGCGCGACAAGGCATCGACCGGGAACGTCGAGAAGACCCTGCTGCACCCGGCGGACCGCCAGCAGGTCAAGGAGGCGAAGGCCACGTCCGGCCGCAGGAACAGGAAGGGAGGCAAGAAAGCAAGAAGGACCGCCGAGGCCCGCCGCGCGGACGACGAGCGCTGAGGCGGACCGTCCCGGTGCTGCCTTCAGTGGTGCTGATGCGCTTCGATGGCCGCCTGGCAGGCCGCGCAGCGGATCGCCGTGGGCTGGGCGAACAACCGGGCGCGCGGAATCTCGGCTCGGCAGTCCTCGCAGACGCCGTAGCGGCCGTCCGAAAGGCGCGAGAGCGCCAGCTCGATCTCTTCCAGCCGGGTGCGGTCGATCTCGATCTCGGCCAGGTGCACATCGGCCGCGCGTTCCGCCTCGGCGTCGTCGGCATGGGTCGTCACTTCGCGGCCGCCGTCGGCGGACAGCAGTTCGGCGGTGGGGGCCGAGGCGCGAAGTTCGTCGAGCACCTGCCGCTTCATCGACTCGAGTTGCCGATGGAGGGTGCGGCGATCGTTGGCATCGAGGTGTTTCATGGTCGGAGGTCCTTGCGGTGAATGAATTGCGGATGGGATGCGTGCGACGCTGCCCGGCTGCGGCGTGCGCTCATGAACGCCCCCGGCGCGAAGCGGGAAGGCGCACCGCCACGTAGGCGAGCCGGCGGTCGCGCATGACCAGCAGCGCGACGGTGTTCCCGCCCGGCACGCGGGCCAGGGCCTGCCCGAGTTCCTCGACGCGATGGAGCTTCGTCGTGTTCACGGCCACGACCACGTCGCCGGCCCGGATGCCTTCGCTGCGGGCGAGGCCGCCGGCCTCGCGCACCATCAGGCCGCTGTCAATGTTGAGCTGCAGCCGCTGGGCGGGAGAAAGCTCGCCCAGGCTCAGGCCGAGGCCGTCGTTCCATTCGTAGGGCGCCGCCGTGAAGGCGGTGCCGGCCGGGGTGGGCTGCACGGCGAGCGTCGCGCGCAGCATCCGGGCGGTGCCCTGGCGCCACACCTGCAGCTGCATCGGGCTGCCCGGCGGGCGTTGCGTGATCTGCTGCGGAAGGTCGGCGAACCGCTCGACGGGGCGGCCGTCGAGTGCGAGCACGGCGTCGCCCTGCGCCAGGCCGGCGGCCTGCGCGGGGCTGCCGGCTTCGACGCGCACCACCAGCGCGCCAGAGGGAACCGGCAGCCCGAAGGACTGCGCCAGCGCAGGCGTCATCTCCTGGAACTCGGCACCCAGGTAGGCCCGGCGCACGCTGCCATGCGCCTGCAGTTCGCCGGCGATGCGCATCGACAGGTTGATCGGCACGGCGAACGACAGCCCCATGTAGCCGCCGCTGCCGCTGTAGATCATCGAGTTGATGCCCACCACCTCGGCACGGCTGTTGAACAGCGGACTGCCCGAGCTGCCCGGGTTGATCGCGACATCGGTCTGGATGAACGGGATCTCGCCGGCACCCGCCATGACGCGCCCGACCGCGCTCACGACGCCGGCAGTCACGCTGCCGTGGAAGCCGAACGGCGAACTGACCGCAGCCACCCAGTCGCCGGGCGCGAGCGACGAGGAGTCGCCGATGACCGCCACGGGCAGGTCGGTCGCGTCGATCTTCAGCAGCGCGACGTCGGT
Source organism: uncultured Variovorax sp. (assembly GCA_913776885.1). GTDB lineage: Bacteria > Pseudomonadota > Gammaproteobacteria > Burkholderiales > Burkholderiaceae_C > Variovorax. The sequence goes on from CAJYQC010000205.1 coordinate 12,740, forward strand.
GCGCCGGTCCACGCCGGCCACGCTCGCGGTGAAGCGGCGGCCATCGTCGAGCTGGACCTGCGCCTCGTCGATGTTCGTGACGACGTGCGCGCTGGTGAGGATCAGGCCGTCGCTGCGGATGATCAGGCCCGAAGCGAGGTCACGGACCTGGCTGATGCGTGCGCTCGCGGGCAGGGGCCACGCCAGGCGGTCGGCGAAGTCGTGCTCTGGGGCGATCTCCAGCTCGATGTCTTCCGGGTTCAGGTCGCGTCCGATGCGCAGGGTGCTGATGTCGACCACCGACCGGCTGCGGCTGGCGAGCAGGGACGGGAAATCGCCCGCGCCGGAAGCGGCATCCGTGTGCGCCGCGGCGGGCGGCGTTGCCGCGGGCAAGCTCAGGGGCGCGGGTGTCGGAGCAACGCCGGTCGTTGTGGCCGGCGCTGCGCATGCGCACAGCAGGCACGCGCCGGCCGCGAATGTCCAGGCGAGGCGGATGGAGAGCATGGCCAGATCGATCCGAAGCCTTCTTCAGCTCGATTGCGGCGACAGCGTGACGGGGCGGACCACGTCGTGCGAGTTCTCGGCGTCGCGCACGGCAGTGCCGAAGGCCTGCAGCCTGGCCGCGCAGCTGCCGTCGTCCACCTCGCGCATCGTGACCGAGGAACTCAGGATCGGCGCGCGGCCGAGGACCCGGGCGATCTCGGCCGCCGCGTTCGGCGCTCCCTGCCCACCCATGACCGAGAGCACGGCCACGTCGGGAAGCCGGCCGCGCTGGCGCGCCACGAACGCGCGCATCGGGCTGGCGAGCTGCAGCAACCAGATCGGAGAGACCAGCACCACGGCGTCGAAGTCGGTGGGCGGCGGGCCGTCGTAGCGGATGGCAGGCTGGCGCCGCAGGAGGGAGTCGATCACGCAGCGCAGGCTGCCGAGGCCGCCGGCGCGAGGCTTCGCCTCGGTGATGCTCGCCAGCGGCCAGTTCTGCTGGCTGCACAGGAGTTCCGCGACGCGGCGGGAAGTGCCGGTGTAGGAGTAGACGATCACCAGGACGTTGCTCATGTTGGCCTCTGCTGCTTGGATGTCGAGCCAATGTAGGCAGCGCGGGCCTGCAGTGCCTTGCGCTGCATCAAGGGCAGGCGAGGCCTGCACGGCGAGCATTCGTGCATCGCGGACGCCCCGCGGAAGGAACCATCATGAAGATCCTGCTTGCCGTCGACGGCAGCGACTACACCGCCCGCATGCTGAGCTACCTGGCGTCGCACAAGGAATGGGCTGGCGCGGGACACGACTTCACCGTCTTCCACGTGGTGCTGCCGGTGCCGCATCGCGCCGCCGCGTTCGCGGGGCCGGAGATCGTGCACGGCTACTACGAGGACGATGCGCGGATGGTGCTCGAACCGGTGCGCGGCATGCTGACCAGGAACGGCATCGAGGCGCGCTTCGAACACCGCATCGGCCACGCGGCACAGGAGATCGCGGAGTTCGCGCAGAAGGGTGGCTTCGACCTCGTGATGATGGGGTCCAGGGGCCATGGCGCGCTGACGAACCTGGTGCTGGGATCGGTGGCCACCAAGGTGCTGGCCGCGTGCACGGTGCCGGTGCTGCTGGTGCGCTGATGACGACAGCCGCTCTCGCGCGAGGTCTTGCGGCACTGGCGCTGGGTGCATTCGCGCTTGCAGGCGGCACCGGAGCGTGGCCGCAGGCGCGCTCATGCCTGGAGCGCAGCCAGCCGGTGTCGCAGGCCGCCGACTTCGCGGCCGCCGCCGCGCGCCAGTCGCCCACGGTGGTGAGCATCATGGTCACCGAAGGCAGCGGCGAGCGGCCCGCCGCCGGCGACGCGCGTGCTTCGATGCCGTGGGATCGTGCATGGGCGCGCGGCTTCGCCTCGGGGTTCATCATCGACAGCGACGGATACATCCTCACCAGCGCCCATGCGGTGAGCGGTTCCCGCGCCATCTCCATCGTCACCGCAGAGCAGCGCCGCTACGACGCCGAAGTGGTGGGAACCGACCGACTCAGCGACGTCGCGCTGCTGAAGGTCGCGGCTTCCGGGCTGCCGGTCGCGGTTGCGCGCACCGGCGCCGAGCTGTGTCCCGGCGAGCGTGTGGCCGCGATGGGCGCGCCCTTCGGATTCGAGCGCAGCGTGACTGCCGGGGTGGTGAGCGCCAATCCGCGCTACCTGCCCGGAGGAAGCGGCGTCCCGCTGATCCAGACGGACGTGGCGCTCAATCCCGGCAACTCCGGCGGGCCGCTGTTCGACGAATGGGGCGAGGTGGCGGGCATGAACTCGATGATCTATTCGCCCGGCGGCGGGTACTTCGGCGTGTCGTTCAGCCTGCCGATCGACACGGCGATGCGCGTCGCCGATGAACTCCGCGCGACGGGGCACGTGAGGCGGGGCCACATCGGCGTGCGCACCCAACCCCTGACGGCCGACCTGGCGCCGGCCTTCGGCCTCGCCGCCGCGCAGGGCGCGCTGGTGGTGCGCGTCGACCCCGACAGCCCGGCCGCGGAGGCGGGGATGCGCAGCGGCGACGTGGTGCTGGCCGTCGACGCCGATGCCGCGATGAGTTATGCCGACATCCAGGACCGCGTGGCCGCCGCCCGAACGGGCAGCCGGATCGCGCTGAAGATCTGGCGCCACCGGGCGCCGCTGTCGCTGCGCGTCGGCGTGACCGAGAACCCGCCCGACGCGCCGTCCCGGTCGGCAGCGCGCGCCGCGTCGCAGCATGAAACGCGCTTCGGGCTGGAACTCGCCGAGCGCAAGGGCGTGCTGGGCATCAGCCTGCCGTCCCCGGGGCTCTACGTGCAATCGGTCTCCGGCTCGGCGCAGATGGCCGGACTGCGCTACGGCGACATGCTGATCGCGGTCAACGACGTGGAAGTGGGCAGCCTCGCGGATTTCGACGCGGCAATCCGCTCCGTGGCCGAGAGCGACACGGTCGCGCTGCTCGTGGTGCGCGGCTCGGCGCGAAGCTATGTGGCGATCCTGCCGCGAAGCGCTTCGCGCGCGCCGGTGTCGCGCCATGCGGGCGAGGCCGCAGCGCCGACCCCCTGAGGCCCTCGCGATGCAACCGTCGACCAGCTGCGGCGTCCTCGTCTTCGATGCGTCGGCCCGCCTTCTGCTCTGCCACGCGAGCGGCAGCCGCTACTGGGACATCCCCAAGGGCCTGCGCGAGGGCCAGGAGTCCGGTGCGCGGGCGGCCGCGCGGGAGGCGGAGGAGGAATGCGGGCTGCGGCTGTCGCCGCAGCAGCTCAGGGAACTCGGGCGATTTCCCTACCGCATCAACAAGGATCTCTGGCTCTTCGCAGTACTGGTGCGGCAGTTCGAGGCGAAGAGCTGCGCGTGTTCGAGCTTCTACACGGACCGCCGCGGACGGCGGCGCCCCGAGATGGACGCATTCCGCTGGGCCGCTTTCGAGCAGGTGCCGCAACTGTGCGCGCCCAGTCTCACCGCGGTGCTGACGGGCCATATCTCGCTGGCCGGCATCCACGGGCAGCTGCTCTACGAGGTGGGGCCGGTCGATGCCGCGCCGGCTCCCGCCGGACTGCGCGCGATTGATCCTGCGCAAGGCCGTGTGCAGCAGCCCGTTCAAGAATGAGCGCAGACCGCAACAGGAACCTCAAGGCCGCCCCATGAACAACATCACGTCGAAGGCAGTGCTGCAAGTCGCCGGCTTCTGCATCGCAACGCTGCTGGCCACGGGCGTGCTCGTGCTGGCGGGGCTGAACGAACGCAGCACCACGCCCGACGGTCTCGCATCGGTTCCATACGACACGAAAGCTCCACGATGAAATCCAGCCGCCGCATCTTCATGCTGACCCTCGCCGCGACCGGCGCTGCCGCCTGCGCCGTCCGTGCTTTCGCGCAGGCCAGGCTCGACGAGAAGGACCCGCAGGCCGCGGCCCTCGGCTATGTCGCCGACTCGGCGAAGGCCGACGCGAAGAAATTCCCCAAGCACGACAACGCCCAGCTCTGCAGCGGCTGCGCGCTGTGGCAATCGAAGCCGACCGACGCTCAGGGCAACTGCGCGCTGTTCCCCGGCAAGCAGGTCAGCGCCAATGGGTGGTGCAGCGCCTGGGCGAAGAAAGCCTGAGGGTCGTCGGCGCGCGGCATTCAAAGACCCAGTGCGGTCCCGTCACCGCGAGGGTCGTGCGCTCCTGCCAGACTGCCGTCGGCATCGAAGCGGATCACGCCCGGCAGCCCCGCCAGCGGGCTGCGTGCGGCGATGGGCGCGATCTCGTGGCCGCGTGCGTTCAGAGACGCCATGACCTCGGGCCCCACGTCCTGCTCCAGCTTCAGGCTGTCGCGGCTGTCGGAGAAGGTGCGGCCGAGCAGGAAGCGCGGCCTCGCGAGCGCCTGCGCAGGGTCCAGGCCGAAGTCGATCAGCCGCGTCAGCAGCGCCACCAGGGTCTGCGGCTGACCGTCCGCCCCCTGCGTGCCCAGCAACAGCTCGGGCCGCCCGTCGCGCATGAAGGCGACCGGGTTCAGCGTGTGGAAAGGGCGCTTGCCGCCGCGAAGTCCGTTGGGGTGGCTCGCATCGTGGTGGAAGGCTGCGCCGCGGTTGTGCCACAGCACGCCGGTGTCGCCGGCCACGACGCCGCTGCCCCAGTCGTAGTAGATGCTCTGCAGCACGCCCGCGCCGCGGCCGGAGGCATCCGCGGCCGCGAAGAACACGGTGTCGCCGTGGCGGAATCGCTGGGGCCAGGGCATCGCCCGTGCGTCGGCCTGCGCCCGCGCCGCCTGCTGGCGGATGTAGGCGGGGTCGAGCAGCCGCTGCACGGGCACCTCGGCGAAATCGGGGTCGGCGAGGAAGCGGTCGCGGTCGACGAAGGCCAGTTTGATCGCCTCGACCATCCGGTGGAAATGCTCGGCGCTGCCTTCGGCAATGCCGGAAAAGTCCTGCTCGCCGAGGATGCCCATGGCTTGCAGCGTGGCGAAGCCTTGCGTCGGCGGCGGCAGGCTCAGCAGCGTTCCGCCGCGGTAGGGCATGGCCAGCGGCGTGACTTCCCGGGCCCGCGTGCTGCGCATGTCCTCCAGCGTGAGCGGCGAGCCCGCGGCCCGCAGGCCGGCCGCGAGCCGATGCGCGACTTCGCCTTCGTAGAACTCGCGCGGGCCCTGGGACGCGAGCCGCGAGAGCGTGCGGGCGAGCCCGGGCTGCTGCTGCCGCTGCGAAGAGCCGCCGGGAAACACCGCGTCGAAGCCGTGCCAGTGCTGCGCCTCCGCGGCCCGCATCTCGTGCCAGAAGCGCTGCGAGGCCGACATCGCGAAGCCCTCCTGTGCATGCTCGATTGCGCGGGACAGCAGCGACGCCCAGCGCTGGCGGCCCTGCCAGTCGCAAGCCGAGATGTCGAAGGCCCGCGCCCAGCTGTCCACCGCCGCGGCCGTGGTCAACGCCGACGCGCCGCCGCGCAGCGGGATCGGCCCTGAAAGCTTCGGCAGCGCCGCGGCGGCCTGCCCGATGCCGGAGATGCCGCGCACCGCAGCGCCGGGCTGCGCGATGAGCCAGAAGCCGTCGCCGCCGAGCCCGGTGAAGTGCGGGCACACGACGCACAGCACGGCCGCCATGGCGATGGCAGCCTCGATGGCGTTGCCGCCGTCGGCCAGCAGCTCCAGGCCCGCCGCACTGGCCAGCGGATGGGGGCTCGTCACCATGCCGCGTCGGGAGGTGGCTGAAGCAGCGGCGAGCGGCTGGTTTGTCGGCTCAGCAGACATGGAAGCGGTCATGCGGAAGATCGTTCATGGCGCCTGCGTCAGGAAGGCCGCCACCATCTGGCGGGTCATCTTCTGGTGCGCCTTCTGCCAGGCCGCGGCCTGCAGGTCCTTGTTGAAGATGCGCGACAGCGTGAACGCGTGGGCGCGGCCGTAGTACGACAGGCTCACCATCGCCACGTACAGGTGCAGCGCGTCGATGCCGCTGCGCACGGCGCCTGACGCCACCCCGCGCACCAGCAGTCGGCGGATCAGCGCGATCACCGGCGACGACATCTCCGGGATCCGGTTCGAGCGCGCGAGATGCCGCGCCTCGTTGAGATTCTCGAAGGCCAGCAGCTTGCGCAGCCGCGGGTGCGTCGCGAAGTGGTGGTCCACGAAGTCGGCGATGTGCAGCAGGCCGGCCAGCGGCTCCTCGGCCTCCGGGTCCAGCCGGAGTTCTTCGTGCCGCAGGTCGGCCATCACCGCTTCGAGCACGGCGACGTACAGGTCGTCCTTGCTTCCGAAGTAGTGGTACAGCATGCGGATGTTCGTGCCGGCGAGCCGTGCGATGCGCTCGGTGCGCGCGCCGCTGTAGCCCTCGTTCGAGAACTCGTCGATCGCGGCTTCCAGCAGCTTCGCGCGCGTGAGTGCGGCGTCGCGCCGCGCGATCGTCTCCTGGGCCGGCGCCTGCCGTGAGGAAGGTTTGCTCATGGTGTGGATGGGGATGCAGGCGCTAGTGTCGCGGCAAGTTCGAGCAGCCGTTCGTCATTGCCCCTGGCCGAGATGAAGGATGCGCAAAGGCGCGTGCCCTCGGCAGCGGGCAGCGGAAACACCACCTGCGGCAGGCCTGCATGGCCGGCCACCGCGCCGAGCGCCAGCGCGCGCTCGTAGAAGGCGCCGCGCTGGCCGGCATCTGACTGGCGCGACAGGGCGATGCAGGGCGCGGCGGGAATGAGCCACGCCTCGTCGGGGCCCATCCTCTGCACCAGCCGTTCGACAGCTTCCGCGCGCCAGTCGCTCCAGCGCGCCTGCTGTGCAGGATCGAGCGCCAGGGCGGCCTCGAAGCGCGGTGCGATGGCGGCGCCGAAACGCGGCCGCCGTTGGCGGATCCACGGGCCGATGTGGGCCTGGATCTCCAGGCCCTGCAGCACGGCGTAGGCTTCGAACCATCCGCGCCAGTCGCCGCCGCCATAGGCGCTGCGTTCGCAGTCGATGCGCATGAGGCGGGCCCACGCGGCCAGCGGCTCGCGCACCGCAGGGTCCGCCAGCGCCAGTGCGTCCGTGGCCACGCACAGGCGCAGGGGTGGCGCAGGGTTGTCGCTGACGATGCGGGTGCGGAGCAGCGCACGCCCGGCGCTGCGCAACAGGCTGCAGTCGCGCGCGAACCATCCCACCGTGTCGTAGCTCGGTGCGAAGGGCAGCACCCCGTCGAGCGGGATCCGGCCGTGCGTGGGCCGCATTGCGGCGACCCCGCAGAAGGCGGCCGGCACGCGCACGGAGCCGCCCGTGTCGGTGCCCAGCGCCAGGTCGACCTCCGCCCACGCGACCGCGGCGGCGCTGCCGCTGGACGACCCACCGGGCAGCCGATCGGGGTCGCGCGGATGGCGCGGCGTGCCGTAGTGGGCGTTCTCGCCCTCCAGGCTGAAGGCGAGTTCGTCGCTGATCGTCTTGCCGACGACCCGCGCACCCGCGCGACGCAATGCGGCCACGCAGGGCGCGTCATGCAGGGCCGGCCCATGGCTGGCGGCCCAGTCTGGGTTCCCGCCGCCGGTGACTGCGCCTGCGATGTCGATCAGGTCCTTCACGCCCAGGC
>CAJYQC010000206.1 GCA_913776885.1 uncultured Variovorax sp.
ATCGAATCGCTCGACCAGCAGATCGCGCAGGCCACCGCCCTGCGCGAGCGGCTCGGCCTGCTCGAGCAGCGCCTGGCCGAAGGCGCCCAGCCCGACATGAAGGACTGGCTTGCCACGCTCGAGCAGATGACCACGTACGGCCGCTACTTCAGCCCCGCCGAGATCAGGTCGCTCATGGCCAACTGGAAGCAGGTGGCCGACCGCTGGCCGCCGCTGGTGGCCGAGGTGGCCGCGCTCATGGCGCGGGGCGTGCCGGCCGATTCGCTGGAGGTGCAGCCGCTGGCCGCGCGCTGGATGACGCTGATGGGACAGTGGATGGACGGCAACTACGACCTCGTCACGCGCTGGGGCGAGATGTACCGCCGCGAACCCGTGGCGCGCCGCGACGACGGGCCGTCCGCCGAGCTGGTCGACTACATCGGCGAGGCCATCGGCATCCGCATGGCCGCGCTATTGCGCCACATGCGCACCGACGATTTCGCGCGGCTGGGCCCGCCGCCCGAGGACGAATGGCGCAGGCTCGCGGCCGAACTCGCGGCCCTGCAGGCGCGCGGCGTTCCGCCCGAAGACGAGGCCGTGCGGGCCATCGCGCGCGAATGGGTGCGCCTGTTCGACGCCTTCACCGACCACGACCCCGGCATCGGCGCCCGGCTGATGCAGGCGATGGGCGCCGAGCCGGTGCTGCAGGCCACCGCCGTCACCACGCCTGCGGTGCGTGACTACCTGCTGCGTGCGATGAACCCCGCGACGGCCCCGCGAAGCGCTTGACCCTGACGTTGCGTGAGGCCCGACAGTGGCCTCATGAACAACGCACACACTCCACTGCCGCCACATCCGCAGCCGCTCGAGCGGCTCCACGCGCTCGACAACCTCCGCGCCCTCATGATGTGGCTCGGCATCGTGCTGCACGTGGCGATCAACCACCTCACCGTCGACTCGCCGCTGCCCTGGCGCGACCCGAAGACGTCGCCGGTGGCCGACCTGCTGGTGCTGTTCATCCACAGCTTCCGCATGCCGGTGTTCTTCGTGCTGGCAGGCTTCTTCGTGGCGCTGCTGGCCGAGCGGCGCGGCGCGAACGGCATGCTGAAGAACCGCTGCCTGAGGCTCGCGCTGCCCTTCGCGATCTTCTGGCCGCCGCTGTTCGCGGCGACCACGGTGCTGGCGATGGTCTACATCCACCTGACGGTGCGCGGCGTGCCGGGCATCGACGTCGCGCTGGCACCCCCGAGGCAGGCCGGCGGCTCGCCCTTCAACACCATGCACCTGTGGTTCCTGTACCAGCTGTTCTGGCTCAGCGTGCTGGCCTGGGCCGGCATGCGGGTCCGGCGCTTCGTGCCGGCACGGCTGCGCGAGGCACTGGCAAGGGGCTTCACGCAACTGCTGTCGCGGCGCTGGGGCTTCGCGGTGCTGGCGCTGCCGCTGGCCCTCGTGGGCATGGCCTATCCGTCGGGCCTGCTCAAGGAAGCCGGCTCCTTCCTGCCGCCTGCGGCCGAGTGGATGCGCAGCGGCCTCTTCTTCGCGGCCGGCTGGTACGTTCATGGCCGGCAGGAGCAGCTGCTCGCGGTCTTCTCGGCACGCTGCAAGGGCCATGCGGCGGCCGGCTTCGCCTTCCTGGTCGCGACCGTGCTGCTGCTGGGTGCCACCCGTGGCGGCAGCCTGCATCGTGTGCCGCATCCCGAGTTCTGGATCGCCTACGCCTACAGCGCGACCGCGTGGCTCTGGAGCATGGCGCTGATCGGCGGCTTCCTGCGCTACCTGCCGCGCCGCAACGCCGTGCTCGACTACCTGTCGCAAAGCTCGTACTGGGTGTACCTGGTGCACATGCTGGGCACCGTGGGCTTCGGCATCCTGTTGTTCGACGTGCCGCTGGGCGCGGTCGCGAAGATGGGGCTGAACATCGCGGCGACCTCGCTGGCCGCGCTCGCGAGCTACCAGCTGCTGGTGCGCCGCACGCCGGTCGGCAGGCTGCTCAACGGCCGGCGGCCGGTGAACCGCTCGGACAGGAAGTCGACGAAGGCGCGCGCCTTGGCCGCGAGGTGACGCGATGGGGCGGGAGCCTGCGGGCGTGCAGTCCATCGCGGCGGCGCCTTCGATGGCCTCCGGCATGGTGCCGAGCCGGCGCCGGCAGCCGCAGCCGCAGCCGCAGCCGCAGCCGCAGCCGCAGCCGCAGGTGTGGGTGCCGATCTTCACGCATGGCAACTCGCCGCGGGCGCGCTGCCAGCCGGCGCACAGCCGCCTGCAGGCACTCGCCGACTACGCCGGCTGCGCCCCGGCCGTCGCACGCCTGAGCAGGCTCAGGTAGCCCGGCTGCACTTCCATGCGCGCGATGGCGCCCCGCTGCTGCAGCAGCCGGTGCGCCTTCGGCAGCGCCCAGCAGGGCAGGCTGGTGAACATGTGGTGCTCGCAGTGGTAGTTGACCCAGTAGGGCGCCACCAGCGCACGTTCCAGCCAGCCGGCATGGGTGGTGCGCGCCTGCCGCAGCGGATCGGGCTCGTTCTGCGCGACCAGCGCATGCTCGGCGATGTTGCGCACGCGGCTCACCAGCGGCAGCCAGGTCGCCATCGGCAGCAGCCACATCGCAAGCCACGCCCACCAGTAGCCGGCAAGCGCGAAGGCGAGAAAGCCCAGGCCGTTGCCGATCAGGAAGCGCCGGTCCTTCGCGATCTCGCGGCCGAACACCGCCAGCGCCGATTCGCCCGGCGCGCGTTTGCGGATGCCCTCGGCGATGTGCCCGAAGCGCTGCCTGTAGAAGGTCTGCCCGCTCAGGTCGCGCACCACCTTGCGCCACATCGAGGCGCGAGTGATGGGGAAGGGCGCCGAGAGCACGAGGTCCGGGTCTTCGTTCTGCTGCACGAAGCGGTGGTGCTGCAGGTGATAGGGCCGGTAGATGCGAAGCGTGGACGAGCACAGCCAGCGGCCCACCCAGTCGTTGACCTTGCGGTTGCGGTGCAGGGCCGCGTGCGCCGCGTCGTGCATGAGGATGAAAAGCCCGAGCTGCCGCGCCCCGACGATCGGCACCACCAGCGGAATGGTCCACGGCCACACAATGCCCACGAGCATGGCGGCGCCGATCACGCCCCAGCAGTGCAGCACCAGCCACAGCCCCTTCCACGACGAGCGCGCCGTGAGCGCACGCCATTCGTCGGCGCTGAAGAACTCTTCGGGTTGGGCACGGGGTGCGACGGCCATGCGGGCCAGTATGCGCCGCGAGGCGGGCGCGGGCACGCGGAGTTGCCCGGGGTGCCGGGGCCGGGAGCGCGGCCCTTCGGCCTACTTTTTCTAGTTGTCGATGATCTTTCGCGCGAAGACTTCCAGGTAGTCCATCAGCCGGTTGGCGCCCGCGGTGGCGGCCGCCTCGTCGCCGGTGGCGATGCCCCGCGCCAGCTGCAGGTGCGCATTCGCGCCCTCGACGATCTCGCCCTCGTGCTGGTAGGCGTACCAGAAGCGCCGGCACTGGACGATGGGCGGGATCACCGCGCGCACCGCCGAGTCGTTGTGGCTCGCCCGGTGGTTGACGAGGTCCAGCGCGCGGTCGGCCTGCATGTAGTCGTTGAGGTCGCCGCGGCTCGCGGCCTCGACCATCATCTCGGCGCAGCGCACGATCTCCTGGCGCTGCTGCGCGGTGGCGCGGCGCGCCGAGCAGGCGGCGATCAGCACCTCGAGCACGCGCCGCGTCTGGATCACGTCGAGGTGGTCGGCCAGGTCGATGGTCGACACCAGCAGCCCGCGGCGCGGCTGCTGCACGATCAGGCCGATGGACACCATGCGCATCAGCGCCTCGCGTACCGGCGTGCGGCCCAGCCCCGGGCGCTCGGCGAGTTCGGCCTCGACGATCTGGCTGCCGGGCTGCAGCTGCATGGTGGACAGCAGCGTCTCGATGGCGTCGTAGGCCTCGTCGGCGGCACGGCGCTTGGGCCGCGCGCGGGCGGCGGCCGCGGTGGCTGTCTCTGCGTCTTTCTTGTTCTTCGGGGCTGTCTTCGGGGGTGCCATGGTCTCGTTGTGCGGGTGCGGCGGCGCCGTCATTGTCGGGCGTCTGCGCTGCCGGCAGCTTCTCCGAGGCCCGCGAGCGTCGCGATGCGCACCGGCGACAGCGGCGGGCGCGGCGTGGGCGGCGTCCATCCGAAGAGGAACTGCGCGGCGTCGCCGCACACGCGCCCCTGGCAGGCGCCCATGCCGCAGCGGCGGTGCAGCTTGGCGTCGGTCCAGCCGCTGCAGTCCTGCAGCGCGGAGAAGGGCACGTCCTCGCAGCGGCACACGAGGGTGTCGGGCCGTGGCACGGCGCGGATGCCGGCATTCAGCGCGAAGCTGCGGTGCAGCTGCGCGGCGAAGGCATCCCAGCGCGCGCGCTCGCCTTCGTGCGCGGCGGCCGCACGCTCGTCGCCCACCGCTGCATGGCCGGCGATGCTGCCCTGCGCCAAGGCTCGCTCGCTGCCGCCGAAGCCGGTGCACTCGCCCGCCGCGTAGATGCCCGGCACGCTGGTGGCCTGCCGCGCATCGACCTGCAGGCCCCGCGCGCCGAAGCCGTCCGAAGCCAGCGCGCAGCCGAGCATGCGGCCGAGCTGCGTGTTGGGCACCAGGCCGAAGCCGCAGGCGATGCGGTCGCAGGCGATCTCCACTTCCTTGCCGCCGCCCTGGTCCAGGCGCACCGACTCGACCTGCACCGCGCCACCCGCCGAGACGACGTGCGACGAGGTGCGATAACAGGGGTCGGCCAGCGCGAAGGCCTGCGCCGCCTTGCCCGGCCAGCGCGCGAGGCTGGCGCCGAAGCGCGCGACCGAGGCGAACGAAGCCTGTTCGGCGATGCGCAGCACCTTGGCGCCCGCCGAACGCGCAGTGGCCGCGGCGGCAAGCAGCAGCGGTCCGCTGCCCGCGACGACGATGCGCTCGCCCTCGACCGGCAGGCCGGCCTTGACGAGCGCCTGCAGCCCGCCCGCGCCGGTCACACCGGGCAGCGTCCAGCCCGGGAAGGGCAGCAGCAGTTCGCGCGCGCCGGTGCACAGGATGAGCCTGCCCCATCGCATGCGCACGGCACCATCGGCGTCTTCGAGCAGCAGCTCGCGGGGCGAGGGCGCCGCGACCACGTGCGTGCCGCTGCGCACGCGGATGTTGGCGTGGCGTTCGAGCGCATCGCGCCACTTGCGCGCGCCGGGCGGAAGCTTCGCGCCGGGGCCGTCGCGCCAGATCTGTCCGCCGGGTGCGGGGTTGTCGTCGATCACGACGATCGATGCGCCGCTGCGCGCCGCCGCCACTGCCGCCGCCATGCCGGCCGGGCCGGCGCCGACGACCAGCACGTCGCAATGCTCGGGCACGACGCCGCTCACTCCGCAGTCTCCACGCGCATGCCCTCGACGCACACCGTCTGGCAGGCGAGCCTGCGCCGGCCGTCGACGAGCACGCGGCATTCCTGGCACACGCCCATGCCGCAGAAGGGCGCGCGCGGCTGGCCGCCGACGGAGGTGCGCGCCACGCCGGTGCCGCCGGCCACGCGCAGCGCGGCGGCGACCGAGCTGCCGGCCTTCACGCGGACCAGGCGGCCGTCGATGTTCAGCAGGGTGTGGGCGCTCATGCGGCCTCCCGCAGGCCGCGAGGAGCGTAGGGCGTCGCGTCGAAACCCAGTGTCGCCCCGGTCATCAGCGCGGCGAGCAGGTGCGCGCTGCCAGGTGCCGTGGTCACGCCCAGGCCTTCGTGCCCGACGGCGAGCCAGAGCCTCTCGCGCCACGGATGCTTGCCGAGCAGCGGAAGCCCGTCGGGCGAGGCCGCGCGCATGCCGGTCCACGAGCGCAGGGCGTTGAGGTTCGCGAGCCCCGGCAGGTAGTCGAGCGCGCGCTGGAGCATGCGCGCGAGCATCGGCGCTTCCACGGCCGCGTCGGTGGTGTCGAACTGGCGCGAGGAGCCGATCAGCAGCTGCCCCGTGGGACGCGGCTGCACGTTGAAGGCGACCGAGTCGCCCTCGCTGTGGTGCGCGCTGGTCACGTAGCCGAGTTCGACGAGCTGATGTTGCACCGTGCCCGGATAGCGGTCGGTGATGAGCAGGTGGCCCTTCTTCGGGCGTATCGGCAGCTCGGGGCACAGCGCGGTGGCCTGGATGCCGTTGGCGAGCAAGACGCGCGGCGCGGCTCGGCGGCTGCCGTCGGCAAGGCGCAGCGTGCCGTCTTCATCGATGGCATCGACCTTCGCCTGCTCGACGCGGATCGATGCTGCATGCTGGGCGAGCAGCCAGCGCGCCGCGTTGGGTGCGTAGAGGATGCCGTCGCCAGGCACTTCGAGCGCGCCCGCGAGGCCCTTGCGCAATGCAGGTTCGGCGGCCGCGAGCTGCCGTGCGTCGAGCAGTCGGCTGTCGATGCCGTCGGCGCGCAGCCGCTGCAGCTTGCGCCCGGCCTCGGCCATCTCCTCGTCGTTCGCGGCGATCCACAGCGTGCCGCATGCGCTGTAGGCGCAGTCCTCGCCCATGCGCGGCGCGAGCTCGCGCCACTGCGCGATCGAATGGCGGCTCAGCGCCAGCTCGGCCGGGTTGTCGTCCATCACCACGAGGTGGCCCATGCCTGCGCCGGTGGCGCCGCCGATGCCGGCGTCGAGCACCAGCACCTTCGCGCCCGCATTCGCGAGCGCATGCGAACACGCGGCGCCGACGATGCCGGCGCCGATGACGATGACGTCCGCGTCCATGCGGGCCGCTGCCCCCGGCATCAGAGCCGGATGCCCCAGCCGAAGGGATCGGCGTCGTCGATCAGCAGCGTGGCCTCTGCGCTGATGTGCGCACGGCCGCGCAGCGTGGGAATGACGCGGCCTTCGCCGTCGAGCGCGTAGCTGGCCTCGAAGACGCTGCCGATCACGCTGGCCTGCTTCCACACCTCGCCCGGCGCGAGCTTGCCGTCGGCCGCAAGGCAGGCGATCTTGGCGCTGGTGCCGGTGCCGCAGGGCGAGCGGTCGTAGGCGTTGCCCGGGCACAGCACGAAGTTGCGGCTGTCGGCGCCTTCGCTGTCGTCGGCGAAGAGCTCGATGTGGTCGATCTCCGCGCCGTCGGCACCGGTGATGCCCTGCGCCGCCAGCGCCTTGCGCAACGCGGCGGTGTAGTCGGTCAGCGCGGCGAGGTTGTCGCTCGCCACGCGCTGGCCGTGCTCGCTCACGAGGAAGAACCAGTTGCCGCCCCAGGCCACGTCGCCGCGCACGGTGCCGTGGCCGGGCAGTTCGACCGCCGCCTGCCGCAGGTGCCGGTAGGCGGGCACGTTGCGCACGCTCACCGAGCCGTCTTCATGCAGCGTGGTGGTCACGGTGCCCACGGGCGTCTCGATGCGGTGCTCGCCCACGCCGATGCGCCCCATGTGCGCAAGGCTCGCGACCAGCCCGATGGTGCCGTGGCCGCACATGCCGAGGTAGCCGGCGTTGTTGAAGAAGACGACGCCCGCGGCGGCATCGGGCGAGACGGGCTCGCACAGCAGCGCGCCCACCACCACGTCGCTGCCGCGCGGCTCCAGCACGGCGGCGGCGCGCCACCTGTCGTGCCGCTCGGCCAGCAGCGCGCGGCGCTCGGCCATGCTGCCCTTGCCCGGATCGGGGAAGCCCCCGATCACCAGGCGCGTGGGCTCGCCGCCCGTGTGTGAGTCGATGACCTGGATGCGCTGCATGTTCTTCGCTTCGTCTCAGTAGCTCGCGATGGGCACCGGGGCCGCGTTCTTGAAGGTGAACACCGTGATCGGCGCCTGCTTCATGTTGCCCTTGTCGTCGTAGGCGTAGGTGGCGGCCACGCCCTTGTAGGTGGCCTTGTAGAGCTCGGCGCCGACCTTGTCGGGATCGATGGAGTTGGCCTTCTTCATCGACTCGCCAATGAAGAGCACCTGGTCGTAGTACGAGGCGGCGTAGGCGTCAGGGTCGATGTTGAAGCGCTTCTTGAACTTCTCCTTGAAGGCCGGGCCGCTCTGCGCCTTCTCGAGGATGGAGCCGCCCTGCGCGCAGAACACCAGGTCGTTGACCGCATCGCCGCCGAGCTTGCCGGTGGCGGGGCTGCAGACGGTGTCGCCGCCCAGCAGCTTGCCGGGCACCGCGAGCTGCTTCATCTGGCGCGCCATGGGCGCGGCCTGAGGCGCGTAGCCGCCGAAGAAGATGGCCTCGGGCGCCTTGGCCTTCATGTTGGTGAGGATGGCGGTGAAGTCCACGGCCTTGTCGGTGGTGAACTCCTGGCCGACCACTGTGAGGCCCTGCTTCTTGGCCTCCTTGGTGAACTCCTCGGCGAGGCCCTGGCCGAAGGCGGTGCGGTCGTCGATCACGCCGACCTTCTTGACTTTCATTTCCTTGGCCGCATACACGGCCATGGCGCCGCCGATCTGGTTGTCGCTCGCGATGATGCGGTAGAGGTTCTTGTAGCCGCCCTGCGTGACCTTCGGGTTGGTGCCCACGGTGGAGACCATCGTGCCGCCGTCGGCGTAGATGCGCGAGGCCGGGATGGCCACGCCCGAGCAGTACGGGCCCATGACGTACTTCACGCCGTCGTCCACGAACTTCTGCGCCACGCTCACGCCGGTCTTGGCGTCGCACTGGTCGTCTTCGGAGACGAGCTCGAACTTCAGCGTCTTGCCGCCGACGACGAGCTTCTTCGCATTGAGCTCCTCGATGGCGAGGCGCACGCCGTTTTCATTGTCCTTGCCCGCGAAGGCGTTGGGGCCCGAGAGAGGACCACTGTGGCCGATCTTGACCACCTGCTCCTGCGCATGCGCCTGGCCGGCGAGGGCCAGTGCCGCGAGACCGAGAAACGAAACCATGCCTGCTTTTGTCTTCATGCTTCTTCCTGCTGGGTTGGGGACGATGAAAAACACGCGCCCGGCAGCCGCCCGATAAGCCGGTGCCGGCGCGTCGCCGGTTTATTGCATGACCGACTGGTATTGAACAGGCCTCGTCGCGAGCGCCTTCTTCACGATGCCTTCGACATACTCGCGCTCGGCGCCGATGAGCGGCAGGCGCGGGCGGCGCATGTGCTCCGTGCCCACGCCCACGAGCGCGTCGATGAGCTTGAGGTTCTGCACCAGCTTGGTCGACACGTCGAGGTGCAGCATCGGCGTCATCCACTGATATAGCTTCAGCGCCTCGGCGAACTTGCCGGCCTTCATCAGGTCGTAGAGCGCCACCGTCTCGCGCGGGAAGGCGCAGCCCACGCCGGCGAGCAGCCCGTCGCAGCCCAGCGCCAGGCCTTCATAGGCGAGATCGTCGACGCCGAGGAACAGCTGGTAGCGCTCGCCCACGGTGTTGCGCAGGTCGGTGATGCGGCGGATGTCGTCGGTGCTTTCCTTGATGGCGGCGATCCATTCGCAGTCGGCCAGCTCGACCATGTGCTGCGGCTTCAGGTCGACGCGGTAGGCCACCGGGTTGTTGTAGACCATGATGGGCTTCTGCGCCGCGTTGGCGATGGTGCGCACGTTGAGCATGGCCTCGCGCGCGTCGGCAACGTAGATCACCGAAGGCATCACCATGTAGCCGGCCACGCCGAGCCTGTTGGCGCCGTCCACGTAGCGCAGCGCCTCGCGCGTGCTGGTCTCCGACACGTTGGCCAGCACCGGGATGCGGCCGTCGGCGGCGTCGAGCGCGATCTTCGCGACCTGCAGCTTCTCCTCCAGCGTCAGCGTGCTGGCCTCGCCGAGCGAGCCGCAGGTGACGAGGCCGTGGATGCCGTTGCGGATCTGGAAGTCGATGTGCCGGGCGGTGCCCTCGGCGTCGATGCTCTCGTCGGCGTGGAACTTGGTGGTGACGGCGGGAAAGACGCCCTGCCAGCGGGGATTGCTCACTTGATCGCTCCTTCGGATGTGCGGTGGAAAACGCCGCAATCTAAATATATTAGGGATATACGGTCAAGATACTTTTCGGGCAAGCGCTCTTTTGCGGCGGATTGTTCTGTGATACGGAAAGGGCGGCGCAGGGCGCGCGGCCCTGGCCGTGGGAGAAGTCCCGCCTGCCTATTTGTGGCCGTCGGCGGGGCGCAGCACGCCGCGCTGCAGCGTGACCGGCTTGCCGATCGGCGGAGCGGTCTTCGTTTCGACGGTGCGCAGCCGGCCATCGTCCATGCGCACGCCCACCTCGTAGACGGTCACGGTGCGCACGTGCTTCTCGATGGCGTTGCCGGCGAAGCCGCCGCCCACCGCGCCGAGCACCGTGGTGGCGACCCGGCCGTTGCCGTGGCCGAACTGGTTGCCGACGAGGCCGCCGACCACGCCGCCCGTGACGGCCCCCACGCCGGTGGTCTTCTGCTGGCGCTGCACCGGCCGGACCGACTCGACGCGTCCGCAAACCGCGCACGCGGGCACAGCGGGCATGGCAGGCGCAGGCTCGGCTGCCGCAACCGCTGTCGAGTTGGCGGGAGCAGGCGCTGCCTGCGGCACGGCAGCCATCGCCTGCGGGGCCGTGCCGGCCGGGCCGGCGTAGCCACCAACCGCAGGCGGGGGCATGGCGGCCGCGGGTGGCATGGCTTCGGGCTTGAAGTCATCCGGCGCCGGGGCGTTCGAAGCGGCAGCCAGGGGTGCGGATGCGGGCGCCGCCGCTTCCTGCCCTTGCCTGTGCAGCAGCACCCCGCCGAGCGCCGCGACCGCGATGGCCAGCACGCCGATCACGGCCCAGAGCACCTTGGGCGATCTGCCTGCGTGCACGGCAGCGGGCTGCTTGAGGGGCGATGTCGAATTCATGGATAGTCCTTTCAGCCCCCGCGCACGGTGCGCCGGAGGCACGGCCAAAGCATGGCTTTGGCGGACGCGAAGTTCAATCCGCCGGCGTCCTACAGGCGCATAGGGCGGGGCGCCGCGGAGGCCTCGGCGGAACGGCGGCATCGCCGGCATCGGCGGATCGGCGGATCGGCGGATCGGCGGATCGGCGCGTCCGCCCGCCGGGGCCATTGCCCGCGAGCGGCATCCGCCATCTTGCGCGGGCCCTGATCGCGAACAGCGGCACGCCGGGTAACGGCCGCCAGCCAAAAGGCTGGGCACGAGTGCTGGTTGCCGCCGGTGAAGCAGACCGGGTCCGCTCCGGAGTCCGGAACGCTCAAGCCCCTAAGCGTCGGGAGCCAGCAGAGAGGCTCTAGTCGACCTTCGCCCCCGACGCCTTCACCACCGCGCCCATCGCATCCCAGTCCGCGCGCAGCAGCTTCTGGAACTCCTCCGCGCTCTGGCTGCGCGGCTCGACGCCCAGGCGCTTGAAGCGTTCCTGGATCACCGGGTCGGCCAGCACCTTGTTGGTCACGGCGTTCAGCCGCTCCACCTCGGCCTTGGGCGTGCCGGCCGGCGCGAGCAGGCCGATCCAGGAATCGAAGGCGTAGCCCGGCAGGCCGCTCTCGGCCACGGTCGGCAGCTTGGGCAGGAAGGGGCTGCGCGACTGGCCGGTGGAGGCCAGCAGCTTCATGCGCGCGTCCTCCTGGAAGCCCATCACGCCGATGCTCGACGAAATCACCGCCTGCACGCGGCCCGCGAGCACCTCGTTGACCGCCTCGCCGGTCGACTTGGTCGGGATATGCGTCATCTGCAGGCCTGCCTTCGCGAGGAAGGAGGCCATCGCCAGGTGCGTGGCGCTGCCGTTGCCGGCCGAGGCGTAGTTGTACTTGCCGGGGTTGGCCTTGACCTCCTTGATGAAGTCGGCCGTGCTCGACACGCCCATGCCGCTGGACACCGCGAGCACGTAGCCCGCGTTGCCGACGTTGGCGACGCCGACGAAGTCCTTCAGCGGGTCGTAGCTGAGCTTGCTGTAGAGAAAGCCCGCGATGTTGTGGCTCGCGGCCGCGAGGACCAGCGTGTTGCCGTCGGCCGGCGCGCGCGCCACGATCGCCGCGCCCACGGTGCCGCCTGCGCCCGCGCGGTTCTCGACGATGGCGCTGGCGTTCAGCGCGGCGCCCAGTTCGTTGTTGAAGGCGCGCGCCACCGTGTCC
>CAJYQC010000207.1 GCA_913776885.1 uncultured Variovorax sp.
CAACGGCTATGCGGACAGCCCTTCGTCGCCGCTGTTCAACAACCCCGCCAGCATCGCGCTGGACGGTGCAGGCAACCTCTTCGTGGCGGACCTGGAGAACAAGCGTGTGCGCAAGGTGGCCGCCGACGGCACCACCACGACACTCGCCGGAGACGGCACGCAGGCCTATCTGGATGGCGTCGGCACGGCTGCGCAGTTCGCCCGCCCGCAGGGCCTGGCGATCAGCCGAGACGGACGCACGCTCTACGACACGGACACCGACAGCCTCTGCCTGCGCAAGATCGACGTGGCCACCGCCGCAGTGAGCACCGTGCTGGGCGACTGCGCCAACACCACTTCCGGCCTTGCAGACGGAACGGCCGCCACACCGGCCAAGCTCGGCTACACCTACGGCGTGACGGTGGACGCGAGCAACAACGTGTTCCTGACGCACGCCTGGGACGGCGTGGCACGCGTGGTCTCGCCCTCGGGAGAGATCAGCACGCTGCGCGACAGCACGGGTACGGCGCTGAGCTTCAATTTCCCGATCGGCGTGGCCGTGGCGGGCGACGGCACGGTGTACGTGGGGGCGTCGCACGGCAACCAGATCATCAAGCTCACGCTGGCGCCGTGAAGAACCTCGGGAAGCTAGGCTTGCTCGTTCGTGCGAGCCTGGCTTCCCGCTAGAAACTCTCTGGCCCGTGCGAGCAGTTCCTTCACCGCCTTCTTGCCCGGGCGCCGATCCGCGATCCGCGCGGCGAGCCGCTCGGCGCTCGGGCGGTGGCCGAGGCCGATGGCGATCTCCAGGAGTTCTTCCTGATGCGGATGGATGACGGTGTAGTTCCTGCCGATCTCGGCGCATCGCGCCACCGCTTCATCGAACAGCCGTGCGAAGTGGTCCGGGTCGTTGCGTGCGTTGAGCAGCAGCTGGAAGAAGCCCCATTCCACCATGTGGCTGTCCTGCGCGAGCCCTTGTCCGGCCCAGTCGAAGGCGATGGCCTGGCGCAGCAAGGGTTCGGCGACTTCGGCCTTTCCCGCGCGATTGAACGCGATGCCTGCGCGCACGAGATGGTTCATCGCCTGGTTCGGCCTTGACGGATCGGCGCGGTGCTCGGCGTCGGCCCTTTCGGTTGCCAGGCAGAAGAGCAGGGCGGCTTCTTCGTGGAACTGCCTGTCCTGGCGGCGATGCGCGCGGGTGGCGACGTCGAAGGCGGAGAAGGGCGCGGCGGCCTTTTCCTTGAGCAGGGCGCGCGCCGCGTCGCGGTCGAAGGCCGGCAGTTTCATCGCGGCAAGAAGAGTGCAGACCGCGCGTGTCGACGATGGCCTTTCATACCCCTTCGATGACCCGCAGGTCACGCTCGGCGCCGTCGCCCAGCGCGGCAAGCGCGGCCTGGTATTCGGGGCTGTCGTGCGTGGCGGTGGCCTGCTCGATGCTGTCGAATTCGATCAGCACGGTGCGTTCGGCAAGGCCGAACTCATAGACCTTCGCAGGCAGGCCGCGTGCGAGGAAGCGGCCGCCTCCTGCGGTGATTGCCGGACCTGCGAGCTTCGCGTAGGCCGCGAGCTTGTCGGCATCCTTGACGGCGCGGTAGGCGCTGACCCAATAGGCTTTTGCCATGGTGGCTTCTCTCGGTTGTTGTACCAGCGGGCAATATAGCCTGCCGGCCGGAGAAGCCTCGCCGCCTCAGCAGGCTGCAGCGGTCTCTGCATGGGCCACGGCCACCTGTGCATCATGGTCCCGCCACATCAGCAGGCCCCTTTGCATCGCCTCGCGCACGGCCTGCGTGCGCGAACGCACGCCGAGCTTGCGGTACATGCTCTTGACCTGCGCCTCGATGGTGTTGATGGAGCGGTGCGTCGCGTCCGCGATCTGGCGGTTGGTGGAGCCGCCCGCGATCATGCACAACACCTTGAGTTCGCGCGACGACAGCGGAGACGCTAGCGCAGCCGGCGCATGCTCGAGCCCCAATGCCGAAGAAGCGATGGTGCCCAGGATGCCCTGCGCCGCACGGGCCGCAGCAGGCGCGTCGCCTGTCTCGATGGAGCGCAGCAGCAACGCGAGCTCCACGTCGCTGGCCTGGGTGAACAACTCGCACAGCGCGCCGGCCACCGCCATCGCATGGGCGGAGCGGCCGGCGTGCATGGGCACGGTGATTTGCTGTGGAGCGTGAACGGACTGCATCATGGAAAGTGAAATGGAAGGCTGCATTGGCTCGACGGCTTCGGCGCATTGAATGCAACGCCAGCGAGCGAAGTCGATGGTATTAACCGCCTCCGCGCTGTGCACTCGCTTTCGAGGCACGGATGTGGCCTGGATCACATTCCTTTGCAAAGAGTGCGATGGCATCGGACCTCGTCGATGAGCTCGCGATGAACCTGAGCGACGCGACGGACTTGACGCATGGTGTCGTGCAGCGTGCGCTGGCGGATCGAGCATGCGGCCTCCCATGTTTGTGTGTTCCTTCGAGCGCCTTCGGGACGCACCATCAGGTGATGTATCTACATCCCCTGATGGCGAACCTGCCGCTGGCGGAGCGCACCAAGCTCGGCGAATCCACGCAACTGAATTCCTACAAGCGCAACGAGGTCGTGCTGACGGCCGGCGATTCGACCGACCAGATCTACTGCGTGGCCAGCGGACTGCTGCGCGTGGTCACGCTGAACCCGCGTGACGACTCCGAGATGACGACGGAGCTCATCGGACCCAACGACTTCTTTTTCGACCTGTCGATTCGCGAGGACAGCTACCGTTCGAAGCAGACGCTGATCGCCGCGCTGCCATCCTCGGTGTACCTGGTGCCCATCGCTGAGATACGGGCGCTGTGTGCGAAGCATCCCGAGGTCGCGCTGGGCCTTCTGGGCCTCGCGATGAAGCGCATGAGCATGCTGCGGGGCCAGTTCCATCGCATTTCGATGCTCACCGCCGAGGACTCGGTGCTGCGCGTGCTGCAGCAGCTGACGCGGCTCGCGCCGGCGGGCGAGCAGGGTTACGACAAGCGCATCACGCAATCGGTGATCGCGTCGTACTCGGGCCTGTCGCGCGAGGTGGTCAACAAGACCATGCGCGACTTCGAGTTGCGCGGCATGGTGCGCCGCGACGATGACGGCGTGCACGTCACCAACGACTTCGCTGCGACCGATTTCGCCTGAGCCCGGCCGGCGCGGGAAAGCAGCGCGTTAGTGCGGGAAAGGGCGCGAAAGGGCGCCAAAGGGCGCGAAGGGGCAGGCCGGCGGCGGCCTGCCGGCTTTCATTCTTCCCGGTGCTCGCCGGGGCGGCCTGCGGGCCGCATGTCGAAGAATTCCGGCGGGAGCATCGGGTCGTGCTGATGCGGTTCGATCGACGACAGGCTCTGGTCGATGGGCAGCAGGCCGCCGAAGTCGGTGGCGGCGAAGTCGGGCTGCACATGCACACCGGTCTCGTCCCTGCGCACGAGGCCGCGCAGTTCGAAGTCGCGCATGGTCTTGTTGACCACTTCGCGTGACAGGCCCGAATACGAGGCGATCACCGACTGGGTGATGCGCTTGTCGTAGCCGCCCGAGCCCGCGGGCGCGAGCAGCGTGAGCTGGTGCAGCACGCGTCCCACCAGGTCTTCCGCCGACAGTGCGGAGATGCGGCGCAGCTGGCTGCGGATCACGCTCATGCGCTTCATCGCAAGGCTAAGCAGTCCGATGGCCACTTCGGGGTAGGCGCCGCACAGCCGGCGGATCGCAGCCACCGGA
>CAJYQC010000208.1 GCA_913776885.1 uncultured Variovorax sp.
ACGGCTCGACCAACGACGTCGGGGTGCTGTGGCCGCCGAGCGGCGCGCCCATCGTGCTGTCGGTGTACCTGACCTTCCCGCAGAAGGATGCGAAGGGCCGCAACGATGTGATCGCGTCGGCCACGCGCATCGTTGCCACCGCGCTCGCGGGCTGAGCAGCCGCGGCCTCAGCGCACGCCGAACAGCCCGGCCGCGTTGCCCCAGGCGATGCGCTGCGCCACGTCGTCCGGCAGGTCGCCGAGCCAGGTGCGATAGCCGCGCATCGTTTCGTCGTAGCTGCTCCAGCGCTGGTTGATCCAGGTGTCGGAGCCGACCATGAAGCGCCCAGGGTGCTTGAGGATCAGCGCGCGCCACTCGGGGCAGAGCCTGCCGCCTTCGCAGGTCAGCCCCGGGCGGTACGAGAGCTCGCCCATCAGCTGCGGGTAGCGCTCCAGCATCGCCTGCACCCGCTCGACCGGCGTGCCGCCGATGCCGGTGTGCGCCCAGATCAGGCGCAGCGACTGGCCTTTGGAAGGCGCATTCGCCATCAGGAGGTCGACTGCCACGTCGTCGACGTGCGCGAGCACCGCGAGCTTCTCGCGCTCCGCCAGTGCGATCAGCTTCTTCGCCACGGGGCCATTGGCGTTGGCGCTCTCGTACAGGTGGAATTCGCCGAGGCCGCGATAGGGGCCGCTGGCGGTGCCGCGCGCGAGCTCGGTCTGCACCATCTCGTAGATGGTCTCGTCGCGGAACCAGTTGGTGTAGTCGTCGCGGTTGCGATAGAGCCGCACGAAGGGCACCACCGTCACGCCCGCGGCACGCGTCTCGCGCGAGGCGGCCAGCGTCTGCGTGCCGGAGTTGGGGCGCGAGTTCGCGATGATCGCCTTCACGTCGTTGCGCTGCATGCGCGCGAGCGCCTCGGAAGGCGGGAAGGGGCCGGTGCTGCCGTCCCAGGCTTCCTGGTTGTAGTGCAGGTGGGTGTCGAAGAGGGGCCCCTGGTACGGTGCCGGCGTCCCCTGGGCGAACGCCGTGCCGGCGGCCAGGAGCAGGGCGATGGCGGATGCGGCGGCTCTCATGCGTACCCCTCGTGGTGAAAGGAGCCGGATTATCCGGGCGTTGGCGAGATGCCCCGCGCTAGAGCTTCTTCCAGGTGAGGCCATCGGCCGAGCGATAGGTGCCGCCGCTGGCGCAGCAGCCACCCGCGCCGAACGCGCGGCGCCCGAGCGTCGCCGTGAGCTGCCCTGCGTCGAAGCTCAGCGACTGGCGCTCGCACGCGGTCGGAAAGGGATACAGCTCCGGGGCCAGCACGGTCTCCCACTCGAGCCGCCCCTGCGCCCCCTGCCGCACGCGCAGCACTTCGCAGTCGTGCACCACCAGATGAACCGGCTGGCCCGCGAGCGTGCCCTGGAACACCCGCTCGGCAGGCGCAGTGCGGATGGCGATTTCTTCGCTGCTTGCCTGCATGAACTGGGTAGAGGCGGAAGAGCCGGCATCATTGCAGCCGGCGAGCAGGCCCGCCATCGGCAGGAGCATGGCGCCGGCCGTGCGGGAGAGGCGTTGGATGATGCTGTGCGACGTCATGCAGGGCCGCCAGACTAACAGCATGCACGGCCCGGCCGGCCTCCGCGTTACTCACGTGCCGCCGACCACCTCGATCTCGACGCGCCGGTTGGGCTGCAGGCACTTCACGAGTTCCGGCGTGGCATGCGCGCCTTCGCAGTCGCTCACCACCGGCTGGCGCTTGCCCATGCCGGATGCGCGCACCTTGCTCCTGTCGAGGCCGGCCTGCACCAGAAGATCGCGCACGGTGTTCGCGCGTGCCTGGGACAGGACCTGGTTGTATGCGTCGGTGCCCAGCCGGTCGGTGTAGCCGGTGACGGTGACGTAGTGCAGCACCTTGAAGCTGGCCTGGATGTCGCCGGCCAGTCGCGCCACGCGCTGGCGGCCTTCGGGCAACAGGTCGGCGGGGCCGGAACCGTCGAAACGGAAGAGGCCGTCTGCGCTCAGCGCGACCTTCTGCGGCGGCAGCAGCGTGGCCGGTGCGGCAACCGGAACCACCTCGGGCGGCTGCACGAGCAGGGCGCAGTCGGGGTTCTTCCAGTGGGTGCTCTCCACCATGTACTGGCCCTCGACGCGGGCGAACCGCACCTTCATCTGGCAGGTGACGCGGTCGTCGCCCTTGCCGGTGTAGAAGTTGAACGCATAGTCCCACTCCGAGACACCGAAGATGCCTTCGCTGAAATGCGGATTGCCCAGTTCCAGGCGTACCTGGTCCTTGTTCAGGCCGGCTCGCACGCGCCGAACGTGGTCGGGGCCGACGAAGTCGCCGGTCTTGAGATAGGAGTCCTTCAGTTCGGGAAACCTGATTTCCTCGGAGGCCGCGAAAGCGCAGCCCGAGGCACCGGCAAGAAGCACTGCCGCGACGACGGCGGGGATGATTGGTTTTGACATTTCTGGCACCAGTGATTGATTCGATCGGTTGGAAGCGGGCATCTGCTCAGTCCCAGACACCGCCGATGCCCACGCGCAAGGCGACGGTCCCGCGCGAGGTGGCCGACGCTCCTCCGGTGACGCTCCAGCGGCCGTTGTCCGCGGTCTTGCGCAGCGAGACGCCCATGGCGGCCTGCTGCTCGTAGTAACCCATGCCGGCCGCGTAGGTCAGCTTGCCCGGAACGTAGGGAGCGCTTTCCATCGCCATCGCCGCGGCGACCCCCGCGTAGGCCTTCCTGCCGATGTCGTTGATGGTCTTGCCCATCTGATTGACGCGCGCGTCCGCGTAGGCGGCGCTCGCCGCGCTGGCCTGGTTCAGCTGCTGCACGTTGACTGCATCGGTGGGGGCCACGCCAGGTGCCACGTTGTGCAGCGTCACCGGCCCTGTGGAGCTGCCATTGCCCATCGTCACGCTGTTGTGGTTGACTGTGCCGTCCACGTTGGTGTCGTAGCGCACGGCGCTCTGCTGCACAGCCTGCAGCTGGCGCACGTTCACCGCGTCGGTGGCCTGCGTGCCGCCGGCCACGTTGGTGATCTGGCGCTCGCTGCCGACGGCGCCCACCGACACGCCGCCCTGCGTCGACGGCACCGCGACGTTCGAGAAAAGCTCCTTCTGCCCGTTCATGCCCGCGCGATCGGCCGTGGTGCCGCTGCCGATGGCCACGCCGTTGCTGCTCGTGGCCACGGCGCCGGCGCCCAGCGCGATGCTGCCTGCACCGCTGGCCACGGCACTGTTGCCGATCGCGATGGAGGAGTTGCCCGACGCGGAGGTGGTCGTCGAGCCCATCAGGATCGCATTGGCGCCCAGGTTCGTGGACAGCAGCGTCGAAAGAGCCGCCACGTCCGGGTAGCCCGAGGCGGCGCCGGGAACGCCGGTGACGGTGGCGAAGCCGCCGCTGCCGTTGGGCACCTGGCAGGTCCAAGCCGAGGAGGCGGTCGCAGGCCGATCCGGCGAGGTGCAGACGGCGCCGCCCGCGTTGTCGACCTTCACGGGGCCGATCGCGGTGTCTGCGCGTGCCTGCATCGGGGCCGCCATGGCCAGCAGCATGGCCCCGGCGGCTGCGACGAGCGTCGTGAGTGCCGAGCCTCGCGGACCCTTGCTGCGCGTCGTTTCAGCAGCAGCCACGAAAGCACCGGGTGCCTCGCTCCAAACGCAGCGGTAGATTCTGTTCATCACGAATATCCAGTTGAAGGCGCCTGTCGAGCCGCTTGGCCGCAAGTGCTGTTTGCCGATCGGTCACCTCCGTTCGGCCGGCGCGCCTGGGCGGCAGGCCTCACGGGGGCAGGAAGGGTGCGGATGATTCGTGAAGGGGGTTTCGGCTCCCAGTCGAATGCGAGATTTCGCGAGAAATACTGCTTTTTTCTGCTTCGGAATGTGACATTGCTAACATTTCCGTATCGGTGCGCGTGCTCGAATTCGTCAGATTCTTCGGGTGCGGCATCGACCAGAATTCAGCGTTCCCAGGCAGCAAGGCAAGCAATGCGTATCGCGATCGTCGAAGACGAACCCTCCCAGCAGACTCTTCTGATTCGTACGCTGGAGCAACAATTGGAGCGCGAGGCAGCGGTGCACTGCCAGGGTTTTTCCGACGGGCTTGCGCTGCAGAAAGTCCTTCGGCGCGAGTCTTTCGACCTGGTCGTCCTGGACTGGTCCGTACCTGGCATGGACGGCCTCGAACTGCTTCGCTGGCTGCGCGTGTGGAAGGAAAGCTCCGTGCCGGTGCTGATGATCAGCTCCAGGGGGGCCGAGGACGACGTCGCCGAGGCGCTGAATTCCGGGGCCGACGACTACATCACCAAGCCGTTCCGTCCGCTCGAACTGCGCGCCCGCGTGCTGCGCCTGCTCAAGCGCCGCAAGCCCGCGTCGCCCGATGCGCCGCTGAGCATCGGCCGCTGGACGCTCGATCCTGTCGGGCATGTCGTGCAATACCGCGAAGCGGCAGGAGCCGAGCCAGAGAGCTACGCGCTGACCAGCCGCGAATTCGACCTGACGATGCTGCTGTTCACCCGGCTGGGCCAGACGGTCTCGCGCGCCCACCTGCTGGAGACCGCGGGCTACGCGACCGAGGAAGCTCCTTCGCGCACGCTGGACAGCCATGTCTACCGGCTGCGCAAGAAGCTGCACCTCGATGCGCGGCGCGGGATGATCCTGCGCACCGTCTACGGGCAGGGCTACCAGCTGGGACTCGCGGAGGACGAGGCTTCGTGAGCGTGCGCAGCAAGCAGCAGGCAGGCCGTCGCCGGCTGCCCACCGTCGTTGCATTGGCAGCGTGCGTCTTCAGCGCCTGCCTCTGCGCCCAGCCCTCGCACGTGGTGCGCCCCGGCGAGACGCTTTGGGGCATCTCCGGGCAGCACTACCGGCAACCGGGCCGGTGGCCCGAGATCCAGCAGCGCAACAGCGTGGGGGAGCCCAGGCGCCTGCAACCGGGAACGGTGCTGTACTTCGCCGATGGCCGGCCGCTGGGCGAAGGCGAGGCCATGGTGCTCGCCGTGACAGGCCAGGCCTGGCTGCGACGCGCCGGCAGGCCCGACGCGCCGGTGGCGCAAGGCATGCCCGTGCAGACCGGAGACACGCTCGCGACGGCTCCCGACGCTTTCCTGACGCTGGGGCTGCCCGACGGCAGCCGCTCGGTGATTCCGTCGAGCAGCACGGTGGAACTGCAGACGATCGGCCGCGACCGGGTCGGGCTCAGGCTCCTTGGCGGCGCGATCGAGTCGCAGGTTCGCAAGCGCACCACCGGCCAGGAATTCCATATCCGCTCGCGCTCATTGGTGCTCAGCGTGAGGGGCACGCAGTTCCGCGTGCGCGAGCAGGGCGAACGCACGGTAGGCGAGGTCATCGAGGGCGCGGTCGCCGTGCGTGATGCGCGCAGGCCGCGGCAGGTCGTGCTGGAGGCGGGGCACGGCAGCGTGTTTGGCGGCGGCAGCGACAGCAGCGGTGACCCGGCTGGCGCCGCAGTCCGCACGCTGCTTGCGGCACCCCGGTTCACGAGCCGCAGCGTGTCACCGGCAACGCCCGGCGTCGAATTCGAGCAGGTTCCAGGCGCGCAGCGCTACCGCTGGCTCATCGCGCAGGACGAGTCGATCCTTGCGCCGCTCGTCGAAGGCTCCAGCACTGGCACCACGCTCGAATTGCCGAAAGACCTGCAGCCGGGTTTCTATTACCTGCGGGTCACCGCCGTTGATTCGGCGGACCTCGAGGGCATGCCGGGCGACCTGCTGTTCTACATGCCTTCG
>CAJYQC010000209.1 GCA_913776885.1 uncultured Variovorax sp.
GGTTAGTCTGGATCGGAATCGGAGTTTTCTCATTGTTTCTTCTGCTTTCTCTCGGCCGGCCTGCGCGCGGCCTCGGTCTGTACCAGCGCCAGCGCATAGGCGGTGAGCCGGTCGGCCCAGGTGTCGATGGCGCGCGGCGTGCGCAGCAGCGACGGGCGCAGGGCCTCGATGAAGTCCTGGCTCACGTAGAGCTGCATCGACAGCCCGGTGATGGCGAAGGTCAGGCGGTGGATGTCGTCGTCGGGCCGCTCCACCTTGAGGTGGCGGCACAGCAGCTCGGCGATGGCGCGGTGCGGTCCCTTGATGTCGCGCTCGAGCTCCTCGGCCCAGCGGCTCGTGGGCTCGAGCATCTCGCGCATGTGCAGCTGTATGCACTGCCGCACGATCTCGCCCTGCTTGAGCGGGTCGATCATCAGCACCATGCATCTGCGCAGCGTGACCTCGAGCGGCTGGCCGGGCACGCTGCAGGCGGCGATGAGGTCGCTGGAGTCGCCACCCATCGGCTCGCTGAAGGTGGCCGCATAGAGCCCCTCCTTGTCGCCGAAGTAGTAGCTGATGGCCGAGATGTTGACCTCGGCCTCGCGGGCGATCTCGCGCGTGGAGGTCTTCGCGAAGCCCTTCTGCGCGAACAGCCTCAAGGCGGTGTGCAGCAGCCGGTGGCGTGCCTCGGCCCCGTCTGCGCGCGGTGCGCGGCGAGGGGCCTGGGTGATCGGATCTCTCGCATTCATGCCCGGCATTACACCACGCGAAAAATCAAACGATTGATTAACTTAAGACTTCCTGAAGGTTTTTGCCGGCCTGCGCTAGGCGAAGCGAATCCTTAAGACCTAAAGGACGGATCCGGCCCGCGCTACGATGCCGGTATGCCTGCAGCCCCCACCGCAACCCCCTCGCTGCCTCTGGATGCCGAGGGCATTCTCGCGCTCGCCGCGCGCTCGATGTTCCATCTGTTTTCGAGCATCAGCCAGGGCATGTTCCTGGTCGACAGCACCGGGCGCATCGTGTGGGTCAACGAAGGCTACAGGCGCTTCCTGCCCGCGCTGGGCTTCTCGTCCATCGACGAGTTCATGGGCCACATGGTGGAGGACGTGATCCCCAACACCCAGATGCGGCGCGTGCTCGAGACCGGTGAGCCCATCCTCGTCGACCTGCTGACCAACAAGGCCGGCACCTTCGTCGTCAGCCGCATTCCGCTGCGTGAAGAGCGAGGAGTCGGTGAGGGCGGGGAGCGCGGCATGGGCAAGGTCATCGGCGCGATCGGCATCGTGCTGTTCGACCAGCCGGAGACCACGCTGCAGCCGCTCATCAGCAAGTTCGCGCTGCTGCAGCGCGACCTCGACGACGCCCGCCGCGAACTCGCGAGCCAGCGCAACAACCCGCTCTACCAGCACTCGGGCGATGGCCAGCGTCGCTCCAAGTACACCTTCGCCAGCTTCATCGGCAGCAGCCCGGCCGCGGTGGAAGTGAAGCGGCATGCGCGGCGCGCAGCGCAGTCGACGAGCCCGGTGCTGCTGCTGGGCGAGACCGGCACCGGCAAGGAACTGCTGGCGCACGCGATCCACGCCTCGTCCGCAAGGGCGAAGGGCCAGTTCGTCAGCGTCAACATCGCGGCGGTGCCCGACACGCTGCTGGAGGCCGAGTTCTTCGGCTTCGCGCCCGGCGCCTTCACCGGCGCCGACCGCAAGGGCCGAGAGGGCAAGTTCAAGCTGGCCGACGGAGGCAGCCTCTTTCTCGACGAGATCGGCGACATGCCGCTGGGCCTGCAAGCCAAGCTGCTGCGCGCGCTTCAGGAGGGCGAGATCGAGCCGCTGGGCTCCAACAAGCTCGTGCCCTTCGATGCCCGCGTGATCGCCGCCACCTCGCGCGACCTGCCCGAGCTCGTGCGCCGCGGCCAGTTCCGCGAAGACCTGTACTACCGCCTCAACGTGCTCCCGCTGCGCGTGCCGCCGCTGCGCGAACGGCGCGCCGACATTCCCGCGCTCGTCGAGGCACTGGGCGAAGACATGGCGCTGCGCAGCGGCGAAGCCCCGCCCGAGCTCACGCCCGATGCGCTCGCGCTGCTGGCTGGGCAGCACTGGCGCGGCAACATCCGCGAACTGCGCAACGTGCTGGAGCAGGTCACGATGCGAAGCGACTCGCAGCGCATCGACGCCGTGCAGCTCGAACGCATCCTGCGCGAGGCCGGGCTGGAGCAGATCGAACTGCCCGCCACGCTGCAGACCAGCCACGATGCCGACGAGCAGGCGGCGCTGCTGCGGCCGTTGTCGCAGCAGGTGGCCGAACTGGAGTGCAAGGCGATTGCCGCGGCGCTGGCTTCCACCGGCGGCAACAAGCTGGCGACCGCGCGGCTGCTGGGCATTTCTCGCGCGACGCTGTACGAGCGCATGACGAACCAGTGAGCGGGCGGCCGATGGCAGCCGAGGCCGCCGGATTCCAACCGGATCGCGCCGGATTCAATCAATCGAACAGGAGAGGATTTCCATGAAGGGTTTGCTGACACGACTGAAGGCGCTGACCGGCTCGGGCCGGGCGCCAGCCCCGGCTCCGGCCTCGGCGCCGACTGCGCCGCACCGCAGCGAGCGCGAGAGTGAGGGCCCGGGGGAGGGGGAGGGCGAGGGCGAGGGCGTGCTCGTCAACGCCTACTGCACCCGAGCCGACGTCCCGGTGCTCGACTTCCCGCACACGCTGCATTCGCGCCGCGACCTGTCCGATCCGGAACTCGCGTCGCATCTCTCTGGCTTCGTGGGATACGTGCTGAGCAGGGGCGACGGTGAGATGTCGCGCAACCGCTATCACGCGATGCGCCACATCCAGCGCGTGCAGCAGCATCTGAGCCTGTCGGTCGACGAGTCTCGGCTCGACGCGTTCTCGGCGTGGGCCGGGCGCGCGAATGCGCTCGTGTTCCTGCCCGATGGCGACATCCGCGACCCCAATGGACGGGTGCTGCTCTCGGCAGCCGGCGAGGAGCCCGACCCGGAGGCCGCAGTGCCATACCCCGAGGAAGCCTGGGAGCGCAAGGCGCGCACCGAGGCGCTGCTCGCCGCACGCGGGCTCACGGTGCCGTCGCACCTGCCGCCGCTCGTCTGCGAGCCCGAACTGCGCCCGCGCACGCCGCAGGAACTGGCGGGCAGGGCTTTCGCGCTGCTGGCGGTGGCCGCGCGTGCGGAGTCCGTCGGAACCGGGGAGCCTCTGTCCACGGGCATGCTGTTCGACCGGCTGCCCTCGGCGCCGGCCAGCCTGTCGCCCGCAGAGCAGGCCTTCCTGGCTGACGACGCGCCGGACGAGTCGACGGTGGCGCAGTTCGTCTGGCGCTACGAGTGCCTGTTCGTGCTCGAGTGGGCGCTGGGGCTGGCCGATGAGCTGCCGTTTCCGTCGGCCATCTGCGACGTGCCCCTGGCTGCGCGGCTGATGCTCGAGACCCGCGATACGGAAGGCGTGATGCGCGCCATGAAGATGCGCTCGAACGGCGAGATCCTCGATGCACTGGACATGCACTACCGCTTGCACTGGCTCGTGCGCCAGGCCCGCCTCAAGGACCAGGGGCCTGTGCAGGGCGTCGATGCCGGCGTCGTGCTGGAGCGGCATCGCGTGCTGAACTGGCTGGTGCGCTTCGAGGACAGCGCCTGGGACGACGTCGATACGCCCACCTGACGCCCGACAATCGACCGCTTACGACGCCATCCGGCCGCTTTCCCATCCGTTCATGAAGACATTGATCCGCTCTCTCGCTCTCGCCGTGGCTTGCCTCGCAGCCGCCGGCGTCAACGCCGCGCCCCAGTGTTCCGGCGAAGCCGTCGCCCGCGCCAAGAAGCTGCTGACCTTCCACTTCGGCGAGGACGACCGCATCCGCATCAGCCCCGACGTGAAGGAGCTGCC
>CAJYQC010000210.1 GCA_913776885.1 uncultured Variovorax sp.
CTGCTGGGTGATGGACTCCACCGTCTTCACCAGCTCGCCGTTCAGCGGCGAAGCCGGGCTGCGCAGCGGCTTGCCCATGTTGCGCACCACGATCTTGTCGTTGCCCACGACCTGAGTCAGCTGGCGCTCGACCTCGTCCGGATCGTCGTGCGGCAGGATGCGGCAGTTGACGGTGGCCTTGGCCGACTGCGGCAGCGCGTTCTCGGCATGGCCGGCCTGCACCATCGTCGCCACGCAGGTGGTGCGGAACTGGGCGTTGTAGGCCGGGTTGGCCGACATGCGCTCGATCACCGACGGGTCGGGGTTGCCGCTGCCCACGGCGCGCATGTCTTCGGCGAGCTGCCCCGTGGCGAAGGGTGCGCTGCGCGCGAAGTAGGTCCTGGTGACGTCGGCGAGCTTCACCGGGAAGCTGTAGTTGCCCAGCCGCTCCAACGCGGCTGAAAGTGCGTAGATGGGATTGGTCCTGGTCGGCACCGAGCTGTGCCCGCCCACGTCGCGCGTCTCCAGCATGTAGGTGGTGTACATCTTCTCGGCCACCTGCATGCGGTGCAGGTTGGGCTTGCCGCCGCGCAGCTCGCCGCCGCCGCCTTCGTTGATGCCGAACTCGGCCTGCAGCAATTCGGGCTTGTTGTTGATGAGCCAGAAGGCGCCGTTGCTCAGCGCGTCGCCGCGCTCCTCGTCGGCGGTGAGCGCGAGGATGACGTCGCGCTTCGGCCTGAAGCCTTCCTGCTTGAGCTGGCCGACCACGGAGACCAGCGCGGCTGCCATGGCCTTGTCGTCGATGGCACCGCGCGCGGTGAAGTAGCCGCCGGTTTCCTGCAGCTTGAACGGGTCGGTCTTCCAGTCCTCGCGCCGGGCCTCGACCACGTCGATGTGGGCCAGCAGCAGCAGCGGCTTCTTGCTGCCGTCGCCCTTGAAGCGCAGCACCAGGTTGCCCTTCTTCGGGAAGGGCTCGAAGATCTGGATGTCCCCCGGGGCGAAGCCCGCTTCGACCAGACGCTTCTCCATGGCCCGCGCCGCCGCGGTGTTGTCGCCCACCGAATGGGTGGTGTTGATCTCGATCAGTTCCTTGTAGATGTCGTGGAAACGCTGCTGCTGCGGCGTGAGCGACTGCGGCGTCTGCGGCTGCGCCGCGGCGGAGGTCATGCCGCAGATGCCGCAAAGCGCCAGCGAGAAGGCGAGCACGGTCTTGGCGGCACGGAAGGTCTGCATCCTCATGGGTTCTCTCTCTCCGGTGGTTGTCGTCCGGTCAGCATAGCAAGCGCAGCGTGCGAACACGGGCACACTCGCGACCATGCAATCCAGCCAATCGAAGCAGTGGGACATCTTCTGCAAGGTCATCGACAACCACGGGGACCTCGGCGTCTGCTGGCGCCTGGCACGCCAGCTGGCTGCCGTGGGCGAACGCGTGCGGCTGTGGATCGACGACGCGGCGGCGCTGGGCTGGATGGCGCCCGAAGCGCGCACCGGCCGCGACGGCGTGGAGGTGATCGACTGGCTGGACCCCGCCTCGCTTCAGGCGGCCGTCGCGGGGCCAGCGCCCGACGTGCTGATCGAAGCCTTCGGCTGCGACCCTGCGCCGGAGCTGATCGCCCGTTTTGCCGAGAAATCGGGCCTGGCGTGGATCAATCTCGAATATCTCTCGGCCGAACCTTACGTGGAGCGGCTGCACGGCCTGCCCTCGCCGGTGTTCAAGGGCCCCGGCGCCGGGCTGACGAAGCGCTTCTTCTATCCAGGGTTCACGGCCGCCACCGGGGGACTGCTGAGGGAGCCCGACCTGATGGCACGCAGGTCCACCTTCGATCGCGCGCAGTGGCTGGCGGCCCGGCAGATCCCGTGGCGCGAGGGTGAGCGCCTGGTTTCCCTCTTCTGTTATGAGCCCAACGCGCTGGCCGACATGTTGGGGCAGCTCGCCGCAGGCAGCCAGCCGACACGCCTGCTGGTGACTGCGGGCCGCGCCGCGCGGGCGGTACAGGCAGTGCAGGCGAGCGCGCAGCGGCCCGATGGCGGCGGCGCGCTATCAATTTCATATCTGCCCTATCTCACCCAGCCCGACTTCGACCACCTGCTGTGGTCCTGCGACCTGAACTTCGTGCGCGGCGAGGATTCGCTCGTGCGCGCGCTGTGGGCCGGCGCGCCGCTGGTCTGGCAGATCTACCCGCAGGACGACGATGCCCATCACGAGAAGCTGAACGCCTGGCTGGACTGGGTCGGCGCCTCGCCCTCCCTGCGGCTTTTTCACCACGTCTGGAACGGGGTCGGCAGCGGCCCGCTGCCCGAGCTGCAAACGCATGGCGCGTGGATGCAAACCGCCCTGAATGCTCGCGCGCGCCTGCTGGCGCAGGACGATCTGGTGACCCAGCTGCAGGAATTAGTCACCCAAAAAAGCTAAAATAGTGGGCTTTGCGGATTTCGGGCCGGATTTCATCGATCCGGAATGTCTTCCGCTAAACCTGCCGCGGGACATGTACCGCGGGGCCAGCCGACTCGGCAGACGTCCGGACAAGCATCGCGACGACGACCGAGCGGCAACCGAAGGCCCCGCGCACCGAGCGGCCAACATCCAGAGACCCTGTTATGAAAATCGCTCAAGAAATCCGCGCCGGCAACGTCATCATGCACGGCAAGGACCCCATGGTCGTCCTCAAGACCGAATACAGCCGCGGCGGCCGCAATTCCGCCACCGTGCGCATGAAGATGAAGAGCCTGATCGCCAACTTCAACACCGAAGTGGTCTTCAAGGCCGACGACAAGATCGACCAGATCGTGCTCGACAAGAAGGAGTGCACCTACTCCTACTTCGCAGACCCGATGTACGTCTGCATGGACACCGAATACAACCAGTACGAAGTCGAAGCCGAGAACATGGGCGACGCCCTGAACTACCTCGAGGACGGCATGGCCGTCGAAGTGGTGTTCTACGAAGGCAAGGCCATCTCGGTCGAACTGCCCACCAGCGTCGAGCGCGAAGTCACCTGGACCGAGCCGGCCGTCAAGGGCGACACCTCGGGCAAGGTCATGAAGCCTGCCAAGATCTCCACCGGCTTCGAAGTGCCTGTTCCCCTGTTCGTCTCGCAGGGCGACCGCATCGAAATCGACACGCGCACCGGCGAATACCGCAAGCGCGTCTGAGCGCTGGTCCAACCTGTTGACCGCCACCCCGAAAGAGGCTCCGCAAGGAGCCTTTTTCGCTTCCGGCCCATGACGGGCATGATGGTTGCGACGCTGCACAATCAACCCGGTCAATCCGCTCGCTTTCCCATGAACAACACGCACGATCTTCACGACAAGCGCCTGGCCGACGCCTGGGCCACGCTCCAGTCCCACGCGGACCAGGGCCTCCCGCTCGACCCCGATCCCTCGCGCATCGCCTTTGCCGACCCCGAATTCCTGCTGCGCCGCGAAACACGCGGCATCCGCATGCAGCTCGAGCTGATGAAGCCCGACCTCGAGCAGCGCGCCCACGGCATCGAGAACACGGTGGTGGTGTTCGGCAGCGCGCGCTTCCGCAGCGAGGAAGACGCCGCAGCCATGATCGCCCAGGCCGAACTCAGCGGAGACACCGCCGTGTCCGAGCGCTGGCGCCGGCTCGCGCGCAACTCGCATTACTACGAGAAGGCGCGCGCCTTCGGTAAGCTGGTGGCCCAGTACAGCAACGACAAGGAACCGCAGGACAAGCTCTTCATCTGCACCGGCGGCGGCCCCGGCATCATGCAGGCGGCCAACCGCGGAGCGCACGAAGGCGGCGGGCGCTCGGTGGGCCTGGCCATCGCGCTGCCGATGGAAGAAGAAGCCAACCCCTACGTCACGCCAGCGCTGAGCTTCAAGTTCCACTACTTCGCCATCCGCAAGATGCATTTCATGATGCGTGCGAAGGCGCTGGTGGCGTTCCCGGGTGGCTTCGGCACGCTCGACGAACTGTTCGAGGTGATCACGCTGGTGCAGACCAAGAAGTCGAAGCCGGTGCCGATCGTGCTCTTCGGCTCCGACTACTGGAAGCGCCTGATCGACTTCGACTTCCTCGTCGACGAGGGCGTGATCTCGCCGGGCGACGTGAAGCTCTTCGAGTACGTGGACGCGCCCGAAGACGCATGGAGCGCGATCAAGCGCTTCTACAAGCTCTGAACCTGGATTGACGCCGTTTCACGGCATCAATCGGCGCTGTCTTCCTCGTCATCCCCTGCGGGATGCAGCGCCTGCTCGAAGAACCTCGTGAGCGCCCGCGCGCGGCGCTTGCGCTCCGAAGCGCCGGTCTGCCCCATCGCGACGGCATCGTCGGCCACGCCGTGCAGCGCGTTGAAGAGGATCACCGCCGTGAGCGTCGCGTCCTCCACGTCCCAGAAGCCGGCGCCGTCGCCCTGCTTCAGCAGTTGCGCCAGTTGCGCGACGACGGCGTTGTCGTTGCGCATGCGGCGGTCTTCGGGGCGGTATTCGTGGAAGACGACGTCGTGCAGGGCGACGTTGTCGAGGTAAATCCCGAGCCCCGTCTCCACCCAGGCCTTCAGCCGCGCGTGATAGCTGCCCGGCCGCTCGCGGTCCATGGCCTCCTGCAGCCGCTCGCAGAAGATGTCGACGAAGCGCTGCTGCAAAGCACCGAGCAGCGCCTCCTTCGACGGAAAGTACAGATAGAAGGTGCCCTTGGCCACCTGCGCGCCTGCGGCGATGTCGTCGATGCTCGTGGCTGCGATGCCCTTGTCGATGAAAAGGCGCTGGGCCGCGTCCATCAGCGCGGCGGCGCGCGTCTCTGGCGCCTTGGTGCGGCGGCGCTGGGAGAGTTCGCCATCGGCACCGGGTGGGTTCGTGGCGGTGTCGCCGCTCGGGGTCATCTGTCAGTCGCCTTCAGGTCATTGATGAAGGCCGAGATACTGACTTCGAGTCAGTAGATTGTCA
The DNA here is from genome assembly GCA_913776885.1 of uncultured Variovorax sp. Classification (GTDB taxonomy): domain Bacteria; phylum Pseudomonadota; class Gammaproteobacteria; order Burkholderiales; family Burkholderiaceae_C; genus Variovorax. Next base: position 4,891 of record CAJYQC010000210.1, read on the forward strand.
AAAGGGCAGGAAGTACTTGTGTCCTGGATGTGGATTACGCGACCCGCGCATGCCGCATCAAACCTTCAGCCCCCAGGTCGCTCTCGCTCCCACCGCAACGATGCCGCCGACCACCCAGAACACACCGGCGATGCCGATCAGCGCGCCGAGCGAGCCGAACAGCATCGGCATCGCCACGCTCGACGCGTTGATGGTCATGAGCCGAAGCCCCAGCGCCTCGCCGTGGCGGGCGTGCGGCGTGATCTGATGCAGCATGCTCATCACCATCGGCTGCACCGCGCCCAGCGCGAAGCCGAGCACCACCGAGCAGATGCCCATGGTCCACGCCGAATCCAGCAACGGATAGACCGCGAAGACCAGCGCCGTGACCGCAGTCGACACGAGGATCACGTTGCGCTCCGAGGCGCGCGAGGCGATCACCGGCAGCACCACGCGGATCACCGCTGCCGCGATGGCGAACGCGCCAAGGATCGAGCCGATCACCGATGCGCTGATGCCGCGGTCGTGCCCCAGGATCGGCAGCACGAAGGCATGCACGTCCCAGCTCGACTACTGCAGCCAGTTCACGAACAGGAGGCGCCGGAACATCGGCTCGCGCAGCAGGTCCCAGGCGCGCGTCGGCTTGGCGCCCGCCACCGGCGGCGCGGGCGGCGGCTCGTGCGCACCACGCGCGAGCAGCCAGCAGAGAACCGGCAGCGCCGCCATCACGCCGAAGGAGATGCGAAAGGCCAGCATGTCTGCGGGCGCACGGCCCGCATGGTCGATCAGCATCCCCGCGAGGAACGGTCCGACGAAATTGGCCACGGCCGGGGCGATGGCCAGCCAGCTGAACACGCGCTTGAGCTGCGTCGCGTCGGTGGCCGAGCGGCCCACGTGCCGCTGCAGCGCGATCACCGTCGCACCGGTGGCGCCGCCGGTCAGCAGCGCCGCAAGGCACATCACCGGGAACACCGGAAAGATCACCACAAGCCCCGTACCCACCACCGCCGCGATCACGGAAAGCCACAACGGCCGCTTGAAGCCGTGCCGGTCGGCGAAGCGCCCCGCCGGCAGCGCGAGGAAGACCTGGGTCAGCGCGAACAGCGAGATCAGCACGCCGACGGCGGCGGCGCTGTAGCCCTGTTGAAGCGCCAGCAACGGCGTGGCGAGCCGCATGCCGGCCATGGTCGCGTGCAGGCACACCTGGGCGCCGATCACACGCAGCAGTTCGGAACCTTTCACGGGGAGTTCTCGCCCTCTTCTTTCTCGTTGTTGTCGGCGTCGGTGCCCGAGGCGGTGGGCGGCAGCAGCGCCTGGGCCTGCGCCTCGGGCAGCGCCTCGACCTTGCGCAGCGCCAGGCGCATCTGCCGTGCGCGCGTGTCGGCCTTGTCGATGGTGTCGGAGGCCTTGGCCACCTGTTCCTTGATGCGGGCGACCCATTCGCCGTAGCGCTCGAACTCGGTCTTGACCGCGCCCAGAACCTTCCAGACTTCGGAGGCCTGCCGCTCCAGCGCCAGCGTACGAAAGCCCATGTGCAGGCTGTTGAGCATCGCCAGCAGGGTGGTCGGGCCGGCCAGCGTGACGCGGTGCTGGCGCTGCAGCGCGTCCATCAGGCCGGGGCGGCGCAGGACTTCGGCGTAGAGGCTTTCCACCGGCAGGAACAGGATCGCGAAATCTGTCGTGTGCGGGGCCGCAAGATAGTTGTCAGCGATGGATTTGGCCTCGGTGCGGATGCGCGCCTCCAGCGCCTTCGCCGCGAGCTCGACGCCAGCCGCGTCGGCGCGCTCGTGCGCGTCGATCAGCCGCTCGTAGTCGTCGCGCGGGAACTTGGCGTCGATCGGCAGCCACACCGGCGCGCCGTCTTCGCCGCGGCCCGGAAAGCGGATGGCGAAGTCCACGCGCTGCCCGCTGCGCGGCCTGGTCTCGACCTGCCTGGCGTATTGCTCGGGCGTGAGCACCTGCTCGAGCAGCGCCTCGAGCTGCACTTCGCCGAACATGCCGCGCGTCTTCACGTTGGTCAGCACACGCTGCAGGCTGCCGACGCCCACGGCCAGCGTCTGCATCTCGCCCAGGCCCTTGTGCACCTGCTCGAGCCGCTCGGCGACCTGCCTGAAACTCTCGCCAAGGCGGGCCTCCAGCGTGGTCTGCAGCTTCTCGTCGACGGTCCTGCGCATCTCGTCGAGCTTGGCGGCGTTGGTCTGCTGCAGCTGCGCGAGCTGCGCCTCCATCGTGGCGCGCACTTCCGACAGCCGCCGCGCGTTCGATTCGCTCAGCCCGTGCAGCTGGTTGTTGAGCGTGTCGGCCAGCGTCTTCTGCATCGACGCGAGCTGCAGCGCGAATGCGTCGAGCTGCGCGTTCTGCGTGCGCGTGGCCTCGGCGCCCTGCTGCACCAGCGCCTGCTGGAAGGTGGAGAAGGCCTGCGCGGTCTCCTGCCGCGCGCCGCGCGAGCTTTCCGCGATCTCGCGGCGCAGTTCGCGCTCGGTGCGCTCGTTGGCAGCGGCCAGCGACGCAAGCATGTGCGTCATTTCGGAATGCTCGGGCTCGGGGGGCCGGCGTGCCAGCAGCCAGATCACCAGCACCAGCTGGATGAGTGCGAGCACTCCGAGTCCGACAAGGATCAGCGATGGGTCCAAGGTCTGCGTGCGCCCTCTTCTTCCTGTATGCCTGTATGCCCGCTTGCTTACTTGCTCGCCGCCGGAACCGGCGTGACAGGCGTCAGCGGTCCCTTGCCGCCGAAGTACGCGATGAGGTTGTCCGCTGCCAGATCGGCCATGGCGCGGCGCGTGGGCACGGTGGCACTGGCGATGTGAGGGGTGAGCACCACGTTGGGCACGGTCAGCAGGTCGGGGTGCACCTTGGGCTCGCCCTCGAACACGTCGAGGCCGGCGGCGGCGATGCGCTTTTCTCGCAGCGCGACGGCCAGCGCAGCGTCGTCGACGATGCCGCCGCGCGCGATGTTGACGAGCGTGGCGGTCGGCTTCATCAGCGCGATCTCGGCCGCGCCGATGGTGTGGTGCGAGGCCGCCGAGTAAGGCACCACCAGCACCACGTGGTCGGCCGTCTTCAGCAGTTCTTCCTTGCTCAGATAGCTGGCCTTGCACTCGGCCTCCAGCGCCGCGTCGAGCCTGGAGCGGTTGTGATAGACCACCTTCATGCCGAAGCCGTGCGCGCCGCGCTTGGCGATGCCCTGCCCGATGCGGCCCATGCCGATGATGCCGAGCGTGGAACCGTGGATGTCGGAGCCCGCGAACATGTCGTAGCTCCACTTCTGCCACTTGCCTGCGCGCAGGAAGTGTTCGCTCTCCGCGATGCGGCGCGCCGTGGCCATCAGCAGCGCGAAGCCGAAGTCGGCCGTGGTCTCGGTCAGCACGTCGGGCGCGTTGGTGCCGAGCACGCCGTGCGCGGCCATCGCGTCGACGTCGAAGTTGTTGTAGCCCACCGCCATGTTGGCGCAGATCTTCAGGTCGGGGCAGGCGTCGAGCACCGCAGCGTCGATGCGCTCGCTGCCGGTGGTGAAGGCGCCCTGCTTGCCCTGCAGCTTCGCGATCAGCTGCTCCTTGCTCCAGCTCTCGTCTGCCTGGTTCGACTCGACCTCGAAATGGTGCGACAGGCGCTCGATGGTCTCCGGGAAGATCGCGCGCGCGACCAGGATCTTGGGCTTGCTCATGATTTGTTTGTCTCTCAGCGGAAGAAGAGGAAGGTGGTAACGACGAACAGCGGAAGCAGGATGGCGCACGACCACGCCATGTAGCCGAAGAAGCTCGGCATGCGCACGCCGCGGCTCTCGGCGATGGCCTTGACCATGAGGTTGGGCGCGTTGCCGATATAGGTGTTGGCTCCCATGAACACGGCGCCGGCGGAGATGGCGGCCAGCGTGCTCGCGTAGGTGGTCATGAGCGCCGCCGGATCGCCGCCCGCGGTGTTGAAGAACACCAGGTAGGTCGGCGCGTTGTCGAGGAAGGAACTCAGCACGCCGGTGGCCCAGAAGTACATGGCGGGGTCGGGCTGGCCGTCGGCGCGTGTCACGGCCGAGACGATGGCGCCGAACGGCCCCTGCGTGCCCGCCTTGAGCATCGCGATCACCGGGATGATGGTCAGGAAGATGCCCGCGAAGAGCTTTGCCACCTCGGCCATCGGGCCCCATTCGAACTGGTTGTCGGCATGCACCTTGGGCGAGGTCAGCTTGTACGAGACCAGGGCGATCACGATCAGCCCGACGTCGCGCACCAGCCCCGGCAGGCCGACCTCGGTGCCGAACACGTCGAAGACCACCGGCGACTTCCAGAAGCCGCTGAGCAGCACCAGCGCGATCACGCCGCCCAGCAGCCAGAAGTTGGCGGCGCCGTCGAAGCCGATGCGGGGCGTGTCGGGCGTGGGGTCGATCGGCAGCACGCCTTCCTTGCGGTAGTAGTGGCGGTCGATGAAATAGAACAGCACCAGCAGCACGGACAGGATGAACAGCGTGTCGGGCAGGATGTTCTGCAGCGTCCAGAAGAAGCTGACGCCCTTCAGGAAGCCCAGGAACAGCGGCGGATCACCCAGCGGCGTGAGCGAGCCGCCCGCGTTCGACACGATGAAGATGAAGAACACGATCACGTGCACCTTGTGCACGCGGTTGTCGTTGGCGCGTATGAGCGGCCGGATCAGCAGCATCGAAGCGCCCGTGGTGCCCATGAAGCTCGCGAGCACTGCCCCGATGGCAAGAATGCCCGTGTTGAGCCCCGGGGCGCCGTGCAGGTTGCCGCGGATGTGGATGCCGCCGGCCACGGTGAATAGCGCCGTGAGCAGGATGATGAACGGGATGTATTCGGCCACCAGCGCATGCACGAACTGCACGCCCGCGAAGCCCACGCCGAAGGTTGCCGCGAAGGGCAGCAGGAAGGCCAGCGCCCAGGCAGCCGACACCTTGCCGTAGTGGTGGTGCCAGAAGGCCGGCGCGAGCAGCGGCAGCAGCGCGATCGACAGCAGGATGCCCGCGAAGGGCACGCCCCACAGCGGCGAGAGGCTGCCGCCGTCGAATTCTGCGGCCGAGGCCAGCGCCGGGAACAGGAGCAGGAATGGCAGCACTGCCGCCTTGGGTGGGGTCTTCTTTTGCATGGGGCCGTACCGTATCAGACGGGCCGGTGAGACCGGCCAGTACAGCCTTCAGGCCGGGGGTTGTTCGATCTCGAAGACCTGACGCAGGTAGGCCAGGTATTTCTCGTCCTCGCACATGTTCTTGGACGGCGTGTCCGACAGCTTGGCCACCGGCTGGCCGTTGCACTCGATCATCTTGATGACGATCTGCAGCGGCTCGTAGCCGAGGTCGTTGGTGAGGTTGGTGCCGATGCCGAAGGCCAGCTGGCAGCGGCCGCGGAACTGCTGGTAGAGCTCGATGGTGCGCGGCACGGTGAGGCCGTCGCTGAAGATCAGCGTCTTGGTGCGCGGGTCGACCCGGTTGGCGATGTAGTGCGCCAGCATGCGCTCGCCCCACACGAAGGGGTCGCCGCTGTCGTGGCGCGCGCCGTCGAAGAGCTTGCAGAAGTACAGGTCGAAGTCGCGCAGGAAGGCGCTCATGCCGTAGACGTCCGACAGCGCGATGCCCAGGTCGCCGCGGTACTCCCGCGCCCAGCTCTCGAAGCCGAAGATCTGGCTGTCGCGCAGCCGCGGGCCCAGCGCCTGGCATGCCTGCAGGTATTCGTGCGCCATGGTGCCCAGCGGGATCATGCCGAGCTTCATGGCATAGAGCACGTTGCTCGTGCCCGCCAGCTGCGGCAGCCGCGCACCGGGCGGCGACTGCACCGCCGGAGAAGTGACCGCACCCAGCCGCGCGGCCGAAGTGCGCAGCACCTCCTCGTGCCAGTCCTTGGAGAAGCGGCGGCGCGTGCCGTAGTCGGCGATCTTCAGGTCGCCGAGGCCGGCCTCCTGCAGCTGGCCCAGCTTGGTCTCGAGCCGGCGGCGGCCTTCCTCGAAGTCGGGCTTCTTCCGCGTGTTGCGGAAGTAGACCTCGTTGACGATGGCCAGCACCGGGATCTCGAAGAGGATGGTGTGCAGCCACGGGCCCTTGATGCGGATCTCGAGCTCGCCCGAGGGCTGGGGAATGATGTTGATGTACTTCTCGTTGAGCCTGAAGAGCCCGAGGAAATCGACGAAGTCGCTCTTGATGAAGCGCATGGAGCGCAGGTAGGCGAGTTCCGCGTCGCGGAACTGCAGCGAGCACAGGCCCCGGACCTCCTCACGGATCTGCCCGGCGAACTGCGCCAGATCGACGCCGGGGTTGCGGCACTTGAAGCGGTACTCGACCCTCGCGCCAGGAAAGTGGTGCAGGACCACCTGCATCATCGTGAACTTGTAGAGGTCGGTGTCGAGCAGGCTGTGGATGATCATGGTGCTGGGCGCGTTGTCTCAATCTTTCGGCGGCCGCTCGATTATCACGGGACGCGTCGGCGTCTGCCTACGGTGTCCGAACAGCACGTCCTACCGTCAAGGCGAATCGATGAAGCGACATTGCATTCACGGCGGCGGACACGGCCCGCCGTATCAACAGTCCCAAAGGAGATTCGCATGAACAAGGACACCATCGAAGGCAACTGGAAGCAACTGAAGGGCAAGGTCAAGGAGCAATGGGGCAAGCTCACCGACGACGACTTCGACGTCATCGCCGGCAAGCGCGACCAGCTGCTGGGCCGCATCCAGGAACGCCACGGCATCAGCCGCGACGAAGCCGAGAAACAGGTCAAGGACTGGGAGTCGCGCGACGGCCGTACGCCCGACAGCCTCTGGTTCGAGCGCTACTGAGCGCCCTGCGTTTCAAGCCGAATTCATTCAACCTCGAAGGAGAAAATCCATGAAAAAACACCTGCTCATGCTGGCCCTCGCCTCTACCTGCTTCGTGGCCACCCAGGCCAGCGCAATGACCAAGGACGAGTACAAGGTCGCCAAGGAAAAGATCGAGGCCGACTACAAGGTCGCCAAGACCCAGTGCGACACCATGAAGGACAACGCCAAAGATGTCTGCATGAAGGAAGCCAAGGGCAAGGAAGACGTTGCCAAGGCTGAACTCGAGCAGCAATACAAGCCCAGCGACAGCCACGCCCGCAAGGTCGCCGAGGAGAAGGTGAAGGCCACTTATGAAGTCGCCAAGGAGAAGTGCGACGACCAGAAGGGCGAAGCCAAGACCGCTTGCGAAAAGCAGGCCAAGGCTGACGAAGCTCAAGGCAAGGCCGACATCAAGGCCATGAAGAAGAGCATGTAAGGCTCCTTCGAGCCCTGCTTGAAAGACGGCGCCTCAGGGCGCCGTTTTTGCGTTGGGGCCGCAAGATCCAGGAATCATGGCTTGAGCGAATCGACCACGCGCTGAAGAGCCTCGGGAAGCGGCACCGGGCGCTGCGTGGCCCGGTCGACATAGACGTGCACGAAGTGCCCCTGCGCCACAGCGGTGTCGGAGCCTTCGGCGAACAGCGCGATCTCGTAGCGCACGCTCGAGCGGCCCGTCTGGGCGACCCGCACCCCGGCTTCCACCGTCTGCGGGAATGCCACGGGCGCGAAATAGTTGCATTGGGTTTCCACCACGAAACCGATGGTCTGCCCGTCGTGGATGTCGAGCGCGCCGCGCTCGATCAGCAAGGCATTCACCGCGGTATCGAACCAGCTGTAGTAGACGACGTTGTTGACGTGGCCGTACATGTCGTTGTCGGCCCAGCGCGTCGGGATGCTGCGGAATGCGCGGTAGCCGCTGCGCGCATGGGGGGTGGGTTTGGTCGTGGGGGCGCTCATCGCGCGGCATTCTGCCAGCGGGCGCCGCTCAGGCACGGAACCTCCGCGACCTCCCGCGAACGCCCTGCGACCGCCCACAGGCCCGATTTAGAAGCCCCCTTCTAAATTGCTGCAGGGCAGCAAAAACCACTTGCTCGCAGGAGCCAGCTGCCTATACTTGAGCCCATGCTGCACCGCAACATTGACGGCGAGACAGCGCAACGTGAACCGACCACTCAATCATCCCCTCTGGAGATCCCAAATGGCCCTGACCGCTGACCAAATCCTTGCCGCTCAAAAAGCCAACCTCGAAACCCTCTTCGGCCTGACCACCAAGGCTTTCGAAGGCGTCGAGAAGCTCGTCGAACTCAATGTGACCGCGTCCAAGGCTGCCCTGGTCGAAGCCCAGAACACCGCCCAGGCCGCCCTGAGCGTGAAGGACGCCCAGGAACTGCTGACGCTGCAAGCGAGCCTGTTCCAGCCCCTGGCCGAGAAGACCGCCGCCTACAGCCGTCACCTGTACGACATCGCCCAAGGTACCGGCGCCGAATTCACCAAGGCCTTCGAAGCCAAGGCCACCGAAGCCCAGCAAGCCTTCGTCGGTCTGGTCGACAGCGCTTCCAAGAACGCTCCCGCCGGTTCGGAAACCGCGGTTGCCGTCATGAAGAGCGCCGTGGCTGCTGCCAACAACGCTTTCGAATCGGTCCAGAAGGCCGTCAAGCAAGCCTCCGACGTCGCTGAAGCCAACTTCAACGCCATGTCGACCCAGGCCGTCGCCGCTGCCAAGACCGCTACCGCTTCGCGCAAGCGCTAAGCAAGCGACCGACCACCACCAGTTGTCTCCTTGGGTCCTCACGGATCCAATTCAGGGCCTCATCCTCGGATGAGGCCTTTTTTTATTCCTGTTTCTCTCCTGCGGCTGCGGCAACACCTGCTGCCCCACGAAGCCGGCTCTGCGGTGTTCCTGGCCTGGGCTTGGCGTCTTCGATAATGAAAGGCTCATCTCAGGAGACTTTTATGCAGATCGACGGCAAGGTTTTTATCGTGACCGGTGGCGCCTCGGGCCTCGGCGAGGGTACGGCGCGGATGCTGGCCGCCAACGGCGGCAAGGTGGTGATCGCCGACATGCAGGCCGAGAAGGGCGAAGCCGTTGCCAAAGAAATCGGCGGCGTGTTCGTCAAGTGCGACGTGAGCCAGGAAGCCGACGGCCAGGCCGCCGTGGAAGCCGCTCTCAAGCTCGGCAAACTGGTCGGCCTGGTCAACTGCGCCGGCATCGCCCCGGCCGAGAAGACCGTGGGCAAGAACGGCCCGCACGCGCTGGCCACGTTCAGCAAGACCGTCACGGTCAACCTGATCGGCAGCTTCAACATGATCCGGCTCGCCTCCGACGCCATGGGCAGGAACGAGCCCGAATCCACCGGCGAGCGCGGCGTGCTGATCTCGACCGCTTCCGTCGCGGCCTACGACGGCCAGATCGGCCAGGCCGCCTACAGCGCCTCCAAGGGCGGCGTCGTCGGCATGACCCTGCCCATCGCGCGCGACCTCGCCCGCAGCGGCATCCGCAACATGACCATCGCTCCCGGCATCTTCGGCACGCCCATGCTCTTCGGCATGCCGCAGGACGTGCAGGACGCGCTCGCCGCCAGCGTGCCCTTCCCTTCCCGCCTGGGAACGCCCGAGGATTACGCCAAGCTCGCCAAGCACATCATCGAGAACGACATGCTCAACGGCGAGGTGATCCGCCTGGACGGAGCGATTCGACTGGCTCCCCGCTGAGTTTTTCGGATGCCGGCACCCTGGAGGTGCCGGTGCGGTCCAGGCGCTCGTAGTTCGAGATCACCTGGGCCCCTAGCAGCACCAGCGTAGCGGCGATCTCCAGGCTCAGCAGCACCACGATGGCGGTGGTGAGCGAGCCGTAGACCACGTTTACCTGCGAGAGCGTCGAAAAGTACCAGATCAGCACCCGCCGCGTGGCCTCCCACAGCAGCGCGGCCGTCACGCCGCCCAGCAGCGCATGCCGCAGCGACATGCGCCCGGCCGGCATCACGAGGTACAGCGAGGTCAGCATGAATATCTCGCCGCCCAGGCCCAGCAGGTACAGCAGCAGCCCCGAGACGCCCGACAGCGACCAGCTGCGCCCCAGCAGGTCGACGCTCTCCTGCCCCACCAACTGCAGCGCGCCCGACACCAGCGTGACCAGCAGCAGCCCCACGCAGAGGCAGACGATGTAGATGTAGGGCATGGCCACCGACACCAGGAAGTGCCGCTTGTGGTCGGCCTTGCGGTGGTGAAAGATCACCGCCATCGCGCTTTCGAGCACGCTGAAGGCCAGCGAGCTGAAGAAGATCATCGTCACCAGCAGCACCGGACCCAGCACGTCGCGATGGTCGAGAAAGCTCGACAGCTCGGTCACGATCGCCTTCGACTGGCCCGGCAGCAGCCATTCGAGGTAGCGCCCGATGGTGCGCAGCAGCTCGGCCTGATCGATGACGTGCGACAGCGCGATCACGCTCACGATCAGCAGCGGCACGATCGACAGCAGCGCGTAGTACGCCACGGCGCCAGCGAGCAGCAGGCCCTGGTTGGCGCGAAATTCCTTGAGGGCTTCCCAGGCGAATCGCAAGGGGTGGCGCAGCAGCGGCGCGGCATGTTGCAGTGGATTGGGCGTCGTCATGCGTGGATTCCGGTCGCCATTCAGTATGCCGTCGGGGCGCGCGGCTTCGGCCGCTTGCGTATGATTTGCCGCTCTTCGCCTACATGACCATCCCCGCTTCTTTCATCCAGGAACTCATCGCGCGCGCCGATGTGGTGGAGATCGTCGGCCGCTACGTGCAGCTCAAGAAAGCCGGCGCCAACTTCATGGGGCTGTGCCCCTTCCACGGCGAGAAATCGCCCTCCTTCTCCGTCAGCCCGACCAAGCAGTTCTATCACTGCTTCGGCTGCGGAGCCCATGGCAACGCCATCGGCTTCCTCATGGAGCATGCGGGCATGGGCTTCGTCGAGGCGGTCCACGACCTGGCGGGCCAGTACGGCCTGCAGGTGCCCGAGGACGACGTCTCCCCCGCCGAGCGCGCCCGCGCCGCCAGCCAGCGCCAGAAGCAGGCCACGCTCACCGACGTGCTCGAGAAGGCCGGCGAGGCCTACCGCAAGCACCTGCGCAAGGCCCCCGGCGCCATCGAGTACCTCAAGGGCCGCGGCGTCTCGGGCGAAGTGGCCAAACAGTTCGGCATCGGCTATGCGCCGGCGGGCTGGCGCGCGCTGGCCAGCGTGTTTCCCGACTACGACGATCCGCTGCTCGCCGAAAGCGGCCTGGTGATCGTCAACAACGAGGAAGGCAAGCTCAGCGAGGAGGAAAGCAAGCGCTACGACCGCTTCCGCGACCGGGTGATGTTCCCGATCCGCAACGTGAAGGGCGAATGCATCGGCTTCGGCGGCCGGGTGCTGGGCGACGAGAAGCCCAAGTACCTGAATTCGCCCGAGACACCGGTGTTCAGCAAGGGCCGCGAGCTCTACGGCCTCTACGAGGCCCGCGCGGCCTTCCGCGACAAGGGCTACGCGCTGGTCACCGAGGGCTACATGGACGTGGTCGCGCTGGCGCAGCTCGGCTTTCCGAACGCGGTGGCCACGCTGGGCACGGCCTGCACGACCGATCACGTGCAGAAGCTCTTCCGCTTCACCGAGTCGGTGGTCTTCAGCTTCGACGGCGACGCCGCCGGCCGCCGCGCCGCGCGCAAGGCGCTCGACGGCGCCCTGCCCTACGCCACCGACGTGCGCAGCATCAAGTTCCTGTTCCTGCCGGCCGAGCACGATCCCGACAGCTTCATCCGCGAGCACGGTGCCGAGGCCTTTGCACGCTTCGTCCACGAGGCCACACCGCTGTCGCGCTTCATGATCGAGGCCGCCCGCGAGGGCTGCGACCTGACCACCGCCGAGGGCCGCGCCCACATGACGAGCAACGTGCGCCCGCTCTGGAGCGCCATGCCCGACGGCGCGCTCAAGCGGCAGCTGCTGAGCGAGATCGCGACGCTGGTCCAGCTCGATGCATCGGCGCTGTCGGAACTGTGGGCCTCCACGCCCGGTCCGCGCAAGGCGGGCGGCGCTCCGGCGCAGCAGCGGCGCTACGACGAGCCGCCGGGCTATGCCGAGGCAGGCGGCGACGACTACTACCCCGACATGCCGCCGCCGCAGGACTACGAGCCTGCGCGCTACGAAAGCGATAGCAGACCCCGGTTCCAGCAGCGGAAGTTCGCGGGCAAGGCCGGCAAGCGCTGGGGTGGCAGGTTCGAGGAGCCCATCGAGCCGCTGCGCGGCCGCGGCGCGCCGCCGAGCCGTCCCGACGTGGCGGTTCGGCTGCTTCTGTCGAACATGGCCCAGTGGGAGGCGCTGTCGCACGAGCTCCACGTGATGCTGTGCGACCTGCCGGGCCACCACGGCGCCCTCTTCACCTGGCTCGACAGCCAGCTCCACGAGCACGGCGTGCAGCCCTGGGCGGCGCTGCGCGAAGGGCTGCGCGGACTCGAATTCGAGCCGCTGGCCGAGCGGCTGATGTCAGTCGCCGAAGCCGGGCCCATTCCTGAAGGCGAGGAAGCACAGCATCAGGCCGACACGGCACGCGAACTGGCCAGCGTGCTCGACTTCATGCTCGAGGAACTCTTGAAAAAGCAGGAAAGCGAAGCAATTGCTGCTTTCGGGAAAGATCCGGGTGCGCCGGAGCGCTTCAGGGCCATTCAGGCGCGCAGGCTCGAATTGCGCGCCAGATTGCGCTCGTCGGGTTCAGAAACTGCTTGAAATTTGCGCAACGCGCTATAATGTAGGGCTTCGCAACTGGCGAAACTAGGCAAGAGCGACAGCAGCACCTCCGGGCCGGCCCCCAGCGCAATGCACTCCAACGGTAGATCCCGTCGGAAAGGGCCAATAACCGCAAGGACTGCACACCAAATGTTCGCCCGACATCTTGCCTGACGAGGAATCACTTCCTCTTTCCCATTTGTTTCCAGTCCGTGCCTGTGCACGGGCTCGGTGGCGCCGTCCGTGCGACGGTGCATCTGTGATTCCGCTTGTCTTTTCTTGTCGTAACGAGGTCGTATGCCCAGTTCAAAGAAGCCTGCTCCTTCACTCGCAAAAAGCGTCGCCACCAAGCCCGCAGCAGAAAAACCGTTGAAAGCCGGCGCGAAACCGGCAACCAAGACGGCCGCCGCCGCATCCAAATCGGCCGCCGCTACGAAAGTGAAAACCGTGCCCACGAAATCGACCTCCCTCGAAGATCCCAAGAAGGCAGCCGCTCCGGCCGCAAAAAAGGTCGGCCGCCCGCCCAAGGCCGCCGGCGCCGCGTCGTCCACCACCGGTGCCAAGCGCGGCCGCAAGCCCAAGGTCGACAAGGAAGCCCCCGAGAGCGACGTCGACCTGTCGGACATCGAGGACGACCTGGCGGGTGACGAGCCCGCGGTTGCGGCGACCGAAGAGAAGGTCAAGCCGCTTCGCATGAAGATCAGCAAGGCGAAGGAACGCGCCTTGATGAAGGAATTCGGCCTCGACGAGACCGTGCTCTCCGAGGAAGACCTGGCCAAGCGCCGCTCGCGCCTGAAGACCCTGATCACGCTGGGCAAGACCCGCGGCTACCTCACGCACGGCGAAATCTCCGACCACCTGCCCGACAAGCTGGTCGACGCCGAGACCATGGAAGTCGTGGTCACCATGCTCAACGACATGGGCGTGGCGGTGTACGAGCAGACGCCCGACGCCGAGACCCTGCTGCTGAACAACACCGCGCCCACCGCCACCACGGTGGAAGAAGCCGAGGAAGAAGCCGAAGCCGCGCTCTCCACGGTGGACAGCGAATTCGGCCGCACCACCGACCCGGTTCGCATGTACATGCGCGAGATGGGAACGGTCGAACTGCTGACGCGCGAAGGCGAAATCGAGATCGCCAAGCGCATCGAAGGCGGCCTGATGGCCATGATGGAGGCCATCTCGGCCTCCCCCGCCACCATCGCCGAGATCCTGCGCCTGGCCGGCGAGATCCGTGAAGGCAAGGTCGTCATCTCGACCATCGTCGACGGCTTCTCCAATCCCAACGAGGCCGACGACTACGTGGCCGAGGAAGACTTCGACGAATTCGACGAGGAAGACGACGACGACGGCAAGGGCGGCTCCAAGGCGCTTACCAAGAAGCTGGAAGAGCTCAAGAACGAGGCCCTTTCGCGCTTCGACCGCATCGCCGAGCTGTTCGAGAAGATCCACAAGATCTACGAGAAGGAAGGCTACGGCACGCCGGCGTACACCAAGGCCCAGCAGGCCGTGTCCGACGAGCTGATGACCATCCGCTTCACCGCCCGCACCATCGAGAAGCTGTGCGACCTGGTGCGCACGCAGGTGGACGACGTGCGCAAGAAGGAACGCGAGCTGCGCCGCATCATCGTGGACAAGTGCGGCTTCCCGCAGGACGAGTTCATCCGCGACTTCAGCGGCTACGACAAGAACGGCAACCGCGTCGCCTCCAACCTGCTGAACCTGAAGTGGGTCGAGAAGCAGGCCGCCGCCGGCAAGCCCTGGAGCGCCGTGCTCGCGCGCAACATCCCGCCGGTGCAGGAACTGCAGCAGAAGCTCGCCGACATCCAGTCGCGCGTGGTGGTGCCGCTGGCCGAGCTGAAGGACATCAACAAGCGCATGAACGAGGGCGAATCGTCCTCGCGCGACGCCAAGAAGGAAATGATCGAGGCCAACCTGCGCCTCGTGATCTCCATCGCCAAGAAGTACACGAACCGCGGCCTGCAGTTCCTCGACCTGATCCAGGAAGGCAACATCGGCCTGATGAAGGCGGTCGACAAGTTCGAATACCGCCGCGGCTACAAATTCTCGACGTATGCGACGTGGTGGATCCGCCAGGCCATCACCAGCTCGATCGCCGATCAGGCGCGCACCATCCGCATCCCGGTGCACATGATCGAGACGATCAACAAGATGAACCGCATCTCGCGCCAGCATCTGCAGGAGTTCGGCTTCGAGCCCGACGCCGGCATCCTGGCCGCGAAGATGGAGATCCCGGAAGACAAGATCCGCAAGATCATGAAGATCGCGAAGGAGCCGATCTCGATGGAAACCCCCATCGGCGACGACGACGATTCGCACCTGGGCGACTTCATCGAGGACAGCAGCAACACGGCCCCGATCGAGGCCGCGATGCAGGCCGGCCTGCGCGACGTGGTCAAGGACATCCTCGACAGCCTCACGCCGCGCGAAGCCAAGGTGCTGCGCATGCGCTTCGGCATCGAGATGTCCACCGACCACACGCTGGAAGCAGTCGGCAAGCAGTTCGACGTGACGCGCGAGCGCATCCGCCAGATCGAGGCCAAGGCCCTGCGCAAGCTCAAGCACCCGAGCCGCAGCGACAAGCTGCGCAGCTTCATCGACACGCTTTGAGCAGGCAGCGCTCCAGTTCCGGGCTGCCACGGACCCGGCTTTGCCGGGCCGTTGGCAGCGCCCCCGGTAGGGGGGTGGCGAAGCGACACGAAGTGCGCGAAGACTGGGGGCGAGCCATTTGAATCCCGACGCAGACAAACTCTGGCAGGCCCCGCGCTGGGCGCTTGCGGTGCTGCTGGCCGTGCTGGGCATGCTCGGGCCCTTCTCCATCGACACCTACATACCGGCCTTCTCGGGCATCGCGCGCTCCATCGGCGCGACGCCGGCCGAGATGCAGCAGACGCTATCGGCCTACCTCTTCGGCTTCGCGTTCATGAACCTGTTCCACGGTGCGCTGTCCGACAGCTTCGGCCGCCGCCCGGTGGTGCTGTGGGGGCTGGCCGTGTTCACGCTGGCCTCGCTGGGCTGCGCGCTCTCGCAGAACATCACGCAGCTGGTGCTGTTCCGCGGGCTGCAGGGCCTGTCGACCGGCGCGGGCATCGTGGTCTCGCGCGCGGTGATCCGTGACATGTTCCCGCCGGCCGAGGCGCAGCGTGTGATGAGCCAGGTCACGATCTACTTCGGCGTGGCGCCGGCCATCGCGCCCATCGTGGGCGGCTTCCTCTTCGTGCACGCGGGCTGGCACGCGGTGTTCTGGTTCCTGGTGGCGGTGGGCGTGGCGCTGTTCGCGGCCAACTACAAGCTGCTGCCCGAGACGCTGCACAAGGACCACCGCCAGCCCTTCCAGGTGCGCCATCTGATGCGCGGCTACTGGAGCCTGTGCTCCGACCCGCGCTTTCTGCTGCTGGCCTTCGCCAGCGGCGTGCCCTTCAACGGCATGTTCCTCTACGTGCTGGCCGCGCCCGCCTTCCTGGGCGACCACCTCGCGCTGCAGCCGCAGCAGTTCTTCTGGTTCTTCCTGCTGACCATCGGCGGCATCATGCTCGGCGCGCGGGCCAGCGGGCGCATGGCCGGCAAGGTGGCGCCCAAGCGGCAGATCCGCGACGGCTTCCTGATCATGCTGGTCACCTCGGTCGTCAACGTGGTCGCCAACACCTTCTTCCAGGCGCACGTGGCATGGGCGCTGTGGCCGCTGGCGGTTTTTGCCTTCGGCTGGGCGCTGATGGTGCCGGTGGTCACGCTGCTGGTGCTCGACCTGCACCCCGAGCGCCGCGGCATGGCCTCGTCGCTGCAGGCGGTGATCGGCTCCACCGCCAACGGCATCGTGGCCGGCGCGGTGGCGCCGCTGGTGATGCACTCCACGCTCGCGCTGGCGCTCACCTCCATGGGCATGCTCGCCATCGGGCTGGTCGCCTGGGTGTGGCTGCATGGCCGCTGGCCCGACATCGGGCGCAAGGTGGCGCACGAGGGCTGAGCGCCATGCGCCTCGAAGCCCTCGCCAACCACGCTCGCGCCTGGCTGCCGGGCCGCACCACCGTCGATGCGCGCGAGCGGCTGCGGGCGGTCGTGGGTGCGGGTATCGGCCTGCTGGCCGCCGCGCTGATGTCGCACTGGCTGGCGGGTCCGCTGCATGCATCTGTCTGGCTGATCGCGCCGCTGGGCGCGAGCGCGGTGCTGGTGTTCGCGGTGCCGGCGAGTCCGCTGGCGCAGCCCTGGTCGGTGATCGGCGGCAACACGCTGTCGGCGGTGGTGGGCATCGCCGCGGCCAACTGGATTCCGCAACCCGAGCTGGCCGCAGCAGTCGCGGTGGCGGGCGCCATCGGCCTGATGTTCAGCGCGCGCTGCCTGCATCCGCCCGGCGGCGCCGCGGCGCTGCTCGCGGTGCTGACGCACACCACGCATTTCTCGTCGGCGCTCTTCCCCTTCTTCACCAACTCGCTGCTGCTGGTGCTGGCCGGCGTGGCCTACAACACGCTGACCGGGCGGCGCTATCCGCACGTGCAGGTGGCGGCGCGCCCGCCCGGCTCCGACGCTCGCTTCAGCCAGGCCGACATCGACGCCGTGCTAGCGCGCTACAACCAGGTGCTGGACATCAGCCGCGACGACCTCGAATCGCTGATCCGCGAGACCGAGCTGGAGTCGTACAAGCGCCGCCTGGGCACGCTGAGCTGCGCGGACATCATGTCCAAGGTGCCGAATTCCACCGAGATCGGCACCTTGGACATGATGTCCGCGCAGCTCAGCGTGCCCAGGCGGCGCTTGTACGACTCCAGCTCGGTCTCGCGGATCAGCGATTCGAGGTCGTCGCGGCTGATGTCCAGCACCTGGT
>CAJYQC010000211.1 GCA_913776885.1 uncultured Variovorax sp.
AGTTCTGCGGACCCCCTCCTACGTCGAGCATCGCAGGTTGCCCGTAGCGAAGCGAAGGGACGCAGACAGCAGGGTCGCCTTTCTTTTGCCTACGTTTCTTTGGCGAAGCAAAGAAAAGTAGGTCGGCTGCCGGGCCGAGACCCGGCCCCGGGAAGCAGCCGCCCTACAGCCTCCCATCGAGACAAAAGACAGCAGGCCAGAGCCGCGGAAGCAAAACACCCAAAAAACAAAGTCATAAGCTAGCAACAAAGAGTTCGTTTGCGATCCAACCGCAGGCTCCTACATTCCCGGCATGACTCCCGCCCCCACCAGTGAGGCACATGCCCCCTCGCAGCACTTCGAAGTGCGCCCTTTCGATGCCCCAGTAGGCGCAGAAATCCTGGGCCTCGACATCTCGAAGCCCATCAACGTCGAAGACTTCGCCCGCATCCACAAGGCCCACCTCGACCACCACGTCCTGGTCTTCCGCAACCAGCAGATCACCCCGCAGGAGCACATCGATTTCAGCCGCCGTTTCGGCCCGCTCGAAATCCACGTCCTCCACCAGTTCCAGCTCAAGAACCATCCCGAGATCCTCATCGTCTCCAACATCAAGGAGAACGGCGAGCCCATCGGCCTCGGCGATGCGGGCGTCTACTGGCATTCCGACATCTCGTACAAGCCCAAGCCCAGCCTCGGTTCGCTGCTGCACGCTCAGGAGCTGCCGAGCGAAGGCGGCGACACGCTCTTCGCCGACCAGCATCTCGCATGGGAATCTCTGAGCCCCGAACTGCAGCAGCGCATCCTGCCGCTGAAGGCCGAGCACAGCTATCTCGCGAAGTACGAGGAACTGCGCGCGAAGAACCCGTGGCGGCCGAAGCTTTCGCAGGCGCAGATCGACCAGGTCGCGCCTGCCGTGCAGCCGGTGGTGCGCACGCATCCGGAGACGGGCCGCAAGGCGCTTTTCGTCAGCGAGCATTTCACGAAGCGCATCGTCGGCCTGCCGCAGGCCGAGAGCGACGCGCTGCTGGCCGAGTTGTTCGCGCACAGCGTGAAGCCCGAGTTCGTGTATCGCCACCGATGGGCGCCGCACGACCTGGTGTTCTGGGACAACCGCTCGCTGATGCATCTGGCAGCGGGCACGCCCGATCACCTGCGCCGGCGCCTGAACCGCACCACCATCGTCGGCGACACGCCCTTCTGATTTCTCTTTTCTTCCGATTTCGAATCCAATGAACCGCTTCACCCGCAAAGCCGCCGCGCTCGTCGCCGGCCTCGGCCTCCTGGCCGGCAGCCTCTGCGCGCACGCCGAAGGCCAGATCCGCATCGCCGAGCAGTTCGGCATCGTCTACCTGCTGCTCAACGTGGCGCAGGAGCAGAAGCTCATCGAGAAGCACGCGAAGGCCGCCGGTGTCGACGCCAAGGTCGAATGGGTCAAGCTCTCGGGCGGCTCGGCGGTGAACGACGCGCTGCTGTCGGGCAACATCGAGATCGCCGGCGCCGGCGTGGGGCCGCTGCTCACGCTGTGGGACCGCACCAAGGGCAAGCAGAACGTGAAGGGCGTGGCCTCGCTGGGCAACTTCCCGTACTACCTCGTGAGCAACAACCCGAATGTGAAGTCGATCGCCGACTTCACCGACAAGGACCGCATCGCGCTGCCCGCGGTGGGCGTGTCGGTGCAGTCGCGCGTGCTGCAGTTCGCGTCGGCCAGGCTTTGGGGCGACAAGGAATTCAACAGGCTCGACAAGATCAGCGTGGCGGTGCCGCATCCCGATGCGGCGGCGGCCATCATCAAGGGCGGTACGGAGATCACGGCGCACTTCGGCAATCCACCGTTCCAGGAGCAGGAGCTCGCGGGCAACCCGAACGCGCGCATCGTGCTGAACTCGTACCAGGTGCTGGGCGGCCCGTCGTCGGCGACGGTGCTCTACGCCACCGAGAAGTTCCGCAGCGAGAACCCGAAGACGTACAAGGCCTTCGTCGATGCGCTCGACGAGGCGGCGAAGTTCGTCACGGCCAATCCTGAGAAGGCGGCCGACATCTACCTCAAGGTGAGCAACGCGAAGCTCGATCGCGACCTGCTTCTCAAGATCATCAAGAACCCCGAGGTGCAGTTCAAGACCACGCCGCAGAACACCTATCCGCTCGCCGAGTTCATGCATCGCGTGGGCGCGATCAAGAACAAGCCGGCTTCGGTGAAGGACTACTTCTTCGACGACGCGCAGAACGTGTCGGGGAATTGATGAGCATGGCCGAGGCGTCTTCGGGGTTCGACTCCTTCCCCCTCTGGGGGAAGGTTGGGATGGGGGCTGGCAGGGCAGTGAATGCGCGGTCGCCGTCTGCCCCCACCCCAGCCCTCCCCCAGCGGGGGAGGGAGCAAGACGCCAAGGCACAGGCATTGCTCCAGGTCGACAACGTCAGCCTCGAATACCGCACCCCCGAGCGCGTCGTGCGCGCCACGCACCGCGTGAGCTTCGACGTCCATGCCGCCGACCGCTTCGTGCTGCTCGGTCCCTCGGGCTGCGGCAAGTCGACGCTGCTGAAGGCCGTGGCGGGCTTCATCCCGCCGGTCGAGGGCGAGATCCGCCTCGACGGAAGGCGCGTGGCGCAACCCGGCCCCGACCGCATCGTCGTGTTCCAGGAGTTCGACCAGCTGCCGCCGTGGAAGACGGTGAAGCAGAACGTGATGTTCCCGCTGCTGGCTTCGCGCACGCTCGGCAGGAAGGAAGCGGCCGAGCGCGCGCTGCACTACCTCGACAAGGTCGGCCTCTCGAAGTTCGCCGACGTGCATCCGCACCAGCTTTCGGGCGGCATGAAGCAGCGCGTGGCGATCGCACGTGCACTGGCGATGCAGCCGCGCGTGCTGCTGATGGACGAGCCCTTCGCCGCGCTCGATGCGCTCACCCGCCGCAGGATGCAGCAGGAGCTGCTCGAGCTTTGGGACGAGGTGCGCTTCACGCTGCTGTTCGTCACCCACTCCATCGAGGAGGCGCTGGTGGTGGGCAACCGCATCGCGCTGCTGTCGCCGCATCCGGGGCGCATGCGCGCCGAGATCAACAGCCACGCCTTCACGCTCGACAGCCTGGGCGGCGCCGAATTCCAGCGCACGGCGCAGCGCATCCACGACATGCTGTTCGAGGAAGAGCAGCAAGTGGAGGCTGCGCCATAAGCCCGATCTTTCTCCCTCCCCCTCTGGGG
>CAJYQC010000212.1 GCA_913776885.1 uncultured Variovorax sp.
CCCCAGCCCTCTCCCCGAGGGGAGAGGGAGCAATGCAGACGGCGCATCACGACAGCGCCTCCGCCTCGACCGGCGTCGCCCGCACCATCCGCTTGAGCTCCGGAACGCACGAGCCGCAGTTGGTGCCGCATTTCAGCGCTCCCTGCAGCTTCGCCAGCCGTTCGTCCGGCGTGCCGGCGCAGCGCAGCAGCTCGGCCTGGATCGCCGCATCGGCCACGTTGAAGCAGGTGCACACCGTCTTGCCGCGCGACTGCACCGCCACCGGTGCCTTCGATCCCGGCGACAGCAGCAGGCGGCCGTAGCTCTGTGCCGGCAGTTCCTCGCGCAGCAGGGTGGCGATCCATGCCTCGGCGCTGGTGTCGCCCCCCAGCAGGAAGGCTTCGAGGCCTGCGCTGCCGTCGGCGCGGCGCACCAGCCGTGCCGAGCGCCGCTGGCCGCGGCGTCGGTCGGCGTACCGCAGGGTTTCTGACGTCTGCAGGCCGAGCAGCACCTCGATCTTTTCGACCAGCGCCTCGTCGGACGCGTCATGCGCGGCGGCGCGGAAGAGCAGGCCGCTGCGTTCGGTTCCTCGCGTGCTGCCGGAAAACGGCACGCAGGTCGCGAAAGGAAAGAGCCCCATCAGCGGCTGCAGCGCGCGTTGCGCCGCCAGCGCCTCGTCACCGGGCAGCCAGGCCATCGCCAGCAGCGACCAGGGCAGGTCGGCCTTGAGGATCCTCACCGCCGCGTGCTTGAGTTCGGGCTGCTTCGAGGTCGGGCAGAAGGCCGGCGTGGTCAGCGCATTGATGCCCGCCAGCCGCGTGCCGTTCGACGAACACCCGCTCAGGTATTCCTCGCCCCAGTGCATCGCGACGAAGGCCTGGCTCAGCCCCACCTCGGTGCTGGCGCGTGCGGGCAGCACGATCGAGCCGCGCTTGGAGGTCAGCTGCACCAGGTCGCCTTCGTCGATCTGGCGGCGCGCCATGTCCTGCGCGTTCATCTGCACGAGCGGCTCGGGCATGTGGCCGAAAAGGCGCCCGGCCGTGCCGGTGCGGCTCATGCCGTGCCACTGGTCGCGCAGGCGGCCGGTGTTCAGCGAGAAGGGGTAGCGGGACTCGCGCGCCTCGGCCACCGGCTTGTAGACCGTGTCGACGAAGCGGGCGCGGCCGTCGGGCGTGGGGAACACGCCGTCTTCGTAGAGGCGGGCGCGGCCGGTGCTATCGCCTTCCTTCAGCGGCCATTGCTGCGGGCCAGTGCTCTCCAGCATCTCGTAGCTCAGGCCGGTGATGTCCAGGTCGCGCCCTCGCGTGGATTCGCGGTGCTCGTTCCAGACCGATTCGACCGTCTCATACGGGAACAGCGTGGAGGTACGGTCCAATTGCTGCTCGAGCCGGCGCGCGAAGGCCACGGCGATCGACCAGTCGTTGCGCGCCTCGCCCGGCGCCGGCACGGCCGGGCGCACGCGCGAGATGCGGCGCTCGCTGTTGGTGACGGTGCCTTCCTTCTCGCCCCAGGTGGTGGCGGGCAGCAGCAGGTCGGCGAAGGCGCAGGTGGCGGTGGTCGCGAAGGCTTCCTGCACCACCACGAACTCGGCACGCTCCAAGGCGCGGCGCACGGTGGCCTGATCCGGCATCGACTGCGCCGGATTGGTGCATGCGATCCACAGCGCGCGAATCTCGCCGTCGGCCGCCGCCTGGAACATCTCCACCGCCGTCTTTCCCGGCTTCTCGGGCACCGAGGGCACGCCCCAGAGCGCGGCGACCTCGGCGCGGTGGTCGGCGTTGGCCAGGTCGCGGTGAGCGCTCAGCAGGTTGGCGAGGCCGCCCACCTCGCGACCGCCCATCGCATTGGGCTGGCCGGTCAGCGAGAAGGGGCCGGCGCCGGCGCGGCCGATCTGGCCGGTCGCCAAGTGCAGGTTGATGAGCGCGGCATTCTTCGCCGTGCCGCTGGACGACTGGTTCAGCCCCTGGCAATACAGGCTCAGCGTGGCCGGCGAGGTGGCGAAGAGCCGCGCGGCCTCGAGCAGGTCGTCCCTGGCGATGCCGCAGACCTGCGCCACCTTGTCGGGCGTGCATTCGCGCACCGTGGCCTTCAGCGCATCGAAGCCGCTGGTGTGCGCGGCGATGTACTTCGCATCGGTCCAGCCTTCCCACAGCATCAGGTGCAGCATGCCGTTGAAGAGCATCACGTCGGAGCCGGGCTGGATGGGCAAAAACAGGTCGGCGATCTCGACCGTGTCGGTGCGGCGCGGGTCGGCCACCACGATCTTCAGCGCCGGGTTGGCCGCCTTCGCGTCCTCGATGCGGCGGAAAAGAATCGGGTGCGCCCAGGCCGTGTTGCTGCCCACGATGAAGAGGCATTGCGCATGCTTCAGGTCGTCGTAGCAGGCCGGCGGCGCGTCGGCGCCCAGCGTCTGCTTGTAGCCGGCCACCGCGCTGCTCATGCACAGGCGCGAGTTGGTGTCGATGTTGTTGGTGCCGACCAGGCCCTTGGCGAGCTTGTTGAAGACGTAGTAGTCCTCGGTCAGCAGCTGGCCCGACACGTAGAAGCCGACCGCGTCGGGGCCGTGGTCGCGGATCACCTGTGCGAACTTGCCGGCGGCGTTGTCCAGCGCGGTGTCCCAGGCGACGACCGAGGGCGCCTCGCCGCGCGCGAGTCGCTGCATGGGCTGCAGCAGCCGCGTCTGCCGCGTGACCGTGGCGCTCGCGGTGAGGTGCAGCGTCGAGCCCTTGGTGCACAGCCGCCCGACGTTGGCCGGGTGCGCCGGGTCGCCGCGCACGCCGGTGATCTCGCCGCCGTTCGACTCGATGATCACGCCGCAGCCGACGCCGCAGTACGGGCAGGTGGACCGGGTCTCCCGCGTCATGGGCTATTCCAGCGGTAGGACCGACAGCACCGCGAAAGGCTTCGGTCCTGCGCTCGGGCGCTCCAGGTCGATCGCGTGCGTCGCCAGCTCGGCTGCATTGAGATGCACCACGCCGTCTTCCACCTTCACCGCGAACTTGGGCGTGCAGCCCTCGTCGGGCGCCTTGGCGCAGCCGTCGTCCAGCCCGATCGCCCAGTTGTGCAGCGGGCAGGCCACGCTGGTGCCGAACACGATGCCCTGGCTCAGCGGGCCGCCCTTGTGCGGGCAGCGGTCGAGCAGTGCGAACACCTGGTCCTCGGCGTTGCGGAACACGGCCACGTCCAGCCCGGCCGGCCGCGCCACGCGGCGCGCGCCGAGCACGGGGATGTCGTCGATGCGGCAGATGACTTTCCAGTCGCTCATGGTGGGCTCTTCCTTCTCAATGTTCGGTTTCAGGCTGCCGCGGTCAGCGGCGTGAACTGCCGCACGTCCACCGAGGCCTGCGCCGACTCGAACCACGGATCGGGCTCGCCGTCGAGCGCGAACTGCAGGCGCTCCCACAGCGCCTTGCGGCCCTCGGCGTCTTCGAGGATCTTCTTCTTCACGTAGTCCAGGCCCACGCGGCCGATGTAGTGCACCGTGCGCTCCAGGTACCAGCCTTCCTCGCGATAGAGCTGCAGGAAGGCGCCCGAGTACTCCATCACCTCGGCGGCGGTCTTCACCTTCACCAGGAACTGGGCGACCTCGGTCTTGATGCCGCCGTTGCCGCCCACGTAGAGCTCCCAGCCGGAGTCCACGCCGATCACGCCCACGTCCTTGATGCCGGCCTCGGCGCAGTTGCGCGGGCAGCCCGAGACGGCCAGCTTGACCTTGTGCGGCGAGTACATGGCCCACAGCGCGCGGTCCAGGTCCTTGCCCATCTGCGTGCTGTCCTGGGTGCCGAAGCGGCACCACTCGCTGCCCACGCAGGTCTTCACCGTGCGCAGCGACTTGGCATAAGCGAAGCCGCTGGGCATGCCGATGTCCTTCCACACGCCTTCCAGGTCTTCCTTCTTCACGCCCAGCAGGTCGATGCGCTGGCCGCCCGTGACCTTGACGGTCGGGATCTTGTACTTGTCGGCCGCATCCGCGATGCGGCGCAGCTCGTCGGGCGTGGTGTGGCCGCCCCACATGCGCGGGATGACGGAATAGGTGCCGTCCTTCTGGATGTTGGCGTGGCTGCGCTCGTTGATGAAGCGGCTCTGCGGATCGTCCTTCGCCTCTTTCGGCCAGGTGCTGATGAGGTAGTAGTTGACGGCCGGGCGGCAGGTGGCGCAGCCATTGGGCGTGCGCCAGCCGAGGTTGCGGTAGACCTCGTCGTGGGTCAGGTAGTGCTCCTTGCGGATCGCGTCGCGCACGTCCTGGTGGCTCGCGTCGGTGCAGCCGCACACAGCCTTCTTCTTGGGGGTGGCCGAGTAGTCGCCGCCCGCGGTGAACATCAGGATCTGCTCCACCAGCCCGGTGCACGAGCCGCAGCTCGCGCTGGCCTTGGTGTGCTTCTTCACCTCGTCGAGCGTGAACAGGCCCTTCTCCTTGATGGCCTTGCAGATGGTGCCCTTGTTCACGCCGTTGCAGCCGCAGACCTCGGCGTCGTCGGGCATGCTCGCGGCCTTGTTGTGGCCCTCGTGGCCTGTGTCGCCGATGTTCGATTCGCCGAACATCAGCTTGTCGCGGATGTCGTGCACGCTGCGGCCGTCGCGCAGCAGCTTGAAGTACCAGCTGCCGTCCACCGTGTCGCCGTAGAGGCAGGCGCCCACCAGCTTGTCGTCCTTGATGACCAGCTTCTTGTAGACGCCGCCGAAGGGGTCGCTCATGACGATCTCCTCCGTGCCTTCGCCGCCCATGAACTCGCCGGCCGAGAACAGGTCGATGCCAGTCACTTTCAGCTTGGTGGAAGTGAGCGAGCCCAGGTAGCGGCCGATGCCGAACTGCGCGAGGTGGTTGGCCGCCACCTTGGCCTGCTCGAAGAGCGGGGCCACCAGGCCGTAGGCGATGCCGCGGTGCGCCGCGCATTCGCCCACCGAGTAGATGCGTGCGTCGGTGACGGTCTGCATGGTGTCGGTGACGACGATGCCGCGGTTGCAGTGCAGCCGCATCTTTTCGGCCAGCTCCACGTTGGGACGGATGCCCACGGCCATCACCACCAGGTCGGCGGCGGTCTCGGTGCCGTCCTTGAAGCGGATGGCCTTCACGCGGCCGTCCTCTCCACCCACCAGCTCCTGCGTCTGGGCGCCCATCATGAACTTCAGGCCGCGGTCTTCCAGCGACTTCTGCAGCAGCCTGCCGGCCACGTCGTCGAGTTGGCGTTCCATCAGCCAGGGCATGACGTGCACCACCGTCACGTTCATGCCGCGCAGCATCAGGCCGTTGGCGGCTTCCAGGCCCAGCAGGCCGCCGCCGATGACCACCGCGTTCCTGTGCGTGCGCGCTGTCTCGATCATGTAGTCGGTGTCGGCGATGTCGCGGTAGGCGATCACGCCCTTCAGGTCCTTGCCGGGCACCGGCAGCATGAAGGGGTTGGAGCCGGTGCACATCAGCAGGCGGTCGTAGGCGGCCTCGGTGACGCCACCTTCGGAATCCACGGCACGCACGATGCGCCTGACGCGGTCGACCTCCACCACCTTCTTGCCGGCGTGCAGCGTGATGTTGTTCTCCGAGTACCACTCCCAGCTGTTGAGCACGATCTCGTCGATCGTCTGCTCGCCCGCGAGCACCGGCGACAGCAGGATGCGGTTGTAGTTGGGATGCGGCTCCGCGCCGAAGACGGTGATGTCGTACAGCTCGGGCGCGATCTTCAGCAGCTCCTCGAGCGTGCGCACGCCGGCCATGCCGTTGCCGACCATCACGAGTTTCATTTTCTTGTCCATGGGAGCCGTCCTTTCCTGGAATCGGGCGTGGGGAGGCGCGCGGCGCACCAGGACTGCGCCACGGGCTTGTCGAACAACGAAACAACCGGCCGCCTGCGCGCTTCGCAGTGCGGCCGCCAAAACCTCAGGCCGCGACCTTCTCCACGTGCGCCTGGCGCGTGTAGAGGAAGTCGATCACCGCCTTGCGCGCATGCACGTAGACCGGGTCTTCCGCCAGCTCCACGCGGTTGCGCGGGCGCGGGATGTCCACCGAAAGAACCTCGCCGATGGTGGCGGCCGGGCCGTTGGTGAGCATCACGATGCGGTCGCTCAGCAGCACGGCCTCGTCCACGTCGTGCGTGACCATCACGACGGTGCTCTGCGTCTTCTGCACGATGGCCAGCAACTCGTCCTGCAGCTTGGCGCGGGTGAGGGCGTCCAGCGCGCCGAAGGGCTCGTCCATCAGCAGCACCTTGGGCTCCATCGACAGCGCGCGTGCAATGCCCACGCGCTGCTTCATGCCGCCGGAGATCTCGCCGGGGCGCTTCTGCGCAGCGTGCGACAGGCCGACCAGCGCCAGCGCCGCGTCGGTGCGCGCCCGAAGCTGGGTCTTGTTCTCCGTTGCCGCGAACACGCGCTCGACCGCGAGGTACACGTTCTCGAAGCAGGTGAGCCAGGGCAGCAGCGAGTGGTTCTGGAACACCACCGCACGCTCGGGGCCCGGGCCCTTGATCTCCTTGTTGGCGCACAGCAGCGAACCCTGCGTGGGCGTTGTGAGCCCCGCGATCAGGTTCAGCAGCGTCGACTTGCCGCAGCCGGAGTGGCCGATGAGCGTGATGAACTCGCCCTTGGCCACGTTCAGGTTCACGTCGCGCAGCGCGACGAAGCGGCCCTTGGGCGTCTTGAACGCCTGCTCGACGCCGTGGATCTCGATGTACTTGGTGTCGTTCATGATGTGTGCT
>CAJYQC010000213.1 GCA_913776885.1 uncultured Variovorax sp.
CGACGATGTCCTTCGTCGGGTACATCGGTGCGCCGCCGACCATCGGGTTCGACATGCCGCTGCTACTGCTGCTGCCGCTCATGCCCATGCCGCCTGCGCAGGCTGCGAGAAGGACAGAGACGCTGGCTGCGATCACGAGTTTCTTCATTGAAGTCTCCTGGAAAGAAAGATGGATGTTCTCGAGGCTCTCTGTGGAAACCGCCAACAGCTCGGAGGCGCGATGCGCTTGAACCTGATACGTTGGCTGCGCGCGATTGGATTCATTGGGCTGCCACGTAGGCTTTGCGCCACACGAGCGATACGCGGCACTTGCGCATCGAACGCGCGCTCGACAGAATCCGCCCTTCGTTTTTCAGCAACAGTTTTTGCTCGCATCTCGCCCGGCGACGATCGACCTCCCTGGCGACACACCCCATCCAATGAACCGTTACCTGAACACCTGACCCGCACACCGACCGCCCCGGCCGGACGTGCATCGCATGCATCCGCCGAGGCCCATCGACAAAGGCCCCGCGCAGCCATTCGCCGGGGCTTTTTTGTTTTTCGGAGTGTGTGCACATATGAGTGCTCAACGAAGGGCCCGCGACGACGACAAGCGTCTGGGCCGGTTCTATTTTTCGGTGCCGAACGCGGCGCCCCGCAACCCCGTGGTGGCCGCGCTGGCACGCCGCGAAGCAGGCCAGAAGGCCGGCCGCCACCTGCGCACCCACAGCGCCGAGCGGCGCGCGCAGAAGGTGGCGCTGCAGAAGACGGCGCGAAGCATCGGGAGGTCCGACGATGCGTGAAGACATGGACAAGGTCATCGTCGAGCGGCCGCGAGGCGGCTGGCGTGTGCAAGGCGATGGACGCAAGTGGCGCAACGGCAAGGAGGCGGGTTCGCGCATCGGCATGAAGCGCGGCTACAAGCACGGGAAGTGGCTCAACGAAAACCTCGCGCCGCTCAGGCGCTGGCTGCACAAGCAGGTGCACCGGCCATGGGACAAAGTATTTGCGGAGCTGTGCAGCGGCATCGATCGCCGCAGCACGGTGCAGGCGCACATCTTCGAGCACATCGACGACTTCGTGGACCGCGGCGCGGTGATGCGAGATGGCCAAGTGCTGGTGCGTGCTTCCCGGTGGGGGCGCGGCGATCATGTGCCGCTGGAGGACGCCTCCAGCGTGGAGCTTTTCGTGCATCCGGTCACCGGCATCCTGCTGCCCAACCGACGCGTCGTGCAGGCGCGGCAGCGCGAACGCGGCGAGAGGAACGGGCAGCATGGAAAGAACGAGGAGCTGTCGTTCGTCGAGATCGACGAACTCACGCAATGGCACCGCGTGGACGGCTACTGGTACGAGATCACGCTGGCGCCTACGCCGCCGATGAGGGCTCCGGGCGTCTGGGACAAGCGTTTCGACGTCCTGCGGCGCTGCTTCGTCAAGACCACCTGCGCATGGGGCCGTCCGGAGTTCGGCGTGTCGAGCAACCGAGCCATGTACGGGCGCGACGACGTCTACGCCGCAACCAAGCGCCAGCTCAGCCGCAAGGAGATCCGCGCGCGCCTGGGCGAAGACGGCTGACGCCGTTCGTCAGGTAGAGCGAAGTCGCGTCGCGCATGATGAGGCGCCCGCGTTGTCGCCGATGAAAGAAGCACGATGAACCTCACCGCCTCCAACTGGTTTCTATGGGCCGCCCCGTCGGCCGTCTTCGCCGCGCTGACGGCCATCCTCGCCAAGCTCGGGCTGGCCGGCGTCGATTCCGACATGGCGACGCTGGTGCGCACGGTGGTCATCTTCGCGGTCCTGCTGGTCTTCGTGAACGGCACCGGCAAGTGGACGAACCCGCTGCAGCTGTCGCCGCGCACCTGGCTCTTTCTCGTGCTCTCGGGGCTTGCGACAGGCGCGTCGTGGGTCTGCTATTTCCGCGCGCTCAAGGTGGGCGACGCATCGCGCGTTGCGCCGGTCGACAAGCTCAGCGTGGTGCTGGTGGTGCTGTTTGCCGTGATGTTCCTCGGCGAGCGCCCCTCGGGCCGCGAATGGGCGGGCGTGGCGATGATCGCGGGCGGCGTGCTGATGCTGGCGATCAAGCGCTGAGCTGCGCCGGCGGCCGCGCGTGCGCACGTGGCAGCAGGAAGAACGCCAGGTTGCCCGCGGCGAGCATGCCGGCTACCGTGAGGAACACCGCGCGGAACGGCTCGACGCCGTTCGCCACGCCCCACGACGCGGCCACGCCGGTGGTCCACTGCATCAGCGAGACGCCGAGGAACATCGCCATGTTCATCAGCGCCATCGCACGCCCCGTCATCGCGGCCGGGTAGGCGTTCTTGGTGTACGCGTACTGCAGCACGCTGTAGCCCGAGAGAAGGCCATAGACGATCGGCAGGCCGATGTCGATCACGCGCGAATGCGTCAGCGCCATCGCGCCGAACATCAGCGTGCCCGCGAGCGCGCAGGCCATCATCCAGCGCGTGCGCCGCGCGCCGCCCGGGTCCATGCGGCCGAAGAGCGTGGGGCTGATCATGCCGGCGACGGTCATCACGAGTGCGACGTTGCCGCTCGCCACCAGCGAGAGGCCGTGCCGCTCGTGCAGCACCGGGCCGAGCCACAGTCCGCGCAGCGTGATGAAAGCCGCGTACGACACGCAGGCGAAGCACAGCAGCCCCAGCGTGTGCGGCATCGCGAACAGTGGCAGCAGTTCGCGCACGGCCTTGCGCAGCGACTGGCGCTGCGCCCGTTCCGGCAGCGCGACATCGGCCGCACGCGCAGGCTCGCGCACGCGCCAGAAGATGACCAGCCACGACAGCACCGCGAACGCCGCCAGCACCGCATAGCCCACGCGCCATGACGAAGCCTCGATCAGCAGCGCCAGAGGCGTGCCCGTGAACAGGATGCCCATGCCGGCCAGGCTCATCACCAGCCCCGACATGGCGGTGAAGCGCGACGCATCGAAGTGCCGCGCGATGAACACCGTGCAGGCCAGGAAGGCCGGCGCGCAGCCCACGCCGATCAGGGCCTGACCCAGCAACAGTGCGTGGAAGTTTGGCGCCATCGCGCACAGCACCGCGCCCGCGATCGCCAGCGGAAACGCCGTCAGCACGGTGCGCCTCACGCCGAAGATGTCGATCGACACGCCCATCGCGAGCTGCATGATCCCGAACATGAAGTGGAAGGTGCCAGCCCAGGTGCCAAGCTGCTGCGGCGTGAGCCCGAAGTGGCTGGTGAGCGGCGTGGCCATCATGGCGCCGACGGTGCGGAAGGCCTGGCTCAGGGCGAAGGCGGTGGCCAGGGCCACGAGCATGGCGGCCGCGGAGGAGGACCAGGGCGAAGAGCGGGGAAGGCGTGAGCCGGGGCCGGCGTTGCCGGATTGCTCCGCGGGCTTGGGTGCCGCGTTCGGATTCATTGGGAGCGAGAAGCCAGGAAGGTTGGGGCGGTCATGATGCTAGTTGATCATCTTGCTCGTGGTCACGGCGGCGACGCTTGCAAGGACTTGCCCCCGCGAAGAAGGCTGCCTCCATAATTTCTGGACAACCCCAGAGTCGCGCATTGCCCAAGACTGACACCCCCTCCCGCTCCAGCTCCCGTGCAGCCAAGCCGGAAGCCAAAAAAGCCGCAAGGCCGCTTTTCAGCCGCGTTCGCATGATCCTCGATGCAGCGCGCGCCCGCGTGGTCCGCACTGTCAACACCACGCAGGTGGCGGCCAACTGGCTCATAGGGCGCGAGATCGTCGAGGAGGAGCAGCGAGGTCGGCGTCGGGCGGGCTACGGCGCCAAGCTGCTCGCCGACCTGTCGACACGCCTGACGGCCGAGTTCGGCCGCGGCTATTCCGCCGACAACCTCGAAGCGTTCCGGCAGTTCTACCTGGACTATCCGCAGTTGATTTCCGAGACGCCGTCTCGGAAATCGGCCGCGGCGGCGGCACTGCCTCCTCAGACCATTTCCGAGACGGCGTCTCGGAAATCCGGTGACCCGGCGGGCTGGCATCCTGGGACGCTGCATCCGTCTCTCTCTCGTGGAGCCATTACCGCCAGCTCCTGCGCGCGGCGCGCCCGGAGGCGCGAGCCTTCTACGAGATCGAAGCCATCCGCAGCGCGTGGTCGGTGCGCGAACTGCAACGCCAGATGGCCAGCCTGCTGTACGACCGGCTGGCCAAGAGCAAGGACAAGAAAAGCCTGATGCGTCTGGCGACGCACGGCCAGGAGGTGATGCAGCCTCTCGATGTCCTGAAGGACCCGGTGGTGATCGAATTCCTGGACTTGCCCGAATCGCCGAAGCTGGTCGAGTCGAGGCTGGAGCAGGCGCTCATCGAGAACCTGCAGAACTTCCTGCTCGAGCTGGGCAAGGGCTTTGCATTCGTGTCCCGCCAAGAGCGCATCACCATCGACGGCGACCACTTCTACATCGACCTGGTCTTCTATCACACGGTGCTCAAGTGCTACGTGCTCATCGATCTCAAGGTCGGCAAGCTCACGCATGGCGACCTCGGCCAGATCCAGCTCTATGTGAACTACTACGACCGCGAGCGTCGCACCGAAGGCGACAACCCGACGCTGGGAGTCATCCTTTGTCCGGACAAGAACGACGCTGTGGTGAAGTACACCCTGGGCGAGCAGCAGGAGCGCAACATCTTCACCAGCCGCTATCAGCTGCACCTGCCGACCGAGAAGGAGCTGGAACGCGAACTGCGCCGCGAACTCCGCCAGCTGTCGATGGACGACGTGCCGCTCAAGGCGGCTGCCAGGAAGACCAGGCCGCGCGCATGAAAAAACGGCACCCGAAGGTGCCGTTCTGGTGATGGAGCCTCGCCCCCAGCGGGCCGATCAGGCCTCGCCCTTCACCTTCAGGCGCCATGCATGCAGCAGCGGCTCCGTGTACCCGCTCGGCTGCTCGATGCCCTTGAACACCAGGTCCTGCGCCGCCTTGTAGGCCGCCGAGGTGTCGAAGTGGCCGGCCATCGGCTGGTACAGCGGGTCGCCGGCGTTCTGCTCGTCGACTACCTTGGCCATGCGCTGGAAGGTCTCGTCGACCTGGGCCTTGGTGACCACGCCGTGCAGCAGCCAGTTGGCGATGTGCTGGCTGGAGATGCGCAGCGTGGCGCGGTCTTCCATCAGGCCGACGTCGTGGATGTCGGGCACCTTGGAGCAGCCCACGCCCTGGTCGATCCAGCGCACCACGTAGCCGAGGATGCCCTGCACGTTGTTGTCGATCTCCTGCTGGCGCTCTTCGGCGGTCCACCTGGCTTCGGCGGCGATCGGCACCTGCAGCAGCGCGTTGAGGATGTTGTCGCGCTCGGCGTCGGCGTCGATCTTCTCCAGCTCCTGCTGCACCGCGGTCACGCTGACCTGGTGGTAGTGCAGAGCGTGCAGCGTGGCGGCGGTGGGCGAGGGCACCCAGGCGGTGTTGGCGCCGGCCTTGGGGTGGCCGATCTTCTGCTCGAGCATGGCGGCCATCAGGTCGGGCATGGCCCACATGCCCTTGCCGATCTGGGCCTTGCCGCGCAGGCCGCTGGACAGGCCGACGAGCACGTTGTTCTTCTCGTAGGCGCCGATCCACGCGCTGGACTTCATGTCACCCTTGCGGATCATCGGGCCGCCCTGCATGGCGGTGTGCATCTCGTCGCCGGTGCGGTCGAGGAAGCCGGTGTTGATGAAGGCCACGCGCGCGGCGGCCTCGGCGATGCAGGCCTTCAGGTTCACGCTGGTGCGGCGCTCCTCGTCCATGATGCCCAGCTTCACGGTGTTGGCGGGCAGGCCCAGCAGCTGCTCGACGCGGCCGAACAGCTCGCTGGCGAAGGCCACTTCGGCCGGGCCGTGCATCTTCGGCTTGACGATGTAGATGCTGCCGGTGCGCGAGTTGCCCTTGCGCTTCAGGTCGATGGTGGCGATGGTGGTGGTCACCACGGCGTCGAGGATGCCCTCGGGGATTTCCTTGCCGCCGTCGTACAGCACGGCGGGGTTGGTCATCAGGTGGCCCACGTTGCGCAGGAACATGAGCGAGCGGCCGTGCAGCTTCACGGGCTTGCCGTCGGCGCCGGTGTATTCGCGGTCGGCGTTCAGGCCGCGCGTGAAGGTCTTGCCGCCCTTGGTGACTTCTTCGGTCAGCGTGCCTTCGACGATGCCCAGCCAGTTCGAGTACGCCACCACCTTGTCGGCCGCGTCGACCACGGCCACCGAGTCCTCGAGGTCGAGGATGGTCGAGAGCGCGGCTTCGAGCACCAGGTCGCTCACGCCGGCAGGGTCGGTCTTGCCGATGGGCGTGGAGCGGTCGATGCGGATGTCGAGGTGGATGCCGTTGTGCTTCAACAGCACCGACGACGGCGCGGTGGCGTCGCCCTGGTAGCCGACGAACTGCGAGGGGTCGGCCAGGCCGGTGCTGCTGCTCTGCAGCGCGACGACCAGCTTGCCGTCCTTCACGCTGTAGCCGGTGGCGTTCTTGTGCGAGCCGTTGTTGAGCGGGGCGGCCTGGTCGAGCACGTTGCGCGCGAACTCGATGACCTTGGCGCCGCGCACCGGGTTGTAGCCCTTGCCCTTCTCGGCGCCGTCGGTCTCGGGAATGGCGTCGGTGCCGTAAAGCGCGTCGTACAGCGAGCCCCAGCGGGCGTTGGCCGCGTTCAGCGCATAGCGTGCATTCAGGATGGGCACCACCAGCTGCGGGCCGGCCTGCAGCGCGAGTTCGGAGTCGACGTTCGCGGTGGTGGCCTTCACGCCCTTGGGCTGCGGCAGCAGATAGCCGATCTTCTCGAGGAAGGCGCGGTACGCCGGCATGTCGGCGATGGGGCCGGGGTTCTTCTTGTGCCAGGCGTCGAGCTCTGCCTGCAGGCGGTCGCGCTCGGCGAGCAGCGCGATGTTCTTCGGCGCGAGGTCGCTGACGATGGCGTCGAAGCCCTTCCAGAAGACGTCGCTGGCCACGCCGCTGGCGGGCAGGACCTTCTCTTCGATGAAGCGGTGCAGTTCGGTCGCGACCTGGAGTCCGTGGGCGGTGATGCGGGCGGTCATGTGGGTTTCTCCTTGAGAAATATGCAATCCTGGGTTGGACTTTATTCGATACTTTGCTGGCCAGTAAGAGCCTGAGCCGTGATTTATCCGTGACAAAAATAGAGGTAATCGGCAGGCGGCGCCATGGAATCCAGAGGGTAGGCACTGACAGATGGCCCACGAGTGCCGGATATATTTAAGTTCTTAAATAAATCCGCGATTTCCAGCGGCCGCCTCATGATCCTCCTGGCTTCGAACGAAAACCCCCTGGGCATGCCCGATTCGGCCCGCCGCGCCGCTGCCGAAGCGCTCGCGGGCGCCGGCAACTACCCCGACAGCAACGGCACCGCGCTGAAGAACGCGCTGGCTTCCCGGCTCGACGTGCCCGCCGACTGGCTCACGCTGGGCAGCGGATCGAGCGAGATCCTCGAGTTGGCGGCGCAGGTGAGCCTGAAGCCGGGCGAGGGCGTGGTCTATTCCCAGTACGGCTTCATCGTCTACGCGGCGGCCGCGGCGCATGCGCACGCGCACGCCACCGTCGTGCCCTCGCGCAATTTCGGGCATGACCTCGACGCCATGCGCGCCGCCATCGGCAGCGACACGAAGCTGGTCTTCGTCGCCAACCCGAACAACCCGACCGGCACCTTCCTCGACCCGGCGCCGCTGCTGGCCTTCCTGCAGTCGGTGCCCGCGCACGTGACGGTGCTGCTGGACGAGGCCTACACCGAGTACCTCTCGCCCGCGCAGCGCTACGACAGCATCGAGTGGGTGCGGCGCCTGCCCAACCTGATCGTGGCGCGTACTTTTTCCAAGGCCTTCGGGCTGGCGGGGCTGCGCATAGGCTACGGCGTGTCGCAGCCGGCGCTCACGGCGCGCATGAACGCGCAGCGCCCGCGCTTCAACGTGACGACTCCGGCGCAGGCCGCCGCCGTCGCAGCGCTGGGCGACGCGGATTTCCTCGCGCGCACCTACGAGCTCAACACGGCCGGCCGCGACCAGCTCGCGGCCGGCTTCGAGGAGCTGGGCCTCGAACACGTGCCCTCGTCCGGCAACTTCCTGATGGTGCGGGTCGGCGACGCCCAGGCCGTGCACGCGCGCCTGCTGGCCGCCGGCATCGAGGTTTCGCTGCTCGGCCCCTACGGCCTGCCCGAGTGGCTGCGCGTCAGCATCGGGCTGCCCGAGCAGAACCGCGCGGTGCTGGCCGCGCTGCGCTGACCGGTCGCCTGCTCAGAC
Organism: uncultured Variovorax sp.; assembly: GCA_913776885.1. GTDB lineage: Bacteria > Pseudomonadota > Gammaproteobacteria > Burkholderiales > Burkholderiaceae_C > Variovorax. The sequence goes on from CAJYQC010000213.1 coordinate 8,181, forward strand.
CTGCCCGCCGAGCTCCTTCGCTGCCGCACGCACCGGCTCGATGTAGCGCTCGTCGTAGCGGTGCGTGGGCATCGTCAGCGTCACTGCGGCCGCCAGGCTGCCATCGGCATGGAACACCGGCGCCGAGATGCCGGCCAGCTCGGCGGTGCGGTCGCCCACCAGCGCGCACCAGCCCTGCGCGCGGATGGTGTCGTAGAGCTCGCGCTCCTTGGCGCCGCGCGGCAGTTCGTCCTGCGGGCCGAAGGCGATCAGCACGCGCGCGCCAGCGCCACGGTCGTTGGGCAGCAGGTCGCCGGCGCGCACGTGATCGCGCACCACGTGCGGGGAATCGATGCGGAACTGGCAAAGCCGCACCCAGCTGTCGCCCTGCGGCTGCCGCACGTGGTACGCCGCGCTTTCGCCTGTAGCCGCCACCAGCGCGCGCAGCACCGGCAGCACGATGCGGTCGAGCGACTGCGAGGCCGTGTAGAGGCCGTGCAGCCGCGCGATCTCCATGCCCAGCGCGTAGCGGCCGTCGTCCTGCCGGCGGATCAGCCGCGCATGCTCCAGCGAGGCCAGCAGCCGCAGCACGGTGCTCTTGTAGAGCTGCGTGCGCTCGGCGAACTGCGCGAGCGACAGCGCCTCGTCGCCCGGCTGGAAAGCCGAAAGCAGGCTCAGCGCGCGGTCGACCGCGGCGGCGCCGCCGGGGGCGGCGTTGAGGTCGGAGACGGATTCGGTCTGGGCTTTGCGGGGCATGACAAGGAGGAGCAGGGAACGGCTCGGCTTGACAGTCGAGGCGGATCGACGGTCTAATTCTGTTTAACGGAATGTAGTTCTGCAAGACAGAACAGTCAAGCCAAAGGAGACAAAATCCGATGACAACCCCCGACGTCCTCATCAGCGAGGTCGGCCCGCGCGACGGCCTGCAGTCGGTCAGGGCCACCATGCCCACGGCCGACAAGCTGCGCTGGATCGATGCGCTGTATGCCGCCGGCGTGCGCGAGATCGAGGTCGCCTCCTTCGTGCCCGCCAGGCTGCTGCCGCAGATGGCCGATGCCGCCGCGGTGGTGCGCCACGCCATCACGCTGCCTGGCCTCACGGTGATGGCGCTGGTGCCCAACCGCAAGGGCGCGCAAGCCGCTCTGGAATCGGGCGTGCACAAGCTGACGATGCCGGTGTCGGCCAGCGTGGCGCATTCGCTGGCCAACGTGCGCAAGACGCCCGCCGAGATGGTCGAGGAGGTGCGCGCCATCTCCGACCTGCGCCGCGAGATCGCGCCGCAGGTGAAGCTCGAAGCCGGCATCTCCACCGCCTTCGGCTGCACGCTGCAGGGCCTGGTGCCCGAGGACGAAGTGATCCGCCTGGCCGCGCAGTGCGTCGAGGCCGGCGCCGACGAGTCGGGCCTGTCCGATACCGTGGGCTACGCCAACCCCGCGCATGTGCGCCGTCTCTTCAGGCGCCTGCGCGCCGAGATCGGCAGCCATGCGGGCGCGGCCCACATGCACAACACGCGCGGCCTCGGCCTCGCCAACTGCCTTGCAGCGTGGGACGAGGGCGTGCGCACCTTCGACGCGTCGCTGGGCGGCCTCGGCGGCTGTCCCTACGCGCCGGGCGCTTCGGGCAATGCGGTCACCGAAGACCTGGTCTTCATGTTCGAAGCCATGGGCGTGCGCACCGGCATCGACATCCAGAAGCTCATCGCGGCGCGCGCGCCGCTCATGGCCGGCCTGCCCGGCGAGCCGGTCTACGGCATGACCCCGGAAGCCGGATTGCCCAAGGGCTTCGTCCAGGAACACAACGCACAACATGTCTGAAGCCAACCCCCTGCCGTACGCCGGAGTCCGCGTCGTCGAGTTCACCCACATGGTCATGGGGCCGACCTGCGGCCTGCTGCTGGCCGACCTCGGCGCCGAGGTCATCAAGGTCGAGCCCATCGAGGGCGACAACACGCGGCGCCTGCTCGGTTCGGGCTCGGGCTTCTTCCCGACCTTCAACCGCAACAAGAAGAGCATCGCGCTCGACCTGAAGCAGCCCGAGGGCGTGGAGGCCGCGCTGCGCCTCGTCGCCACTGCCGACATCGTCAGCGAGAACTTCAAGCCCGGCACCATGAAGAAGCTGGGACTCGACTACGACACGCTGAGCAAACTGAACCCGCGCCTCATCTACGTGAGCCACAAGGGCTTCCTGCCCGGCCCCTACGACCACCGCACCGCGCTCGACGAAGTGGTGCAGATGATGGGCGGCCTCGCCTACATGACCGGCCGCTCGGGCGATCCGCTGCGCGCGGGCACCAGCGTGAACGACATCATGGGCGGTATGTTCGGCGCCATCGGCGCGATGGCCGCGCTGCGCCAGCGCGACATCACCGGCAAGGGCTGCGAGGTGCAGTCGGCGCTGTTCGAGAACAACGTGTTCCTGGTCGCGCAGCACATGATGCAGTTCGCCGCCACCGGCAAGGCGGCCGACCCGATGCCCAGCCGCATCTCGGCCTGGGCGGTGTACGACGTCTTCACCGTGAAGGACGGCGAGCAGATCTTCCTGGCGGCCGTGAGCGACAAGCAGTGGGCCATCTTCTGCAAGGCCTTCGGCCTGGACGAGATGCTGGCCGACCCGCGCCTGAAGACCAACAACGACCGCGTGCTGGCGCGCGAATGGATGATGCCCATCCTGCGCTCGCACCTCGCGAACCACAGCGCCGCGGAGCTCGCCGCGGTGTTCGAGAAGAACGAGCTGCCCTTCGCGCCCATCACCCGGCCGCAGGAGCTGTTCGACGATCCGCACCTCAACGCCACCGGCGGCCTCGCGCCGGTGCGCATGAACGACGGCAGCATGGCCAACGTGCCGCTGATGCCGTTCACGCTCGACGGCGAACGCCCGGGCATCCGGCTGCAGCCGCCGCGCATCGGCGAGCACGGCCATGAGCTGCTGAAGGAAGTGGGCTACAGCGACGAGGACATCGCTGCGCTCCAGGCAAGACACATCACACTCGGAGACTGACCTCATGTTTTTCAATGCACGGCGCGCCTTGCTGGTGTGCGCCGCGGCCGCCGCATGGCTGCACGCCGCTCCCACTCTCGCTCTCGCCGACACCGCCTGGCCCGACAAGCCGGTGCGGCTCATCGTGCCCTACACGCCTGGCGGCGCCACCGACATCGTGGCGCGGCTCATCGCGCAGAAGCTCGCCGACGACACCAGGTGGACCTTCATCGTCGACAACCGCGCGGGCGGCAACGGCAACATCGGCATGGACGTGGTGGCCAAGGCCAAGCCCGACGGCTACACCATCGGCCTGGGCCAGACCGCGAACCTGGCGATCAATCCGACGCTGTTCCCGAAGATGCCCTACGACGCATTGAAGGACCTGGTGCCGGTGGCGGTCGTGGCGTCGCAGCCCGTGGTGCTGGTGGTGCGCGCCGACGCGCCGTTCAAGTCACTGGCCGGACTGGTCGCGGCAGCGAAGGCCAAGCCGGGCGAGATCCGCCAGGCGCTCGCTGGCACCGGCACGCTGGGCCACATGGCCGGCGAGGTGCTCGCCAAGCGCGCGGGCTTCAAGGTGCTCAACGTGCCCTACAAGGGCGCGGCTCCCGCCATTACCGACCTGCTCGGCGGCCAGACCGACTACATGTTCGCCACGCCGCAGGGCGCCCTCTCGATGGTGAAGGCCGGGCGGCTGCGCGCGCTGGCCGTCACCTCGGCCAAGCGCCTGCCGGTGATGCCCGACGTGCCCACCGTGGCCGAGAGCTACAAGGGCTTCGAGGCGGTGGACTGGAAGGCGCTGGTCGCGCCGGCCGGCACCAGCCCCGAGATCGTGAAGAAGCTCAGCGCCGCGGTCGACAAGGCGCTGGCCAAGCCCGCCACCATTTCGCAGTTGCTGGCCGAGGGCAGCACGCCGGTAGGCGGCACGCCGGAGCAGGCGGCGCAGTACATCAAGGCCGAGCATGCGCGTTGGGGTGCGGCGGTCCGCGAGGCGGGCGTGCGGCCCGAATAGGCCGGGCGCTCCAAGGGCAGCGGGCGATATAGTTCCCGCCCCATGGACCGCCTGAAGCAACTCGAATCCTTCGTCTCGGTCGCGACCCGCGGCAGCCTCACGGCCGCGGCCAAGGCCGAGGGCGTGGCGCCCGCGATCATGGGGCGCCGGCTCGACGCGCTGGAGGAGCGCCTGGGCGTCAAGCTGCTGGTGCGCACCACGCGGCGCATCACCCTCACCCACGAGGGCAGCGCCTTCCTCGAAGACTGCCAGCGCCTGCTGACGGAGTTCGCCAACGCCGAGGCCAGCGTGAGCGCCGGCGGCCTCAAGGCCAGCGGCCATCTGCGCGTGACGGCGCCCGCAGGCTTCGGCCGCCGCCACGTCGCGCCGCTGGTGCCTCGCTTCCATGCCCTGCATCCGGAGGTGACGATCTCGCTGAACCTCAGCGACCGCGTGGTCGACGTGACCGGCGAGAGCTTCGACTGCGCGGTGCGAGTGGGCGACCTGCCCGATTCGTCGCTCGTGAGCGTGCGCCTCGCCGACAACCGCCGCCGCTGCGTCGCCACGCCCGAGTTCGTGCGCCGCCACGGAAAGCCGAAGCACCCGGGCGAGCTATCGCGCTTCGCCTGCCTCACGCTGTCGAGCGACGCCTCGCAGACGCGCGGCTGGGCTTTTCGCGTCGCCAACGAGGAAGGCAGCCAGGAGCTGATCCACCTGCGCCCGAGCGGCCCGCTCGACTGCTCCGACGGCCAGGTGCTGCACGACTGGTGCCTCGCCGGCCATGGCATCGCATGGCGCAGCACCTGGGAGGTCGAAGCCGAGATCGACGCCGGCCTGCTGGTTCCGCTGCTCGAGGAGTTCGCGGCGCCGCCGAACGGCATCTACGCAGTGTTCGCGGGTGCCAAGCACATGCCGCTGCGGGTGCGGCTGTGGCTTGATTTCCTCAAGGAGCAGTACGGCAACCCGGATTTCTGGGGCGGAAGGGCCTGAGTCGCTCCAGCGGAGTCACAATCTGTTTGCATTTGCAACCCACGAATAGAAAGCTCCGCCGATGACGCTAGAAGCGATCCTCGCGTACCTTCACCTGCTCGCCATCCTCACGATGGTCGTCTTCATCTCCGGCGAGGCCGCGCTGTGCCGCGTGCAGTGGCTCAACGCGGCGGTGGTCGAGCGGCTGGCCAAGGTCGACATGGTCTACGGCATCGCGGCCATCGCGGTGCTGGCCACCGGCATCGCGCGCACTTGGTGGGGCGTGAAGGGCACGGCCTGGTACTGGACCAATCCGCTGCTGCACGTGAAGCTGGGTCTCTTCATCATCGTGGGCGTGTTGTCGATCTTCCCGACGCTCACCTACTTCCGCTGGCGCAAGACGCTGCGCGCCACCGGCAAGCTGCCGCCCGAGGCCGAGATCGTCAAGACGCGCAAGCTGGTGATGGTCCAGGCGCACCTGATCGCGCTGATCCCGCTGGTGGCGGTGTTCCTGGCGCGCGGCTTCGGCAAGTAGCCGGCGGATCGGCCGCACAAAGCAAAAGGCCCGCTTTCGCGGGCCTTCCTTCATGGCTTTGCAGCCAGCGCGGTGCCGATCAGGCCTTCGCCGCGTCGGCGGTGCACTTCTTGACGAAGCTGTTCTTGGCGGCGCCGGCCAGCGGCTTGCCGTTCTTGTCCACGGCCTTGGCTTCGCAGGAGGGAGCGGCGGCGGCCTTGGCTTCCTTCTCGCACTTCTTGATGGAGCTGGCCTTGGCGGCACCGGCGAGGGCCTTGCCGTTCTTGTCCACAGCCTTGGCTTCGCAGCTCGCGCCAGCGGCGGGGGCTGCTGCCGCGGGGGCGGCGGCTGGCGCGGCAGCCTTGTCTTGAGCCTGTGCTGCACCGAAGGAAAGGCAGGCACCGAGTGCAAGCAGGGAAAGGAGCTTCTTCATGGTGATATGTCCTCGCAGGTTGAGTTGTGACAGGTTCCCCGCCCCGGGGCCGTCCATCGTAACGGGCCACGGCAACGATCGGATGACGATCGTCAACTGCGCCCGGGTTTGCCCCCGGTAAAATTTCCGGATGCTATTGGTCAAACAGGAGCTGCTCGCGGCGCTCGCGAACACGCTCGAATCCCTCTCGCCCGGCGCCGGCTCCAAGGCCGCGTTCGAGTCGCCCAAGATGGCCGCGCACGGCGATTTCGCCTGCACGGCAGCGATGCAGCTCGCCAAGCCGCTGGGGCGCAAGCCCCGCGATCTGGGCGAGGAACTGAGCGCCGCGCTGCTCGCCACCCCCGCGTTCGCCCAGTGGGTAGACGCCATCGAGATCGCCGGCCCCGGCTTCCTCAACATCCGCCTGAAGACGGCCGCCAAGCAGCAGATCGTGCGCGAGGTGCTGTCGGCCGGGAATGCTTTCGGCCAGCAGCCGGCCACCGGCGAGAAGGTGCTGGTGGAGTTCGTCTCCGCCAACCCGACCGGCCCGCTGCACGTGGGCCACGGCCGCCAGGCCGCGCTGGGCGACGCCATCTGCAACCTGCGCGCCTCGCAGGGCGAGAGCGTGTGGCGCGAGTACTACTACAACGACGCCGGCGTGCAGATCCAGACGCTGGCCAACAGCACGCAGCTGCGCGCGCGCGGCTTCAAGCCCGGCGACCCCGAGTGGCCCAGCGGTGAGAAGGCGCCTGCATACAACGGCGACTACATCGCCGACATCGCGGCCGACTTCAAGGCGAAGAAGACCGTCAAGTCGGAAGACCGCGAGGTCACCGCCAGCGGCGACATCGAGGATATCGACGCCATCCGCGAGTTCGCCGTGGCCTACCTGCGCCGCGAGCAGGACCTGGACCTGCAGGCCTTCCGCGTGCGCTTCGACCAGTACTACCTGGAGTCCAGCCTCTACACCAGCGGTCGCGTCGAAGATGCGGTGCGCAAGCTCGTGGCCGCCGGCAAGACCTACGAGCAGGACGGCGCGCTGTGGCTGAAGTCGACCGACTACGGCGACGACAAGGACCGCGTGATGAAGAAGCAGGACGGCACGTACACGTATTTCGTGCCCGACGTCGCCTATCACATCGCCAAGTGGGAGCGCGGCTTCCACAAGGTCATCAACATCCAGGGCACCGACCACCACGGCACCATCGCCCGCGTTCGCGCCGGCCTGCAGGCCGTGGGCGAAGGCATTCCCGAGGGCTACCCCGACTACGTGCTGCACACCATGGTGCGCGTGATGAAGGGCGGCGAGGAGGTCAAGATCAGCAAGCGCGCCGGCAGCTACGTCACGCTGCGCGACCTGATCGAGTGGACCAGCACCGACGCTGTGCGCTTCTTCCTGCTGAGCCGCAAGCCCGACACCGAGTACACCTTCGACGTCGACCTCGCGGTGACGAAGAACAACGACAACCCGGTCTACTACGTGCAGTACGCCCACGCTCGCATCTGCTCGGTGCTGGCCGGCTGGGGCGGCGACGCCGCGTCGCTGAAGGACGTCGACCTGTCGCCGCTGGAAAGCCCGGCCGCCCAGGCGCTGATGCTGCTGCTGGCCAAGTACCCGGCCATGCTGACGGCTGCCTCGAAGGACTTCGCGCCGCACGACGTGACCTTCTACCTGCGCGAACTGGCTGCCAGCTACCACAGCTACTACGACGCCGAGCGCATCCTGGTCGACGACGAGAAGGTGAAGCTGGCCCGCCTGGCGCTGGTCGCCGCGACCGCGCAGGTGCTGCACAATGGCCTCGCGATTCTCGGCGTCAGTGCGCCGAGCAAGATGTGAACTCCCTCACCATGAAGAAGACAAGAAGTCAACGCGGCAACATCGTCATCGGCCTGATCATCGGGCTGGTGCTCGGCCTGGGCGTCGCGCTGGGCATCGCGGTCTACGTGACCAAGGTGCCGATCCCGTTCGTGACCAAGACGCAGCGCGGCGGCGCCGAGCAGGACGAGGCCGAGGCCCGCAAGAACCGCGACTGGGACCCGAACGCGCCGCTGGCCGGCAAGGCCGGCGCTCCCAAGCCGGCGCAGCCGGCCGCCCCGGCCGGGCCGGTCAACCCCGTCACCGGCGAACCCGCCACCGGCAATGCCGCCGCCGCTCCCAGCACCGCCCCGCCGGTCCCCGTGGTGGTGGCGCCCAAGCCGTCGCGCACCGCTCCGACGCCGGCCGAGGCCAATGCCCTGCCGCCATCGAACGATCCGCTGGGCGACCTGGCCCGGGCGCGCTCGGGCAGCGTCTCGGGCTCCGGCAGCACGACAACCGCGTCGGCCGCGCCGAGCAGCAGCAACAGCGGCGCCGCCAGCAGCGGCTCCGGGCCCGATCCGTTCATGTACTTCGTGCAGGCCGGCGCCTTCCGCACCACCGAGGACGCCGAGGCCCAGCGCGCCAAGCTGTCGCTCATGGGTGTCGAGGCCAAGGTCACCGAGCGCGAGCAGGCGGGCCGCACCGTCTACCGCGTGCGCGCCGGCCCCTTCAACAAGAAGGACGACGCCGACCGCCTCAAGGAGCGGCTGGACGGCGGCGGCCTGGATTCGGCGCTGGTCCGCGTGCAGCGCTGATCGGGCCATCCACCATCCGAACTGTCGGCAACCGACGCCAATAGCCCCCAAACTTCGCGGGGCAGCGTTTGCCGCCACCATCCACACCCTCGGGCGCGCCGGATGCGGGGGAACTCCCCGCCGCGCGCCGGCTCAGTCTGCCGTAATAACTGGAGAGCTCTTTCAATGAAACGTCGTGACTTTTCGCTGGCCGCCACCTCGCTCGGGCTGCTGTCCCTGGGCGTCAACACGGCCCACGCCCAGGCGCGTGTGCCCAAGGCCGGCTCCGAGTACCTGGTGCTCGACAAGCGCGTGCCGGTCGACGCGCCCGCCGGCAAGGTCGAGGTGGTCGAGTTCTTCTCGTACAACTGCCCGCACTGCAACGACTTCGAGCCGTCGCTGGAGGCCTGGCTCAAGACGATCCCGAAGGAAGTCTCCTTCCGCCGCATTCCCGTTCCCTTCGTGGGCAACGACGTCGAGGCCAAGCAGCGCCTGTACTACACGCTGGAAGCCATGGGCAAGGTCGACGAGTACCAGCCGAAGGTGTTCAACGCCATCCACGCCCAGCGCCAGAACGTGAACGGCGACGCCAACATCATCGCCTGGGCCACCGCCAACGGCCTGGACGCCGCCAAGTTCAAGGAAACCTTCACCTCGTTCGGCGTGGCCAGCAAGGCCAAGCGCGCCTCGCAGCTGACCGACGCCTACAAGGTGGCGGGCGTGCCGGCGATGGCCGTGGCCGGCCGCTGGTATGTCGACGGCGAAACCGCCGGCAACATGACCAAGGTGCTTCAGGTCGTGAACTATCTCATCGGCGAAGCAAAGAAGGGCTGACCCCAGGGCTTCGCGCACTTCGCATCTCTACGCCGACCCCCTTGCAGGAGGGCAGCACCTGCGTGCCGGCGAGGCCGGTTGCGCGGTGTTCCGGTGTCGAAGCTGGAAGAAAGTCAAGCCCGCTTCAGCGGGCTTTTTCAACTGTGCGTGCGGGGCAGGAGCACTCAGCCGCATACAATGCCGAGCAAGTTTCGTGCCTCTATGACATTGCACTCTCACCCCACCACCCCCTTCCTGCGTCGCATCGGCCGGATGGCCGCCGGCGCCCTGTTGCTGGCAGGCCTTGCGGCGGGCGCCGTGGCCGAGACTGCCGACCGCTCCAAGCCGATGAACATCGAGTCGGACGCGATGCGCTATGACGACCTGAAGCAGACCAGCGTGTTCACCGGCAACGTTCTGGTGACGAAGGGCACGATCATCATCCGCGGCGCGCGGCTGGACGTGCGCCAGGACGCCGAGGGCTACCAGTACGGCGTGGTCACCGCGGCGCCGGGCAAGCGGGCCTACTACAAGCAGAAGCGCAACGCGCCCGACGAGTGGATCGAGGGCGAGTCGGAAGTGATCGAGTACGACAGCCGCGCCGACAACGTCAAGTTCATCCGCAACGCCGTCATGCGCCGCCTGCTGGGCGCCACGCCCAACGACGAGAGCCAGGGCGCGCTGATCGTCTACGACCAGAGCAACGACACCTACACCGTCAACGGCTCCACCGTGCCGCCGAACACCGCCGTCAATGCCTCGGCACCGGGCGGCCGCGTCAGGACCATCCTCACTCCCAAGGCCGCCACCGCGCCGGCACCGGGCGCCCCGGCCCCGGCCGGCGGTGCGAAGGCCGCTCCGGCGGCGCCCACGCCGGCCCCCGGCGCCGGCCTGCGCCCGAGCACCACGCTCAGTGACCAGGGAGACACGCGCAAGTGATCGAATCCGCAGGAACCCAGGACGCCAGTGGCGCACCGGGCAGCCGCCTGGTCGCGCGCGGCCTGAAGAAGAGCTACGGCAGCCGCACGGTCGTGAAGGACGTCTCGCTCGACGTGCAGAAGGGCGAGGTCGTCGGGCTGCTCGGGCCGAACGGCGCGGGCAAGACCACCTCGTTCTACATGATCGTGGGCCTGGTGCGCGCCGATGCCGGCGACATCACCATCGACGGCGAGCCGATCGCGCACATGCCGATTCACCGCCGCGCCCGCATGGGACTGAGCTACCTGCCGCAGGAGGCCTCCATCTTCCGCAAGCTCACGGTCGAGGAGAACGTGCGCGCCGTGCTCGAGCTCCAGAGCGAGCCCGACGCGAAAGGCAGGCTGGTGCCGCTGTCGAAGGAGCATATCGAGGAGCGCCTGACCGACCTGCTGGTCGACCTGCGCGTCGACCACCTGCGCGATTCGCCTGCGATGGCGCTGTCGGGCGGCGAGCGCCGCCGCGTCGAGATCGCGCGCGCCCTGGCCACGCAGCCGCGCTTCATCCTGCTGGACGAGCCATTCGCCGGCATCGACCCGATCGCGGTGATCGAGATCCAGCGCATCATCAGCTTCCTGAAGGAGCGCGGCATCGGCGTGCTCATCACCGACCACAACGTGCGCGAGACGCTGGGCATCTGCGACCACGCATTCATCATCAGCGACGGGCACGTGCTGGCACAAGGCACGCCTTCGGAGATCGTCGACAACGCCGAGGTACGCAGGGTGTACCTGGGCGAGCACTTCCGGATGTGATCATGTTGCGAGGGTCAACGGCAGGCATGGTCGCCATGCGCGCGGAGGCGCTTCGCGAGGGCCGCCGCACACGGGCGCCCGAATTGGCCACCCGGCCCCCGGCGGGGGGTTGGCGCAGCGCGCAGCGCGCAGGCTGCGGGGGAGCCGTCTTCTCATGAAGCAGGGGTTGTCCCTTCGCGTTTCTCAGCACCTGGCGCTCACACCGCAGCTGCAGCAGTCGATCAGGCTGCTCCAGCTCTCCACGCTCGAGCTGAGCCAGGAGGTGGAGCAGATGCTCGACGAGAACCCGTTCCTGGAGCGCACCGCCGAGGAGGCCGCGCGCGAGGAGTTCGGGCTCGACACGGCCGACGCGCCGGTTCCCCGCGATGACGCCGGCGAAGGCGGCGAGGGGGAGGGCGACTTCGCTCTTTCGGCCGCGAGCAGCAACTCCTCGACTTCTTCCACGGAAAGCACCGCCGCCGCGGATTCCGACGGCCCCGCCGCCGAGATCGCCGAGCGCGAGCCCGACTGGGAAGGCGACGGCACCGTCGACATGGCGCCCGACGACAGCGAATGGGGCAGCGACGCGCCCGCGCGCCAGAACAACGCCGGCGACGACGAGCGCGCCGATGCCACCGAGCTCGCGCGCAGCCAGGAGTCGCTGCAGTCCTTCCTGCACCGCCAGGCACTGAGCCTGCGGCTCAACGAGAGCGACAGCGCCGCGCTGCGCTTTCTCATCGAGTCGCTCAACGAAGACGGCTACCTCGAAGACTCGCTGCCCGCGCTGGCCTCGGGCCTGGCAGGCGACGACAACGACGAGTTCGACGACCTCGTGCACCACTTCCAGGTGGCGCTCGGCCTGCTGCAGAGCCTGGAGCCCGCCGGCGTCGGCGCGCGCGACCTCGGCGAGTGCCTGAGCATCCAGCTGCGCGCCATGGCCAGCGACGACGAGACCGAGGAAGATGAGCTGGTCCGCAAGACGGCGCTGGCCATCTGCAAGCAGCCCATGGAGCTGCTCGCGCGCCGCGACTTCAAGCGCCTGGCCACGCTCACCCGCAGCAGCGAGGAACTGGTGCGTTCGGCGCTGCAGGTGATCGCGCGGCTGGAGCCCAAGCCGGGCCGGCGCTTCGTCGACGTGGAGCGCAACGTCATCGTTCCCGACGTGATCGTCACCAAGACCGGCCGCGGCACCAACGTGAAGTTCCGCGTGATGCTCAACCCCGACGTGATGCCGCGCCTGCGCGTGCACGACATCTATGCTGGCGCGCTGAAGTCGCACAAGGGCGAAGGCAGCCAGGCGCTGTCGCAGCGGCTGCAGGAGGCGCGCTGGTTCATCAAGAACATCCAGCAGCGCTTCGACACCATCCTGCGCGTGAGCAACGCCATCGTCGAGCGGCAGAAGAGCTACTTCGTGCACGGCGAGCTCGCCATGCGCCCGCTGGTGCTGCGCGAGATCGCCGACGAGCTGGGCCTGCACGAATCCACCATCTCGCGCGTGACCACCGCCAAGTACATGGCCACGCCCTTCGGCACGGTCGAGCTGAAGTACTTCTTTGGCTCGGCGCTGGGCACCGAGACCGGCGGCAACGCGTCGAGCACCGCGGTGCGCGCGCTCATCAAGCAGTTCGTGAGTTCGGAGAGCATCAAGAAGCCGCTGTCGGACAGCCAGATCTCCGAGATGCTGAAAGAGCAGGGCATCGAGTGCGCGCGCCGCACCGTCGCCAAGTACCGCGAGGCGCTGCGCATCGCGCCCGCCAACCTGCGCAAAGCCTTGTAGTTGGCACACCCCCAGGCTATGCGCACTTCGTGTCGCTTCGCCAACCCCCTTGCAGGGGGCAACACCTGCGGCCCGGCGGAGCCGGTTCCGCGGTGTTCCTGGAATGGGCTCGCGTGGCGTTGGATGGCGGCTGCGGTGTTCGCTGTTCTCGTGCTGCTCGTGGGTGGCTGCGCCACCCTGCCCGACGAGGCCCTGCGCCCGCCCACCAAGACCATCGCCGTCTCGGCCGACACGGCGCTCGGCAGGATCGCGCTGGCCTCCCAGCCCGACCCCGACCTCAGCGGCTTCCGCCTGATGCCCGGCGGCGACTTCGCCTTCGACACCCGCATCCAGCTGGCCCGCCGCGCGCAGCGCACGCTGGACGTGCAGTACTACCAGATCGAGAACGACGAGACCGGCCGCTACCTGCTGCGCACCCTGCGCGACGCCGCCCAGCGCGGCGTGCGCGTGCGGCTCTTGATGGACGACCTCTACACCTCCGGCGAGGACGAGCTGCTGCTGGGCCTGGCCGCCACGCCCAACGTGGAGCTGCGCCTGTTCAACCCCTTCCCGGCAGGCCGCGGCAGCCTGCTGAAGCGCTTCACCGCCTCGCTCTTCGACTTCAGCCGCGTCAACCGCCGCATGCACAACAAGCTGTTCATCGCCGATGGCGCGATGGCCGTGGCGGGCGGGCGCAACATCGGCAACCAGTACTTCAGGCGCACCTCGGGCGAGAACTTCATCGACCTCGACACCTTCGTCACCGGGGCGCTGGTGCCGCGGCTGGGCAGCCTGTTCGACCAGTACTGGAACAGCGTCTACGTGCGGCCGATCCAGTCGGTCGTGGGCAGCAGCCTCTCGCGCGAGCAGCTGCAGCAGCGCTTCGAGCTCGCCACCGGCCCCGAGACCACGCCCCCGCCGCCCAAGCCCGCGCCCAACGACCTGCTGGGCTACAGTCCGATGGCCGAGGACCTGGACGCCGGCAAGCTCGGCCTGATCTGGACCACCGCCGAGGCCTATGCCGATTCGCCCGAGCGCGTGATCGGCAAGACCGCCTCGTATGGCGGCGTGCCGCTGCTGGACGTCGACAGCGTGCGCTACAACGTGGTCGAGCAGATGCGGCGCGCCCGTTCGGATGTGACCATCGTCTCGCCCTACCTGATCCCCGGCGCCTCGGGGCTGGAGGTGATGCGCGAGATCCGCGGGCGCAACGTGAAGATCAGCGTGGTCACCAACTCGCTGGCCGCCACCGACGAGCCGCTGGTGCACACCGCCTACCGCCGCTACCGGCCCGACATGCTCGAGCTCGGCGCCGACCTCTACGAACTGAGCACCAACCGCACCCGCAGCAGCGTGAGGCTGGGCCTCTTCGGCACTTCCGTGGGCCGGCTGCATGCCAAGTCGGCCGTGATCGACCAGCGCATTCTTTTTGTCGGCTCGATGAACTTCGACCCGCGCTCGGAAACGCACAACACCGAGATCGGCCTTTTCATCCGCAGCCCCGAGATGGCCCAGCAGGCGCTGAAGCTCATCGACGTGCTCAAGCAGCAGGGCGCCTACCGGCTGCGCTTTGCCGAAGGCAGCAACCGGTCGCGCATCGAATGGGTCAGCGACGAGGGCGACGGCAAGGCCACGGTGCTGACCGAGGAGCCCGACTCCGGCTTCTGGGACCGGACCATGCTCGAGATCCTGGCGCCGCTGACGCCGGAGAGCCTGCTATAGCCGCGCCTTTTCGTCCGCACGCGCGAGGCCGTCACTGCACGTTGACCGCCTCGACCTGCACCAGCAGCTTCACCTTGTTCTCGAAGCCGAAGTTCAGGCCCCAGGTGATGCCCCAGTCGCTGCGCTCGACGGTGGTCTCGAAGTCGCCGCCGCAGACCTGGCGGTTGATCAGCGGGCTCAGGTAGCAGTTGAAGCGCACGGCCTTCAGCGTGACCGGGCGGGTCTGGCCCATCAGCGTGAGCTTGCCCGGCACGTCGACCACCTTGTCGCCGGAGAAGTCGATGCGGTCGGCCACGAAGCGGCCGGTCGGAAACTCGGCCACGTTGAAGAAGTCCTTGCTCTGCACGTGGCGGTTGAGCAGGTCGACGCCGGTGTTGATGGAGCTGATGTCCATCGTGATGTCGACCTTGCCGCTGGTGCCGGTGCCGTCGATCTGCACCGAGCCGTCCTTGGTGCTGAAGCGGCCTCGGTTGGTGGTGGTGCCGTAGTGGCCCATCTCGTACATGACGAAGGTGTGGGTCGGGTCGATCACGTAGTTGGCGTTCCTGGCCGGACCGCCCGCGGGCTTGGCGGGCGCGGCCGGCGCGAATTCCGATGGCAGCTGCACTTGTTGTTGCTGGGCGTGCGCGATGCCGGTGAATGCGGCAGCAGAGAGGGCCGCGGCGAGGAGGAGCTTTTTCATGGCGTTGTCTGCCTGTGTCATGAAAGAGAGAAAGGAAGAAATGCGGGATGCCGGTCCAGGGAAGGAAGGACCGCGGCCTCACAGCGGCCCGAACCCGGCGAGCGTGAACTTGAAGCGCACCTGCACCTCGTTGCCGACCACCGAGGTGTCGGTCCATTCGCCGTCGCCCACCTTGTAGTCGAGCCGCTGGATCGTAAGGCTTCCGGTGGCCACCGAGTAGCTGCCCCCAGGCGCAGGCGCGATGCTGACCGGCACCGTCACCTGCCTGCCGACGCCCTTGATGGTGAGCTTGCCGGCCATCTCGAACCTGCCGTCGCCCAGCGCCTTGATGGCGCTCGACTGGAAGCTCGCCTGCGGAAAGTGCGCGGCGTCGAACCAGGGCTGCTTGGGCAGCTCGGCGTCGCTCATCGGCACGCCGAAACCGGCGCTGGCCGTGTCGATCTGCAGCGCGACGCTGCCGCCATCGGGCTTCTTCGGGTCAAAGGCCACCTGCGCGTCGAACTTCCTGAAGCTGCCTTCCACGGGCACGCCCATCTGCCTGGTGACGAAGACGATCTGGCTCTTGTCGGCGACCAGTTTCGCGGCGGGGGGCGCGGCCGGGCCGGCGCCGGCCGGCAATGCCGCCGCAAGCGCCAGCAGCGGGGGAAGATGCCGCGAAAGACCGCGGCAAAGAAGTGAGTTCATGATCCGGCAGATTCCTGTCGTGGCCCCGGCCACATCCGTTTGAGCAGGCCGTCGCGGTCGATCCAGTGGTGCTTGAGCGCCGCCGCCACGTGCAGCAGCGTGATGCCCGCGAGCGCGAAGGCGCAGTTGCGATGCAGCGGCTGCAGCACCGCCTCGGCAAGATCGTGATCGACCGGCATGAAGTCCGGCAGCGTGAGCATGCCGAACCACGACACAGGCATGCCCATGGCCGAGCTGTAGGCCCATCCGGACAGCGGCACGGCGAAGAACAACAGGTACATCAGCGTGTGGCTGATCCGAGAGCCGGCCTTCTGCAGGCCCGGCATGTCCGCCGGCAGCGCGGGCGGCCGGTGCCCTAGCCGCCACAGCAGCCGCAGCGCCGACAGCGCGAGGATGGTCACGCCCGCCCACTTGTGCCAGTTGTAGACCTTCAGCCGCAGCGGCGAGAACGGCAGCCCCGTCATGTAGAGCCCCACGCCGAAGGAGCCGACGATCAATACAGCCAGCAGCCAGTGCAGCACGATCGCGAACGGGTCGTAGCGCAGGCGGGGCGAACCGGCGGCAGGAGCGGGGGAGGGCGTGTCGGTGGACATCGGGGGCAGGGCGGCGGCCTGTGCGCGGAGCATATCCCGAAGCACGGAGCACGCGTTGTGCCAGATCGCACCGCTGCGGCGGGTTCAGCCGTGCGCCCGTTGTTGCTGCTGTGCGCGCAGCAGCATGCGCTGCAGCTCCTGCGGTTGCACCGGCTTGCGCAGCGCATGCCAGCCGCGTTCGGCCGCCAGCCGCTGCGTCGCCTCGTTGATGTCGGCCGAGATCAGCGCGATCGTGAGCGAGGGCTTCTGCCGCTGCAGCCTTTCGGCCAGCGCGATGCCGTCGAGCGTGCCCGGCAGGCGGATGTCGCACAGCGCCGCATCGAGCGCGTGCAGGTCGGCCAGCGCGAGCGCCTCGGCGGCGCTGGCGTAGACGCGCGGCTCGACCTGCCACTGCCGCAGCAGCGCGGTGAGGCTGTCGGCCACCACGGCGTTGTCTTCCACCACCAGCACGGCGAGACCGGGGCGAAGCGGGCGAGCCGCATCGCCATCGGCTTTGTCGCCGGCGGCCTTGGGCGGCGGCGGTGCCGCGACCGCTCCCTCGGGCGCGGCCGGCAGCTCGAAACCGAACACCGAACCGCGTCCCGGCGCCGAGCGCAGCGTCACCTCGATGCCCAGGTGCGCCGCGAGCCGCCGCACGATCGCCAGCCCCAGGCCGTGGCCGCGCTGCAAGTTGCGTTCGACGTTGCCGATCTGCTCGAAGTCGTCGAACACGCGCTGCTGGGCCTCGGCCGCGATGCCGATGCCGCTGTCGCGCACTTCCACGCGCCAAGTGCGGCCGGTGTCGCGGCTGCGTTCCCGCACCGCCAGCAGCACGCGTCCGCGCGGCGTGAACTTGACGGCGTTGTCGACCAGGTTGGCCAGCACGCGGCGCAGCGAGACGGCGTCGCTCCAGGCCAGGGCGTCGGGCGGGCAGTGCACCAGCACCCGGCCCTCGCCCGCCTGCCGCGCCAGTTCGTGCAGCAGCGGCGCCAGCGCCACGCTGGCAGGGCGCAGCGGATCGACCGCGGCCTCGATGCGGCCGATTTCCAGCAGCTGGTTGGTCAGCCCCTCCAGCGCCTGCTGGGCGCGCGCCAGCGAACCCACCGTGCGCTGCACCGCCTCCATGCCCGCGCCGTCGTGCAGCTGCTGGCGCAGCACCTCGGCCTGCAGGCCGATGGCCATCACCGGCTGGCGCAGGTCGTGGTTGGCGGCAGAGAAGAAGCGCAGCCGCTCGGCCTGCGCCTGCTCGGAGGCGCGCAGGCCGGCCAGGGCCTGTTCGCGCAGGCGGTGTTCGTTGAGCCGCAGGCCGATGTTCTCCTCGAGCTGGCGCGAGCGCTCGGCCACCAGCTTCCACATCATCGCGGTCAGGCCGATGCCGATGACGGCCACCGCCGCCATCACCGGTGCGCCCAGCCAGAGCCCGACGACGATGATCGGCGCCAGCAGCAGCGTGATGGCCAGCTGCGTGGCCGGCGTGTAGAACGAAACCGAGAAGGCCGACGACAGCGTCATGCCCATGATGATCAAGCCCAGCAGCAGCTGCAGGTCGGAGCGGGTGGGGTCGAACAGCAGCACGCCGGCCAGGCCGTGTGCCAGTTCCCAGACGGCGGTGCGCAGCGTGTGCGTGCGCTGGGCCTCGCGCAGGCTGGCGGGCGTGAAGGGCTCGGGCAGCCGCTGCGGGAAGAAGCCGCGCATCACCGTCACCGCGGTGATCAGCGCGATCCACACCAGCGCGCGCGGCAGCGACACCTGCCAGGCGAAGAGCGCCGCCACGCCGCAGTTCAGCAGGTACTGCGCCAGCAGCACCGGGCCGATCGGGCGGATCGACAGCCGCAGCACCTCGCACTGGATCGCGAAGCGGTCGCCGCTGCCGGCGGCGGCCGGTGCGGGCGTGGAGGCGGGGGTGGGAGTCATCGGCGAATCGACTATATAGAGAAGGTCCGTGACGCGGCGACAATGGAGTCCCCTAGTCGGGCTTCGGGCTCCCCGATGGCCAGTTTTCCGTGAACGATCTTTCCTTCTTCCTGCCTTGCGCCGCCGGCGTCGAGGAATTCCTCGCCCAAGAGGTGCACGCCCTGACCGGCCGCGCCGGGCAAGACCTGCTCTCCCTGCGCGGCGGCGTGCGCGTGCGCGCCGGCTGGCGCGACGGCCTCAAGCTCAACCTGCACAGCCGCCTCGCGCAGCGCGTGCTGGTCGAGCTGGCCCACGGCCCCTACCGCAACGAGAACGACCTCTACGCACTCGCCAGCGGCGTGGCCTGGGAGATCTGGTTCACGCCGAAGCAGACCTTCAAGATCGAGACCACCGCCCAGCACAGCCCCCTGCAGAGCCTGAACTTCGCCACCCTGCGCATCAAGGACGCCATCGCCGACCGCTTCCGCGCCAAGGCCAATGGCGTGCGCCCGAGCATCGAGACCCAGTGGCCCGACTGCCGCGTGTTCGCCCACCTGACCACCGACACCTGCACGCTCTACATCGACACCAGCGGCGAGCCGCTCTTCAAGCGCGGCTGGCGCCAGGACAAGGGCGACGCCCCGCTGAAGGAAACCCTGGCCGCCGCCATGCTGGCCGCCAGCGGCTGGTGGAACCCCGAGACCGGCGAGGTGTCGGGCCAGCCGCTGTACGACCCCTGCTGCGGCAGCGGCACCATCGCCATCGAGGCGGCGCAGATCGCGCACGGCATCGCAGCCGGGTCGCTGCGGCGCTTCGGCTTCGAGAAGCTGCTGCCGTTCCAGGCGCATGTCTGGTCATCGATCAGGCAGGAGGCCCAGGACGCCGAGCGGGCCGCGGCCGGCACCGGCACCCCGGTGTTCGGCTCCGACGTGTCGCACCGCATGGTCGACTTCGCGCAGCGCAATGCCGAGCGCGCCGGCGTGGCGCAGGCCGTCGAGTTCCGCGGCGGCGATGCGCTGCAGCGCATGCCGCCCGTGGAGGGCGGCGGCGTGATCATGCTCAATCCGCCGTACGGCGAGCGCATCGCGGTGGGCGGCGTGGCCGGTACCGGGGGCGGAGGCCGCCCTGGCGCGCGCGAGGCAGCGCAGTCCACGGAGGGCGACGGCGGCGACTTCTTCCCGCAGCTCGCCACCCACTGGAAGAAGAATTACGCCGGCTGGACCGCCTGGGTGCTCACCCCCGACCTGAAGCTGCCCAAGCAGATGCGCCTGAAGGAATCGCGCCGCGTGCCGATGTGGAACGGCCCCATCGAATGCCGGCTGTTCCGCTTCGACATGGTCGCGGGCTCCGCACGGAAGTGATTCGCCCCCGGCGCCCTCGGACCTGGGCGCCTACTTCGGCCGCACGGCGCACGCCGCATTGACCGTGCGAGCCGCCAGCTCGGTGGGCGCGCCGGGCAGCGTCACCGGGCGAACGTCGCCTTCCTCGAAAATCTTCACTTGGACCGGCTCGCCCACGAAATTGGGCAGCGAGAAGTAGCTCGCGCTCACATAGCGGGCGCTGCGGGCATCGCAATCGACCGTGGCGACGCCCTGGAACGAGCGGTACCTGACACCGTCACGGTTGAGACGGCCTTCGTTCAGGTTCATGCGCAGCGCCACGGTGCGGCGCGAGCCGTCCACCTCGATGCTGCTCGGATCGACCTGCACGTAGCTGCTGGCGGCGTCCCCGGGCGTGCCCGTGAGGGTCAGCCACTCGGCCCGGACACCCGCCGAGGCGAGCAGGACAAGGCAGAGCAGCGGTATTCGTTTCATGAAGGAAGGCGTGGTCGAAGAAGGGTGTGCGCAGGGGTATTTTCGCGTACCGGTCCGACGTGGACCTGACGCCGACCTCGTATGGTGCAACATCGGCGGCGTTTCCTGAACATTCCATGACGTTGACAGAACCCGGCCCCGTCGTCATCGACACCAACATCGCGCTCGACCTGCTGGTCTTCGAAGACCCCGCCTGGGCCCCGCTGGCCGCCCGGCTGGC
This sequence comes from uncultured Variovorax sp., assembly GCA_913776885.1. Lineage (GTDB taxonomy): Bacteria > Pseudomonadota > Gammaproteobacteria > Burkholderiales > Burkholderiaceae_C > Variovorax. The sequence goes on from CAJYQC010000213.1 coordinate 28,479, forward strand.
TGCCGGCGAGCTGTGCTGGCTCGCCACCGCCGCCATGCGCATCGAGCTGGAGCGCGTGCTGGGCTACCCGTTGATCGCCCGGCGCATGGCCCAGCGTGAACTGCAAGTGCCCGCAGTGCTCGCCGATTTCGACGCACGCGTGCGCATGCTCGAAGGCACACCGCCGCGCGCGCCCTGCGTGTGCAGCGACCCCGATGATCAGGTCTTCATTGACCTCGCCGTGGCGCACAGGGCGCTGCTGCTGAGCAAGGACAGGGCGGTGCTGTCGATGAAGAAGCGTCTCGCGCTGCGCGGAGTGGTGGTGCAGGCGGCGTACGGCGGTTAGCGGCGTCGTTGGTTCTTGGCGTCAGGAATCAATTGACAACCTTTCCGTCGCCGCGATTTCTGGAAGCGGCTCTACATTTTTCTGAAGGGCGAGGGGTTGCGGTGATGGCATCGCAGGCTTCTGCTTGCCTCGACCACTGGAACTCATGCAGCCATCCTTCGCGACCCTCTGAGCGAACCATCCGACGATCAAGGGAGACGACGCCTTGCTGGACAAGGACGTCTACAAGGATAAATGTGCCATCAACGTGGGCGCGGCGTTCATCCGCTCAAGCCTGAGCCTCGGCAGCTTTCCGGGCGTCTATTCCTGGCAGAAGGACAGGCCGAAGTATCCGATCAGGGCCCAGGAGCTGGCGAACTGGCTGGACTCGGGCAAGGCCGGCCTGATGTCTCGCACCGAGAAGTACTCGGGCAAGGATGGGTTCGAGAAAATCGCCGGGCGCACGGGGGTCGTGTTCATCCAGAACTACTGGGGCGAGGGGCGGCAGGGTGACCACATCGACCTCTGGAATGGTTCGCGGATGACGAAGCGGTCTTCGTGGTTTCTGATTCAGTGGCACATCTCATGGGAAGGAGTGTTGACCGACACGCGCCAAGCACAAGCCATATGGTTCTGGCCGGTCCAATGAAAATATTTGCCCGATTGCTCTGCATCCTGGCCGGCGCTCTGGCGCTCAGCTTCCTTGTCGCGATATGCGTGCTCATTCCCGTCGGGCAATGGTACGAAGGGAGCCGAGCTCGAAGCTTCGACGATCTGTCCGATGCCTATGCACTCTCTCTTGTGATCCAGGCGATTACCGCTGTCATCGGCGGCTGGCTCGGCAATCGACTGTTTCGCAAGTGGCGTCGGAAGCCGTCTGACCGCACATAGAGCCTCCGCCAACTGTCGTCAGCGCAACCCATATGGTTCCGGCAGACCCCTTGAAAATCCTGCTTCGCCTCGTCGGCATCGTGCTGGGAGGGTTGGTGCTCGGCCGTGTTGTGACCACGGTTGTGCTCGTTCCCGTTGGCCATTGGTATGAGATGAACAAGGCGCAAAGCGAGAGCGACTTGATTCGAGCCTTTGCACTTGCCCTTGCGGTACAGGTTTCCTGCGCCGTTGTCGGGGGCTGGTTCGGTGACTGGCTGGTACGCAGATGGCTCCGAAAGCGGCTTGCCCGGCCGCTTCCAGAAACTTCTCCCGGTAGCACCATGAGCTTTGTCGTTCGCGCCTTCCTCGTCATTGCAGGGGCAATCTTGCTTGGCTCTGTCTTCTACAAGCTCATCGGGCCCGTAGGTCACTGGTACGAACTCAACTTCGCGCAGAACGATCACGATCTGGGGCGGGCTTACATGGTTGCGCTTGCAGTCCAACTTGCCGCGCTGATACTCGGAGGCTGGCTTGGCAATCGGCTGTTTCGTAGATGGCGCGGGAAGCTATCTGATCGCCCATAGACCTTCTGCCGACTGCCGCCAGCGCAAATCACGTGGTTCCGGTTTCTGCCTCGCGCGGTGCGGGGTTCAAGAAAATAGCCTCGGCGATACGACCGTTGGAGCCATCCCTTTCAATCGCCACATGTATCGAGTCAGGATGCTCGAACTCAAGAAATTTCCCATGTCCACCACGCCATTGCCCTCCTTGATGTCAGGCTCCGAATGGGGATTCGCCGGCGGGACCCAAATACACACGACGCAAGGCCTGAAACCCATTGAAGACATTCGTGTTGGGGACTGGGTGCTTACAAACACGGAACAGCGACCGCCACCGCTTCGTCGCCGCCATCGCAGCGAGTACCAATACCGGCGGGTGGCGCTCACAAGGAGCGTCGACGTGCAATCGCTGGTAAGCATCACCTTGCAGAACTTTGCCGATGGCATCAAGGACACCCTCCTTGTCGCTCCAAGTCAGCCGATCTGGACTCAGTCGTCGGGTTGGTTAGCTGCCTGTCAGGTGAGGGCCGGGCAAGCTTTGGCGCTCAGCTTCAATGGCAATGCCATGGTGCAGGAGGTGCAGACCAGCGCCCAGCCTGCGCGCGCATATCGCCTGGAAGTAGAGGAGGGAGATAGCTGCTACGTGGAGCTGCTGGGAACTTGGGTTCGCTGCGGCCCCGATGCCGGTGTGCAGGCAACGCCCATTGTCGGGATCGAACCGACATTCGCCTATGGTAAGCCGCCGGAGTCGCTGGAGATCAAGGACTACTACAACGACACGCTCGTTGAGTCGGAGTGGCACCAGGTACCGCCGTTGGGCGCGGCATCTGAGCTGGCTGCACAAATGCTCGCTGCCGCCGAGGAACTGCGCAGCAAGATCAAGGAGCAGTTGCAGCTGGAACTGGACTACGACGAGGTTGGTGTTCGCTGGCTGGACAGGTACATCGATCGGGCTCGACTGCGACCTACCGATGACCAGTGGAGGGGGGCTATCCATTTGATCGGCGCGTTCCTGGGCGAATGCACCATTCGCAGCGTCGGAGGGCACTGGGCGCGCTATAAGAACATGCTCTCGATAGCGTTGGACAGACAAGGTCTCGTCTTCCCGCACAACAAGGTCATCAAGCAATTCAAGTACGGAAAGGAAGGCGGCGACTCGATCCTTGGCTTCTACGAAATGAACAAGCGCATGGACGAAGTCATGTTCCCCAGTGCGCTGACGCCAGCCCAGGAACGGCTGCAGGAGTTTTTTCGCCACGGCGGCAATCGTATCTTCGTGCCCAACATCTCGGGCGCGACACCGCGATGGGTGCAGGTCACGGAGGTGAGTGATTGCCTGGTCAAGTTGCTGGCACCACCGACCCAGGACTACGACATTTCGTTATCCCTCAGCAGTGTGCAGCGCTTCTACGTCTGCGACTCCGACGGACAGTTGCTGCACACCGAGTGGATCAGCAAATCGGATTGGCATAGCTTGTCGCCAGACATCCTGAAGCAGCTCAAGAGCAAGCTGGCTACCGACACCACGCTGACGCTCAACCAACTGGAGCGTGGAAAGCAGTTCATCGAGGTCTCTCATGGCGCGAGTGATCAGCAGCCCGACGGTCGCCATTCCTTCTATTCGACCAGCATCAGGAACGTCTCTTCGCACAAGATTCAGATCATCAGGTTCGGTGGGTTTGGCCCCCGTGATGCTGCATGGCAGTTGAGCAACGTGACGGGTGACTTCTACACGGCAGATCAATTCAAGGAGTGGTATGGCCAGAAGGCGGAATACTTGCTGCCGGGCGAAACGGTGTGCGACACCTCGAACTGGGGGGATCAGCCAGTTCTGTGGGCTTATCACGGCATCACCGACACAGGGGAGGTTTTCGTTGCCGGCAAGGTGATGGAAAAGCCCGTTGCCGGTTCAGGCACGCATTTCGTCAGGCCGATGCAGCCGGACCCGGACATGGCGCGCATCATCTACAAGCTGCGCGCCAGCTACGAGCTGCGGCAGCAGCATATGAATTCCATCATGCTGGCGTCGCTGGTCGGGCCCAGGCCGTCGTGGTTGACGCAATCCGATGGCCTGACGGAATTCTTCGACCGGCAGGCACTGCTGCTCACCGAGGGGCATATCGCCTGGGGCGCTCTGGTTCAAGCCAACGAGTTGTTGTTCAAACCCGGCGAGGCCAACTGCCCGGCGTTGCTGGTGCACTCGCCGGACAACTATTTCGACTCTCGCCCGCAAGAGCTGCGGTTGATCGGTAGCACATTCTTCTCGCTCAAGAGCATTGAATTTGCCGATCCGGAACTAAAGGAAGTGACCAGGCTGGTCACGGATGAAATGGATCGCTCCATGGGGTTCGAACTTCCGAAGGTGTTCTCCGAGAAGGTGGTGCAGTCCGCTACGTTCATGGGTTTCCGCAAGCACATCCCGAACGGTGTGCTCTCATCGGGCTTGTTCCCCGTCCTGACCCATCCATCGACTCGAGCGGTCATGATGGTGCCGTTTGAGTTCTGGCCGATTGAGCTGATCGTGCTCTGGAAAGAGGCAAGAATCTAGTTCGGGAGTCCTGCGACAGACTGCAGATGCCACCGCCCCAGCAGCCGCGCCACCGCCCTCACGCGCTGCGTGTCGCGCCCCCAGCGCCGGCTGGCCGGCAGCTTCTGCGCCCACTTCATGCGCCTCGCGGCGTTGGCGATGCGCTCGCGCACCTCCTCGCCCACGCCGGCCAGGGCTGCGTGCCAGTGCTGGCCGGCGGCCTGGGGGGCTGCGGCCTCGAGCATCATGGCGGTGGAATGCAGGTAGCTGAGCCAGTCGCGGGCCTGGCATTCGGCCAGGGTCATGACTTCGGCCGGGTCGTCCTCGAAGTCGATGTAGCCGATCACGCCGTCGGGGCACTGCACGAGGTTGCGGTCGAAGGCCTGGCTCAGGTGCTGGCCGCGCACGTGCACGGCGGCGATGGCGGCCAGGCCTTCGCGCCATACCGACAGCAGCGCGGCGGGGCCGGCAGCCGCTGCCTGGTCGAGCCGCTCCTGCAGCACGACCGTTGCGCGGCCGCTCTCGCCCAGGTCGGAAATCAGCAGGCCATCGGGCTGCTGCGCGAGCACCACGGGCACGCGCAGGCCTGCGGCCGCGAGCTGCTTGAGGCGTCGCGCCTCGGTGGCGATGGCCGCCTCGCCGCCGGGGTTCGGCACGGGCTTGATGATGTCCAGGCGCGCCATGCGTGCGACCGCCGCCATCACGCGGTAGCCCCATTTGCCGTGGCGCGGGCCGGCCTTCTTGAGCCACACCCGTTCGCTGCCGAAGCGGTGGCTGGCCACGTTCTTCTTCTGCTGCGGCAGGGTGGCGCGCAGGAACGCCGCGTAGTCGCCAGGCGCGGGCGGGTTCGGGGAGACTGCGTCGAGGGGCGCGGGCGCCGAAGCTGCGCCCTTGCGCGATTGCAGGCGCCGGGCGGCGCCTCTGCTCAGTGGGTTCATGCGGCCATTGCGAAGCCGTCCACCAGCCCTTTCGGGCCCTGGGTGACGGGCTGGAAACTCTCTGCACTGGCCAGCGGCCAGTAGGTACGGAAGACGTTGTGCTGCTCGTCGAGCGGGCCGAGCAGGGCGCCCGGCTGCACCTGCATCACCAGGTTGCTCAACAGGCGCACCTCGGTATCGGAGATGCGGCGCACGATGTGGTGCGCGGTGATCTGCTGCGGATGGTCGAGGCCCGCGGCCTGCACCAGCTCCTGCAGCGCGTGCAGCGTGCTGTGGTGGAAGTTGTGCACCCGCTCGGCCTTGGTGGGCACCACCAGCGCCTTCTGGCGCAGCGGGTCCTGCGTGGTCACGCCCGTGGGGCAGTGGCCGGTGTGGCAGCTCTGCGCCTGGATGCAGCCCAGGGCCATCATGAAGCCGCGTGCGGCGTTGCACCAGTCGGCGCCCAGGGCCATCATGCGCGCCACGTCGAAGGCGGTGATCACCTTGGCGGCGCAGCCGATCTTGATGCGGTGGCGCAGGTTCACGCCCACCAGGGTGTTGTGCACCAGCAGCAGGCCTTCCTGCAGCGGCGCGCCCACGTGGTCGCTGAATTCGACCGGCGCCGCGCAGGTGCCGCCCTCGGCGCCGTCGACCACGATGAAGTCGGGCGTGATGCCGGTGGCCTGCATCGCCTTGACGATGCCGAACCATTCCCACGGATGGCCCAGGCAGAACTTGAAGCCGGTGGGCTTGCCGCCCGACAGCTCGCGCAGCCGGGCGACGAAATGCATCATCTCGGTCGGCGTGGAGAAGGCGCTGTGCGAGGCCGGCGAGATGCAGTCCACGCCCACCGGCACGCCGCGCGCGGCCGCGATCTCGGGCGTGACCTTGGGGGCCGGCAGCACGCCGCCGTGGCCGGGCTTGGCGCCCTGGCTCAGCTTGATCTCGATCATCTTCACCTGCGGGTCGCGCGCATTGGCGGTGAAGCGCTCCTCGCTGAAGCTGCCGTCGTCGTTGCGGCAGCCGAAGTAGCCCGAGCCGATCTCCCAGATCAGGTCGCCGCCGTGCACGCGATGGTGCTGCGAGATCGAGCCTTCGCCGGTGTCGTGCGCGAAACCGCCCATCTTCGCGCCCTTGTTGAGCGCGAGGATCGCGTTGGCCGACAGGGCACCGAAGCTCATCGCCGAGATGTTGAAAACGCTCGCGCTGTAGGGCTGGGTGCAAGGATGGTTGGCCCCCCGGCTCGCCACTGCGTGTGCTTCGCCACCCCCCGAGGGGGAGGCTCGGCCGCCTTGGGGCGGCCCGGCGTCGGCCGATTGCGCCGGATTCGCACCCCCCGGCTGCTGCGTGCCGCCGATCACGATGCGGAAGTCATGGCCCGCCAGCTTCGTCGGGCGCATCGAGTGGTTGATCCACTCGTAGCCCGCGAGGGTCACGTCCATCTGCGTGCCGAAGGGGCGGTTGTCTGGGTCGCCCTTGGCGCGCTGGTACACCAGAGAGCGCTGGGCGCGCGAGAAGGGGGCGGCTTCCGAGTCGCTCTCGATGAAGTACTGCCGCATCTCGGGCCGGATGAACTCCAGCAGGAAGCGCAGATGGCCTATCACCGGGTAGTTGCGCAGGATGGCGTGGCGGTCCTGCCGCAGGTCGTGCACGCCGGTACCCGTGAGTACCGCGAAGACGGCGACGCCAATCCAGGCCAGCCAGAGGTGCGCAGAGACCATCACGAAGGCCAGGCAGGCCACCAGACCAGCCACGCACAGTGCGAGAGCGCTGTAGCGCGCCGGAAACGGAATAATCGTGGGCATACAAGAAATAGTCTCGGCCGTGGCCTGCTGCATCATAGAGGGCTGCCCCGAACTTGCCATGACGACCATTCCCGACCCCATTTCGCCTCCCGACAGCACCCCCGCAGCCCGCACCCCCCTCGGCCCCGACGACTTCGACGCCCTCGACCAGGCCCTCGAAGCCATGCGCGAGCACGACGAGGAAATCCCCCAGTGGGAGTTCTGCGAGGGCTTCATGGCCGCCCTGATCTGCACCCGCCGGCCCATCATGCCGTCCGAATACTGGCCCGTGCTCCTGGGCGAGAACTTCTCGTCCGCCCAGCACATGGAGTTCGTCTGGAACTGGAAGCGCCGCTGGATCGAGATCGAGGAGGGCCTCGACGCCCCCGTCGAATCGCTCGACGACGAGCGCAGCTGGCAGCCCGAGGTGCTCGACACCCGCGGCGCCATCGCCTCGCTGCCCGAGGAGGAGCGCGCGGAAGTGGCCGGCGAGGCCATTCCCTCGTTCGCCCAGGTCTGGGCGCTGGGCTTCATGTACGCCGTGGAGAACTGGCCCGAGGACTGGGCCGAGCCGCGCGACAAGGACGCCGCGCGCATGCTGAACGATGCGCTCGACAACATCGTCGCCCTCACCGAGGACGACACCGGCAAGCCCGTGCTGTCGATGTACAGCGACGACGCGCCGCCCAGCGTGAGCCAGCAGCGGCTCGACGACTTCGGCGCCGCCATCTGGGCGGTGTACGACCTGCGACAGCTCTGGAAGAGCCTCGGCCCGAAGGCCGAGACGATCCGCAAGGAAGCCGAGCCGGGCCGCAACGACCCGTGCCCCTGCGGCAGCGGCAAGAAGTACAAGAAGTGCCACGGTGCGTGACTTGGCTCACCCCCAGGCTTCGCGCACTGCGTGTCGCTGCGCCAACCCACTTGCAGGGGGCAATACCGGCGGCCCGGCGGAGCCGGTTCCGCGGTATTCCTGAATGAACTCCGATCCGGCTGGGGTTCCCGCTTCCGAGCCGCTGACGCCGCGCGCGGCCTGGGCGATGGTCCTGGCGCTGTGCGCCGGGGTCGCGCTGAGCCAGGCGTTCCGCACGGTGGGCGCGATCATGGCGAGCCCGCTGCAGTCCGATTTCCATCTTTCCGCACAGGCCCTCGGGATCTTCTCGGGGGCTTTTCATTTTGCGTTCGGCGCGATGCAGCTTTTCATGGGCATCGGCATCGACCTGCACGGCGTGCGCCGCACGGTGCTGGTGGCCTTCCCGGTTGCGATCGCGGGAGCGCTGCTGTCGGCGGTGTCGTCCAGCTACCTGGTGCTGGTGGCGGGGCAGGCGCTGATCGGCGTGGGCTGCGCGCCGGCCTTCCTGGTGTGCACGGTGTTCATCGCGCGGCACTTTCCGCCGGCGCGCTTCGCCACGGTGTCGGGCATGGTGCTGGCCATCGGCGGCGTGGGCATGCTGGCCACGGGCACGCCGCTGGCTTGGCTGGTGCAGGCGTATTCATGGCGCGCGGGCTTCCTGGTGCTGGCTCTCGCCGCGGCGCTGGCGTGGCTGGCGATCTGGTTCTGGGTGCACGAGCCGGCCACGGCCTCCGGCGGCAAGCGAGAGTCGATACCCGAGGCGATCCGCCAGTTCGGCGCGCTCTTCGCGATGCCGCACACGCTGGGCATCATGGTGCTGGGTGCGGTCACCTATGCGGCCTTCATCTCGCTGCGCGGCCTGTGGCTGGGGCCGCTGATGATGGAGCGCCACGGCTACTCGCTGGTGCAGAGCGGCAACGTGGCGCTGGCGGTGTCGGTGATCTCGCTCGTCGGCGCGCCGCTCTTCGGCCGTTTCGACCGCGAAGACGCCGCCTCGCGCCGCCGCTGGATCACGATCTGCTGCCTCGGCTATGCAGGACTCTTCGCGCTGATCGCCGTGCTGCACTCGGCATGGCTCGACATCGCCGGCATGGTGCTGATCGGCGTGCTCTCGGGCTTCATCGTCTGGCAGTACGCCGACGTGCGCGGCGCCTATCCGGCCACGCTCACCGGCCGCGCGATGGCCGTGTTCACCATGGCGATGTTCCTCGGCGTGGCGCTCATGCAATGGGGCACCGGCGTGGCCGCATCGATTGCAGCGGCGCACGGCGCCGACCCGCTGACAGCCGTGCTGGGCACGATCGCCGCGCTGCTGCTGGCGGGCATCGCCGCCTTCGCCTGGCTGCCCGCCCCGAAGACCCGTCAAGGCTGAGCGAGAACACCGCGGAACCGGCTTTGCCGGGCCGCTGGTGTTGCCCCCGGAAGGGGGTGAGCCGAGTGCCACCGCGGAACTGGCTTTGCCGGGCCGCAGGTGTTGCCCCGGAAGGAGAGAAGGCGCGCGCGACACGCAGTGCGCGCAGCCTGGGGGCGAGCCCCGTTCAGATCTTGAAGGCGCGCTGAATATCGGGCCGCACGAGGTCGGCATACTCGCGGTGCTTGCGGATGTAGCCCGCGATGAACTGGCACACCGGAATCACGTGCAGCCCCCTGGAGCGCGCCTCGCCGAGCACGTGCTTGGCGATGCCCGAGCCCACGCCCTTGCCCTCGAACTCGGGCAGCACCTCGGTGTGGGTGAACATGATCGCGTCGGTCAGCAGGTTGTATTCGGCGTAGCCGGCCAGCTTGCCGTCGAGGGTTGCCTCGTAGCGGTGCTGCGCTTCGTTGTTGGAAAGGGCGAGGGCGGTGTCGTTGGTGCTCATGGCTGTCTTGCGAGAAAGGTTGCGAGGTTGGCTGCGGCGGTGGCGCGCACCTTCTTGCGCAGCATCGGCGACCAGCCGAGCAGCAGGCCCGGTGCGCCGAGCGCCTGGCGCGACCAGGTCCAGAAGGCAAAGGTGTCGCGGTGCGTGGCGATCAGCCCGTCGGGGGTGAAGGTGAAGCGTGCGTCGATGCTGTTGTCGACGATGCGGCCGGTGGCGGTGAAGCGGTAGTGCGCGTCCCAGTGGGCGCTGCCCGTGGTGTCGTCGGCCTTCACGTCACGCCAGGTGAGCTTCCACACGTCGGCGCCCTTGGCCCTGGTGCCGCCGGCCAGCATGCGCCACATGCCGCCGACCTCGCGGCGCCCGCGCAGCGAGAAGGCTTCGTCGTCGAACACCGCGTCGGGCGCGTAGCAGGCTTCCATGGCGGGAGCATCCAGCCGGGCGAAGGCGCTGTAGAAGCGCTCGATGGTCTGTGCGTTGGTGGCTGCGGTCATGGGAGGCTCATGGTTGTTCGGTTCCTCGGATGGTTCGCCGGAGCTTAAGCCATTGTTAACTGTTGTCACCCTTCGATAATCCGCGCGATGGATGAGCGCAGAAACTTCGTGCGGCTGCTGGGAGGCGGCGTCGTCATGGCAGCGGGTGCGGCCGCGCTGGCGACCTGGTGGCTGAACTCCGAAGTGCCGCCGGCCGCGCTGGAGATCTGGAACGGCCCCGGCGACGAGCCCGATCTGCGCAGGCGCGCCATCGCCTACGCCGTCACCGCGCCCACCGCCTGCAACCGCCAGCCCTGGCTGGTCGACCTGCGCGAGCCCGACGCCATCGTGGTGTATTGCGACCGCGAGCGCGTGCAGCCCGAGAGCGATCCCTTCGGCCGCCAGGTGGTCATCGGCCACGGTGCCTTCATCGAGCTGCTGGTGATGGCGCTGGCCCACCACGGCGTGCAGGCCAGCGTGCAGCTGTGGCCGCAGGGCGAGCTGAGCGGCGAACTGCGGCGCTGGCCGCACATCCCGGTGGCGCGGCTGAGGCTGGCGGGCGGGGGCGTGCCCGATCCGCTGTTCGCGCAGGTGCTGCGGCGGCGCACGCCCAAGCAGCGCTTCGACCTCATGCGGCCGGTGTCCGACGACATCCTGCAGGGCCTGGCCTCGATGGTGCCCCCGGGCGGCATGGTGTGCGCGGACGGCACGGTGGACGCGGCGCGCGTGACCGCCTTGCGCAAGCTCTGCGCCGAGGCGGCGCGCGTGGAGCTCACCACGCCCGGCACCGCGATGGAAAACCTCCGGCTGCTGCGTGTCGGCCCGCAGGAGATCCTCGCGCACCGTGATGGCCTCACGTTCAACGACCCGGCGCTGCGCGTGGCCGTGGCATTGGGCCGGTTCGACCGCAGCGGGCCCGCGCCGGAGCACAGCCTGGCCTTTCGCCGGATGCTGCAGTTGTCGCAGGAGCAGGCCCACACCGCCATGGGCTTCCTCTGGCTCGGCACGCGCGGCAACGGCCGCACCGAGCAGATCGCCACCGGCCGGGCCTACGTGCGCCAGCAACTGCGCGCCACCGACCTGGGCCTGGGCATGCACCCGATGAGCCAGGCGCTGCAGGAGTTCGCCGAGATGGCACCGCACCGAGCCGCCGCGCACGACATGCTGCTGGGCGTTGCGCCGCCGCGCGACCGGCACAGCCTCACGCTGCAGATGGTGTGCCGCGTCGGCTATCCCATGGCGCCGGTGCCGCCCGCGCCTCGCCGGCCGCTGGACGATTTCATGGCGG
>CAJYQC010000214.1 GCA_913776885.1 uncultured Variovorax sp.
AAAGCTCACGCGGTAGCCGAAGTAGCTCAGCGCGGTCGCCAGCAGGGTGATGCCCAGCCCCGAGACGTGCTGCGAAAGCGCCAGCCCGACGGTCAGGAAGGCGTGCAGCAGCCCGAACACCATGCCCGCGAGCGCGGCCACCCCCACGCCCACCCACAGCGGCGCACCGGCATAGACCGCGAGCCAGCCGGTGAAGGCGCCTGCGACCATGATCCCCTCGATGCCGAGGTTGAGCACGCCCGCGCGCTCGCACAGCAGCACGCCGAGCGTGCCCAGGATGAGCGGCGTGGCGATGCGCAGCACCGCGACCCAGAAGGCGGCGTTGGAAAGAATGTCCAGGAGGTCGGTCATTGCGTATTTCTCCCTCGCCTTCCGGGGGAGGGTCGGGGTGGGGGCAGGCGGCGCTCGCAGGGGCGGCCGATGCCCCCATCCCGGCCTTCCCCCAGCGGGGGAAGGAGCAAGAAAGAAGAAGCCAGGGCCAAGATCATTTCTTCATCCTCACCCGGTACTGCGTGAGCAGCGTCGCCACCAGCACCGCGATCAGCGAGGCCGCGACGATCACGTCGGCGATGTAGGTCGGCACGCCCACCGCGCGGCTCATGGTGTCCGCCCCCACAAGCACGCCAGCCACGAAAACGCCGGCCGCGATCACGCCCAGCGGGTGCAGCCCCGCCAGCATTGCGATCACGATGCCGGTGTAGCCGTAGCCCGGCGACATGTCGAGCGTGACGTAGCTGGTGCGGCCCGCCACCTCGATGGCGCCCGCCAGCCCGGCCAGCGCGCCCGAGAGCAGCGCCACCATCACCACCGTGCGCGTCACCGGCACGCCCGCGAAGGCGGCGGCGCGCGCGTTCGCGCCCACGGCGCGGATGTCGAAGCCCAGCACCGTGTACTTGAAGATCGCCCACACCATCACCGCCAGCGACACCGCCCACAGCAGGCCGGTATGAACCCGCGTCTGCGCGACGAGCTTGCCCAGTTCGAGGTCGGACTGCAGCGACACGCTCTGCGGCCAGCCCATGGCCGTCGGGTCCTTCATCGGCCCGTCGAGCAGCGCCGACACGCCCAGCAGCACGATGAAATTGATCAGCAGCGTGGTGACGACTTCGTCCACGCCCAGCCGGTTCTTCATGAGCGCCGGCCCCAGCAGCATCAGCGCGCCGGCAATGGCGGCTGCCAGCATCATCAGCGGGAAGAGCAGCCACGGCGACAGCTCGAAGCCGGTGCCGCCGTGCATGCCGCCCACAGCCACGGCAGCCAGCGCGCCGGCATAGAGCTGGCCTTCCGCGCCGATGTTGAACAGCCGCGCCTTGAAGGCGACGGTGGCGGCCAGCCCGGTGAGGATCAGCGGGATCGCGCGCGTCAGCGTCTCGCTCCACGCAAACACCGATCCGAAGCCGCCCTGCAGCAGCAGCGCATAAGTGCGGCCGATGGGCGCACCGGCCCACAGCACCAGCAGCGCGCTGATCGCCATCGTGAAGGCGATCGCGCCGATGGGGGCGAGCACCAGCGCGGTGCGCGAGGTCTCGTGGCGTCGTTCGAGCCGCATCATGCCGAAGCTCCCTTGGCGTGGGATGCCGACGTCGCCCCGGCCATGGCCAGCCCGATGGTCTCGCGCGTCCATGCCGCAGCGGGGCGCGCCTCGCCCAGGTGGCCGCCGTGCATCACGGCCACGCGGTCACCCAGCGCCAGCACTTCGTCGAGGTCGTCGGAAATCACCAGCACGGCCGCGCCAGCGTCGCGCGCGGCGATCAGCTGCTGCTGCACGTAGGCGACGGCGCCGATGTCCAGGCCCCAGGTGGGCTGGTGCGCGACGATCAGGCGCGGCGCCCGGTTCGGATGCTTCCTGTCGGCCGTGGCCTGGCCGGCATCGGGCTCGGGTTGTTCGGGCGCCAGCAGGGCGCGTCCAAGAATCAGTTTCTGCATGTTCCCGCCCGAGAGCGAGCGAGCCGGCGCCATCAGGCCCGCTCCGCGCACGTCGAACGCCTTTTCGATTCGCCGCGCGTGGAGGCGGGCGGCGGCGCGTTTCACGAGCCATGACCAGCGCGAGAACACGGGGCTGCGCAGCCGCTCCGACACCGCGTTCTCCCATACCGGCAGGTCGCCGACCACGCCCACCGCGTGCCGGTCCTCCGGTATGCGCGCGACGCCGCGCTGCACCAGACGGGCAGGCGAGGGCGGCAGCGCCCGGCCCATCAGCTGCGCCGTGCCGGCTGTCGCGCGGCGCGTGCCGCACAGCAGCTCGGCCAGCGCGACCTGCCCGTTGCCCGAGACGCCGGCAATGGCGGTTATCTCGCCCGCGCGCAGCGTCAGCGACACCTCGCGCAGCCGGTCGCGCCCTTCGCCCTTGGCGGAGGCCGCGGTGCTCACGTGGTCGAGCACGCAGACGGCATTGCCCACCGACTTCGCGGGCCGGCGCTTCGGCGCCTCCACCGCATGCCCGACCATCCAGAGGGCGAGCTGCGCCTGCGTGGTATCGGCCGTGCGGGCCTCCGCCACCAGCTTGCCGCCGCGCAGCACGGCGATGCGGTGCGACACGCGCAGCACCTCGTCGAGCTTGTGGCTGATGAAGATCACCGAAAGCCCCTGCGCCACCATCTGCGCGAGCGTGGCGAAGAGCGCCTCGCTCTCCTGCGGAGTGAGCACGGCGGTCGGCTCGTCGAGGATGAGGATGCGCGCGCCGCGGTACAGCGCTTTCAATATCTCCACGCGCTGGCGCTCGCCCACTGACAGGCTTCCCACCAGCGCGTCGGGCTGGACCGGCAGGCCGAAGCGCTTCGCCACTTCGAGCAGCAGCTCGCGCGCGGCGGCGCGTCGCGACACCGGGCGCCACAGCGGCTCGGTGCCCATCATCACGTTGTCGAGCACGCTGAGGTTGTCGGCCAGCGTGAAGTGCTGGTGCACCATGCCGACGCCCGCGGCGAGCGCCGCCTTGGGGTTGCCCGGCGGCAGCGGCGAGCCGAAGACTTCGATGCCGCCTTCGTCGGCGACATAGTGGCCGAACAGGATCGACATCAGCGTCGACTTTCCGGCGCCGTTCTCGCCGAGCAGCGCGAGCACCTCGCCTGCGTGCAGGTCGAGGGAGATGGCGTCGTTGGCCACCAAGGTGCCGAAGC
>CAJYQC010000215.1 GCA_913776885.1 uncultured Variovorax sp.
CGGTAGACGACCAGGACCACACGGCCGAGCGGCTTCGCAGCGGCGCGGTGCTCGCGGCAGTCACCGCGCTGGCGCAGCCGGTGGCCGGCTGCAACAGCGAGGCGCTGGGCACCATGCGCTACGTCGCTGCCGCCAGCCCCGGCTTCGTGCGCGAGCATTTCGCCAAGGGTGTTGGCGCCCGCACGCTGGCGAGCGCGCCCAGCCTGGTGTTCGACCGCAAGGACAGGTTGCAGGCACGCTGGGTGCGGCGCATCTGCCACCGCAACGTCGAAACGCCCCGGCACTGGATTCCCTCGCCCGATGCATTCGTCGAGGCGGCCTGCTCGGGAATGGGCTGGGGCATGCACCCGGTCAGCATGGTGGCCGGGGCGCTGAAGGACGGAAGGCTGGTCGAGCTGGTGCCCGATTCGATGCTGCCGGTGCCGCTCTACTGGCAGCACGCGCGCGCCGCGCCGAAGCTGCTGCAGCGGCTCGGCGCCGCGGTGCGCGCAGCCGCTACGAGCGGGCCGCACGCCCTGGAGTAGCCCCCTCCATCGGCAGCCCGGCAAGGCCGGCTCCGCGGTGCCCCGCGGGAGGGGAAGAAATCACTGCGAAGCCGTCTGCGGCTGCGCCTTGGCGGTCTTGGCTTCCTTGCCGCCCACCACCACCGTCACCATCCGCTCGGGCTGCAGCTTGCGCTGGAAGGCGGCCTTCACGTCGGCGGCGGTGACCGCGTTCATGCGCACGGTCCAGGTGTCGAGGTAGTCCAGCGGCAGGTCGTGCCAGGCGATGTTGGCGACGTTGCCGATCAGCTTGCGGTTGCTGTCCAGCAGCAGCGGGAAGCCGCCGATCAGGTTGTCCTTGGCGGCCTTCAGCTCGGCAGCGGTCGGGCCCTCGGCCACGAACTTCGCGAGCACCTCGCGCGACACCTTCACGGCCTCCTCGGCCTGGTCGGGCCGGGTCTGGAAACCGACGCGGAACGCGCCCGCCTCGAGCCCCGGCGCAAAGCCGCTGTAGATGCTGTAGGTAAGGCCGCGCTTCTCGCGCACCTCGTTCATCAGCCGCGAGACGAAACCGCCGCCGCCCAGCACGTAGTTGCCCAGCGTGAGCGCGAAGTGGTCCGGGTCCTTGCGCGGATAGCCGGGCTGGCCGATGAGCACGTGGGCCTGCGCCGAGTCGAAGGCGATGCGCTCGTCCTTCGGCGCTGTCAGCGCGGCCACCGCAGCGACTGGCGGCAGCGGCGTGCAGGCCTCGGGTCCGGGCAGCCGCGACAGCAGCGTGGTCGCGATGCTCTCGGCCTCGGCGCGCGAGACGGCGCCGACGATGCTGAGCTTGGCGCGGCACGGCACCATCAGATGCTGGTAGCGCTGGCGCATGGCGGCGGTGTCGATGCGCGCGAGCGTCTCCTCCTTCACTTCCTGGCCGTAGGGATGCACGCCGTAGACGTCGGCCGCGAAGGCTCGGCCGGCCACGGTGGCGGGCTTGGTGTTGGCTTCCTTGATGGCGGCATTGATGCGCTCGCGCTCGCGCTGCCACACCTCGTCGGGGAAGGAGGGCTCGCCGATCTCGCGTGCTGCGAGCGCCACCGCCTTGTTCAGCAGCGCCGGATCGGACAGCGAGCGCAGCGAATAGCTGGTGCGGTCGGTGCCCGCACTCACGTCGAAGCTCGCGCCCAGATCGGCCCAGGCCTCGCCCAGGGCGTTCTGGTCGAGCGCGGGCTCGCCGTTCCTGCCGGCGCGCACGCCCTTCTCGACCATGGTCGCGGTGACGCTGGCCAGCCCGGCCTGCGGCGCCGGGTCGCGACGGCTGCCGGCGTCGAAGTCGAGCTGCGCATCGACGATGGGCAGCACGTTGGTCGACACCAGGTAGATCTTGGCGCCGTTGGCCAGCGTCCAGTGCTGGATTGGCAGCGCGGCCTGCGCGCCCGAAATGCCCGCCACGGCGATGGCGCCAGCGATCAGGGCGCGTCGCGCGGTCTTCATGAAAGTCTTCTGCATGGGAATGTTCACCTTTCAGCGCATCTCGCCCGCGGGCGCGGCGAAACCGCGGCCGCGCGGCTTGGACTCGGGCGGCAGGGGACGCAGCGTGGCGACGGTGAGCTGGTCGTCGCCGAAGTACTTGGCGGCCACGGCCTGCACCTGGGCGGCCGTGACGGATTGCAGCCGCGCGACGATGCGCTCGCTGGCGTCCAGCGGAAGGCCCTGGATCCAGTTGCTGCCGAGTTCGCGCGCCTGCGCCATCACGGAGTCGCGCTTGTAGGTCTCGCTCGCCACCCACTGGGTCTTGACGCGGGCCAGTTCGGCCTCGCCCACGCCCTCCCTGGCGATGCGCGCGACCTGGGCGCGCAGCGCGGCCTCGACCACCTCCGCGCTCTTGCCGGCGGCCGGAACGCCGTCGAGCACGAAGAGCTGCGGGCCGCGCCCGATGAACCCCGAATACGCACCGGCCGAATCGGCGACGCGGTCCGGCCCCTGGGTCAGCGCGCGGTCGAGCCGGGCGCCGGAATAGCCGTCGAGCACGGCCGAGAGCACCACCAGCGTCCAGGCATCGCTGTTCACGTCGTCGATGCTGGCGAGCTGCGGCACGCGGAAGGCCAGCGACACGTAGGCCTGCTCGGCCGGCGCCTTCAGTTCGATGCGGCGGATGCCGCGCTGTGCCGGCTCGATGCGCGGCTTGCGCGCGGGCACGGCGCGCGCGGGGATGCGGCCGTAGTACTTCTCGGCCATGGCGCGCACCTGCGCCACGTCAACGTCGCCGGCCACCACGACGACGGCGTTGGCGGGCACGTACCACTGCCTGAAGAACGCGCGCGCGTCCTCGGGCGTCATGGCGTCGAGGTCGCTCATCCAGCCGACCACGGGGCGGTGATAGGGAGAGGCGGTGAAGACGGCGGCGTTCTGCTGCTCGCCGAGCAGGGCGCGCGGCTGGTCTTCGGTGCGCAGGCGACGCTCTTCCTTGACCACCTCGATCTCGCGCTTGAACTCGTCGTCGGGCCACTGGTTGTTGGCGAAGCGGTCCGATTCGAGCTTCATCACCTGCTCGAGGCTGCCGACCGGGATCTGCTGGTAGTAGCCGGTGTAGTCGCGGGTGGTGAAGGCGTTTTCCTGCCCGCCGAGGGCGGCGACGCGGCGGGAGAACTCGCCGGGCTTGATGTCCTTGGTGCCCTTGAACATCATGTGCTCGAGCGCATGGGCCACGCCGGAGGTGCCGTCGACTTCGTCGATGGAGCCGACGCGGACCCAGACCATCTGCACCGCGGTGGGCGAGCGCCGGTCGGGCTGCACGATCAGCGTCATGCCGTTGGCGAGCGTGAATTGCTGGGGGCCGGGCGCCGCAGCGGCTGCGGCGGCGGAAGGCGGGGCGGATTGGGCCTGGGCAGGCACGGCCCACGGCGCCAGGAGCGCCATCGCCAGCACCGCACCAGACGCAGCACGGCGTGGTGGGAGGTGTTTCATAGAATGGCTCGGATTGTAAAAAGCTCCCGATGTTCAGTTTCTTCAAGAAAAAACCGCCTTCCGAGGCCCCTGAAGCGCCGGCAGCCACCCCGCCGGCCCCGGCTGCGCCTGCCCCGGAACCCGCGCCATCGCGCTCGGTGTTCTCGCCTTCGAGCTGGTTCGGCTCGAAGCCGGCAGCGGAAGAGAAGGTGGCGCCGGCGCCAGCCCCTGTCGCTGCGCCCGCGCCTGCGCCGGCTCCTGCCCCCGCTCCAGCCGCTGTCCCCGTCGCGCCGCCCTCCCCGGCCCCTGCTACAGCTACGCCTGCTCCAGCTCCAGCTACGCCTGCTCCAGCTCCAGCTACGCCTGCACCGGCTGCGCCCGCGCCGGCTCCGGTCGCCGAGCCCGTCGTCGCCACCGGGCGCAAGGGCTGGTTCGACAAGCTCAAGACCGGCCTGCGCAAGACGGGCACTGGCATCCAGGCGGTGTTCGTCAACGCGAAGATCGACGAAGAGCTCTACGAGGAACTCGAATCCGCACTGCTGATGGCCGACACCGGCGTGAAGGCCACCGAATACCTGCTCGACGACCTGCGCGGGCGCGTCAAGCGCCAGATGGCCACCGACGCCTCGCAGGTCAAGGCATTGCTGGCCGAGACCGTGGCCGACCTGCTGAAGCCGCTCGAGAAGCCGCTGGTCATCGGCCAGTTCACGCCCACCGTGATCATGGTGGCCGGCGTCAACGGCGCGGGCAAGACCACCTCTATCGGCAAGCTCACCAAGCACCTGGCCGACGAAGGCGCCTCGGTGCTGCTGGCGGCGGCCGACACCTTCCGGGCGGCCGCGCGCGAGCAGCTGCTGGTATGGGCTGACCGCAACACCGTCGAGATCGTGAGCCAGGAAGGCGGCGACCCGTCGGCCGTGAGCTTCGATGCGGTGAACGCCGGCAAGGCCCGCGGCAAGGACGTGGTGCTGGTCGACACGGCCGGGCGCCTGCCGACACAGCTCCACCTGATGGACGAGCTCAAGAAGATCAAGCGCGTCGTCACCAAGGCCGACGGCACCGCACCGCACGAGGTGCTGCTGGTGATCGACGGCAACACCGGCCAGAACGCGCTGGCGCAGGTCAAGGCCTTCGACGAGACGCTGGGCCTCACCGGGCTGATCGTGACCAAGCTCGACGGCACGGCCAAGGGCGGCGTGCTGTGCGCCATTGCGCGGGAGAAGCCGATTCCGGTCTACTTCATCGGCGTTGGCGAGAAGCTCGAAGACCTTGAAACCTTCAACGCCCGCGAATTCGCGCAGGCCCTGCTGGGATAAGCCGGTCGGCCCGGCACAAAAAAAACGGCCCCGGCTTGCGCCGGGGCCGATCACTTTTACTCTCCCCCCTACCTACTCCTGTCGCGGAAACGCGATGCAGTGAAGATAGGACACGGCACCTGCAACCGCCAGTGTCGAAAGTCATGGAAAACGCAGTACATCGCGGCGACGCACCGCTTCTGCGTCCAAAAATAATAGAAAGGAATTCAACCGCTCGCTGCTCGGCAAAGGCGTGCGCGAGCTACCTGGCAACGGCCACTTCTGACATCGCCTGCAGCAACTGGTCGGCCACCACCGGCTTGAAGAGCACCGGCACCTGCGACTCGCGCACGCGCTGAAGCCGGTCAGGCGCGGTTTCGCCGGTGATGAGCAGCAGCGGCATCGCCGCGCCGTCGACCTGGCTCAGGCGCAGGCCGGCATCGAGCCCATCGACGCCATCGGCCAGCCGGTAGTCGCACATCAGCAGATCGAAAGGCCGGCCTTCGCGCGCGGCCTGGCGCAGGGCGGCCTCGGCAGCGGCCTCGTTCGCCACCGCGTGGGCGTCGATGGAATGGGAGCGCAGCAGTCCCATCATGGCCTCGCGGATCTCGAACTCGTCGTCCAGCAGCAGCACCCGGCCGGGCAATGCCACCGCCGTGCGCTCCTCGGCGGCAGCCCCGCTTCGGGAGGCCGGCAGCAGCCCTGCTGGCGGCCGCTCGGGCGGGCTCGCGACGGGCACCACCACACGGAAGTGCGTGCCCCGCCCCGGGCGCGAGTGCATCTGTACCGGATGGCCCAGCAGCCGCGACAGCCGCTGCACGATCGACAACCCGATGCCCAGCCCCCGCGAGCGGTCGCGGCCGGGATTGTTGATCTGGTAGAACTCCTCGAAGATTCGGCCCGACTGCTCGGGCGCGATGCCGATGCCGGTGTCGCGCACCTCGATCCACACCGATTCGCCGCGCTCCCGCGCCGTGACCGTCACGCCGCCGCGCATCGTGTACTTGAGCGCGTTGTCCATCAGGTTCGACAGCATGCGGTGCAGCAGCTGCGGGTCGCTGTGCACCCACAGGCCGCTGGCGCGCACGCGCAGCTGGAGTTCCTTCTGCTCGGCGCGCGCCGCGAAGGTGTGGTTGAGCGGCAGGAACAGCGCGTCGAGCTGCACCGGCTGCTGCGCCGGCGTGATCACGCCGGCATCCAGGCGCGAGACGTCGAGCATGGTGTCGAGCGAGGCGCCCAGCGCATTCACCGCGCGCATCAGGCGCTCGGCGTTGCGGCCTTCGGGACGGTTGCGCAGCTCGTTCTCCAGCGCGGCGCCGAAGAGCGCGATGGCGTGCAGCGGCTGGCGCAGGTCGTGGCTGGCGGTGCCGAGGAAGCGGGTTTTTTCCTCGCTCGCACGTTCGGTGGCGGCGATCTGCTCGCCGAGCCGCGCCGCCAGCGCCTCGTTCTCGAAACGCAGCATCAGCGACTCGGTCAGCAGCTTGTGCTGGCCGATGCCGGCGTGGAGCGTCAGCAGCAGGTAGGCCGCGCCCGCCGCCGCCAGGAACAGGTGCAGCCCGTCGCCCTGCCAGGCCAGCGCGGTGATCATGCCCAGCGACATCGGCATGGTGTAGCCGAAGAGCGCCGGCTTCAGCGGCCACAGCGACTGCGCCGCGCGCGCGCAGCTGCCGACGATCACCGCCATCAGCAGCGAAGTCATCGGCAGATTGTTGTGCGGCACGATGAGCCAGGGCACCACCGCCGTGACCATGCTCACCAGCGTGACCACGCGCGAGATTTTGCGCGCCCAGTAGGCGCTCTCGCGAACCGGCCGCGACGGGGTCCAGCGCGGCGTGAAGAAAACGTAGACGTCGGCCATCAGCAGGCCGGCGAGCCAGAACAGCAGGCTCGGGTCCTTCAGCTGCGAGTAGATGATGCTGCCGAACACGACCACGAAGGCCATGTGCGTGAGCGTCGAGGCGCTGTAGGTGCTGTAGACCGAGGCGACGTGCTCGCGCAGCACCCGCTGGCCGAGCGCGTGGTCGGCGGTCAGGGCGGTCGGCGCGGCGGGCTGCACGCTCAATGCAGGGTGCTGATCAGCTGGGCGCGAGACCGCATGCCGAAGAGCAGCAGGATGGTCGAGACGTGGTTCTTCACCGTGCCTTCGCTCAGGTTCGCGAGCTGGGCGATCTCCTTGTTGGCCTTGCCTTCGAGCACCCATTGCAGCACCTGCATCTGCCGGGGCGTGAGCTCCTGCCAGGCGCTGGCGTGGGCGAACTCGGCATAGCCGCTGAGCGCTTTGACAGGCATGGCCGAGGCCGCCGCGGGCTGCTGCTGGTGTGGCGTGGCGTCGGGGCCTCCCTCGAGCAGGCCGCAGGCGCGGATGAAACTCACGACTTCCTTCAGGTCGGCCGACTTCGGCAGGAAGGCGGCGGCACCCAGCGCGAGCACGCCCTGCGCCAGGGTGCTGTTGCCGGTGCCCGAGAGCACGACGATGCGCGCCTCGGGAAAGCGCATCCTGAACTCGGCCAGGCCGCTCAGGCCATGGGTGTCGGGAAGCGCCAGGTCCAGCAGCACCAGGCCGATGGAGGACTGGTGGGCTTCGTACAGCCTGAGCGCGTCGGCGACGTT
>CAJYQC010000216.1 GCA_913776885.1 uncultured Variovorax sp.
CGACCATCAAACTGGGATGGCCCGCGTAGCCGAAATAGGTGACGGGCTGCAGTGCGCCGGCCAGCACCACCAGGTCGGCGGGGTCGAGCACGGCGCGCGCCGGCTCGGGAAAGTAAGGCAGCCGGTCGAAGGCCGGCAGCCCCTGGCCGCGTTCCGCGCGGGCCGGGAAGGTTTCGGCATAGGCCGTGGCGCCGAGCACTGCGCACAGCCGCGCGGCGGCGCGTTGGGCGCGCACGCCCAGACCACCGAGTTCGCCGCCGCCGCCCAGCAGGAAGACGATGCGGCGCGCCGAA
Organism: uncultured Variovorax sp.; assembly: GCA_913776885.1. Taxonomy (GTDB): domain Bacteria; phylum Pseudomonadota; class Gammaproteobacteria; order Burkholderiales; family Burkholderiaceae_C; genus Variovorax. Next base: position 294 of record CAJYQC010000216.1, read on the forward strand.
CGCAGGCGTTGCGCGCAGGCGGCGATGTCGACGGGCGCGGTTGAAGCCGCGGCCCGCGCCGGAGCGTCGGCTGCAGCCGCCGCGCTTTGCAGCGGATCGGCCTGGTAGTCCGCCGGAAAGATCAGCGTCGCGCCCTGCCCGCCGTTGGCCAGCGACTGGCGCACCGATTCGGCCGCGGCGCGGGGTGCATCCGCCGTGCTGGCGATGCGGTGCACCCAGCCCGACACCGGCCGCGCCAGCGACTCGATGTCGGAGGTCAGCGGCGCATCGAAGGGCAGGTGCCAGCTGGTGTGGTCACCGATCAGGTTGACGATCGGCGTGCGCGCGCGACGCGCGTTGTGCAGGTTGGCGATGCCGTTGGCAAAGCCCGGGCCCAGGTGCAGCAGCGTGGCGGCGGGCCGCCCGAGCATGCGGCCGTAGCCGTCGGCCGCGCCGGTGCAGACGTTCTCCTGCAGGCCGATCACGCAGCGGATCGAATCCTGGCCCTCCAGCGCGCGCACCAGGTCCAGCTCCGTCGTGCCGGGGTTGGCGAAGCAGGTGTCCACCCCTTCGCCGGAGAGCGCCGCCCACAGGGCCTGCGCGCCAGTCTGCTCAGTCATCGCCGATGTCCTCTCGTTGCTTCTCTCTGTTGGGAATGCCGTGACCGAGGTCACTGCACCTTGATGCCGCGCTCGCGCACCAGGCGGCCGATGCGGTCGTTGTCCACTGCGATGCGCGCGTCGAGTTCGGCTGGCGTGGAGGCGCCGGCGCCCAGGCCGCGTTCGGCCGCCCAGCGCTTGAGTTCGGGTTGCGACAGCACCTTGGTCAGCGCCGCGTTCATGCGCGCCAGGATCTCGGGCGGCACGCCGCTCTTCGCGTGGAAGGAATAGGAGGTGGACAGCAACATGTCCGAGCCGCCCGCCTCCACGATGGTGGGCACGTTCGGCACGATGGCCTGGCGCGTGGGCGCGCCCACGGCCAGCAGCTTGAAGCTGCCCTTCTGCACGTAGGGCAGCATGGCCTCCACGCCGCCGGAGGTCACGTCTACCTGGCCGCCCAGCATGGCCGGGATCACCTCCGCCAGCGCCTTGTAGGGCACGTGCAGGAACTTGACCCCGGTGCCCGATTCGAGCAGCTCCATGTTCAGGTGCATCACGCTGCCCACGCCACCCGTGCCGAAGGTGACCTTGCCCGGGTTCGCCTTGGCGTAGGCGATGAACGACTTGAAGTCGTTGGCCGGCAGCTGCGCGCTGGTGACCAGGTACAGGTTCACGTCGGCGATGTTGCTGACGGAGACGAGGTCCTTCTTCGGGTCGTACGGCGGCTGATAGAGCAGCGGGTTGACGGTGAGCGTGAGCCGGTCGACCAGCAGGTAGGTGTAGCCGTCTGCCGGCGCCTTCACCACCTCGGCGGTGCCGATGATGCCGTTGGCGCCGGCCTTGTTTTCCACCACGACGGAGGCCTTCAGCTCCTTGGAGAGCCCTTCGCCCACGAGCCGGGCCATCACGTCGGGACCCGTGCCCGGCGGGTAGGGCACTTCGATGCGGATCGGCCGAGAGGGCCAGCTGCCCTGGGCCGAAGCCAGCGGCGACACCAGTCCACATGCCGCCGCCAGGGCGACGGCACCACAGACCTGCAGAACGGACTTTCTATTCATTGCGCGATTCCTCGGTACCCCTGCGAAGACGGGACCGACACCAGGAACCAGAGGGGACGTACCTGGGCGGCAATGGACGACTGACGACAACCCGACCACTTGTCGGATGCCAAATCATATGCTGTTTTGTCGAATAAGCAAAATACAGCAATCATTCTTGGTCTAGGTGGTTTCCAGGATGATCGACTTTCGTCCATGTGACACAGAAGCAAGCAATAGGCGTTCCATGCATGAATCGAACAGTCTTTCGATCAATTACTGCATAGCGATAAGAGATCGATCCTGCTGGTATGCAGGGGAGGATGAGTACCAAGAAGTCACCGATACACCCTCTTGCCATGCCCGAACGTCAACTATCCGAGTACTTCTACTGACATGGACGCATCGAGGAGATGGCATATTTATCGCATAGAAGTAATTTCATGAACATGCCATCGACCCTATGCAACACAACGGGGCGCCGTTGCACCAGAACGCTGCGTGATCGACCGGCGGGCACCGCAGCAGCGCCCGAATCGGCCTTCGTCCCGTGCCTGCCGAGTTGCAGGCGCGCACCTTGGTCGCCGAGAGGCGCCTGAGTGCCATGAAGCTCTATCTCACTCCCAGGACCTGCGCGCTGGCCGTGGACATCGTGGCGCGCGAGATCGGCGTCGCGCTCGAACTCGTCTGGGTCGACGTGCGGGCCAAGCGGCTGAAGGACGGCAGCGATCTCCACCGCATCAATCCCAAGGGCCAGGTGCCGGCACTGGAGACGGACGACGGCCAGTTCCTCACCGAGGGCGGCGTGATCATTCAGTACCTGTGCGACCGCCACGGGGCCGGCCACCTGCTGCCTGGCACCCTCGACATGGAGCGATACCGCGTGCTGGAGTGGATGAGCTTCATGAGCTCGGAGCTGCACAAGACCTTCACGCCGCTGTTCCGCGCCAACACGCCGCCTGCGTACCGCGGCATCGCCATCGAGAACCTGCAGCGCCGCTTCGCCTGGCTCGACGGCGTGCTCGCCGCTCGAAGCTTCCTGCACGCCCAGCGCTTCACTGCGGCAGACGCCTACTGCTTCACGATCGTGATGTGGGCAGAGCTGCACGCCATCGATCTGGCGCAGTGGCCGCACCTGCATGGCTACCTGCAGCGCATCGGCGCGCGCTCCAGCGTGCAGGCGGCGCTGGCCGCAGAGCGCGACGAGCTCGCCACCCAGCCGGCAGCCTGAGCCGCCGGCGCCCTTCCTTTCCGGAGAACACCATGAAGCTCTATCACGAAGTCCGCGGCTGCTCGCTCGCGGTGGACATCGTCGCGCGCGAACTGCAGCTGCCGCTGGCCCTCGAGTGGGTCGACATGAAGACCAAGCGGCTGGCCGACGGCCGCGACTACTTCGGCGTCAACTCCAAGGGCACGGTGCCCACGCTGGAGATGCCGGACGGCCAGCACCTGAGCGAGGGCTGCATCGTCATGCAGTACCTGGCCGACCAGTGCCCCGGAAACACGCTGCTGCCCGCCTCGGGATTGCCTCGTTACCGCGTGCTGGAGTGGATGAGCTTCATCGCTGCCGATCTGCACAAGGGCGGCTTCATGCCGCTGTTCAAGGCCGTCACGCCGCCCGCGTACAAGGCCATCGCCCGCGGCATCGTCGAGGCCAAGCTGCAGTGGATCGACGAGCGGCTGGCGGGCCGCGACTAAGATCGGAAGAGCACACGTCTGAACTCCAGT
>CAJYQC010000217.1 GCA_913776885.1 uncultured Variovorax sp.
GCGGCATGTGCCGGTGGGGTGGAAGATGGTGGCGCCGTTGTTGCGGCAGAACTCCAGCAGATCGGCGTCGCTCACCGCGCCGGGGCCGGGCTTCACCTCGCGCTTCACGTAGGGGCGCATCGCGGGCGAGTCGGCGATCGCGCGGGCGGCCTTCACGCCGGCCACGGTGGTCGCGCGGTCGAGTTCGGTCGAAAGATAGTTGGGCTGCATCTCGGGCGGTTCGGCCGCGTCGAGCGAGCGGATGCGCACGTGGCCGCGCGAATCGGGCCGCAGCTGGCACACCGACATCGTGAAGCCCGAGTACGGATGCACCTTGCCGCCCGCCATGTCGGCCGAGAGCGTGGCGACGTGGAACTGGATGTCGGGCGTGGCCGCCACCGGCCGGCCTTCGGCATCCTTCAGCGCGCGCATGAAGCAGCCGCCCTGGTTGATGCCCACTGCCAGCGGGCCGGTGCGGTGCAGCAGCCATTCGAGGCCAATGCCCATCTGTCCGAACCAGGAGTTGAGCTGGTCGTTGGTGGTGATGGGCCTGGTGCACTCGTAGCCCAGGCGGATCTGCAGGTGGTCCTGCAGGTTCTCGCCGACGCCGGGCAGTTCGTGCTGCACAGGAATGCCGAAGCGGTCGAGCAGCGCACGCGGACCGATGCCCGAGAGCTGCAGCAATTGCGGCGACTGCAGCGAGCCGGCCGACAGCAGCACTTCGCCGCGGCAGCGCGCGGTCTTCAGCTCGCCGCCCTGGCGGTAGGTGATGCCCGCAGCGCGCCGGCCGTCGAACACCAGCCGCTCGGCCATCGCTTCGGTTTCGATGCGCAGGTTGGGCCGGCGCTTCACCGCTGGCGTCAGGTAGGCCTTGGCCGTGCTGCAGCGCCAGCCCTTGTACGTGGTGAGCTGGTAGTAGCCCGCGCCTTCCTGCGCGGCGCCGTTGAAGTCATCGGTGCGCGGCACGCCGGTCTGCGCGGCGCCTTCGATGAAGGCTTCGATCAGCTCGTGCCTGGCGGCAATGTCCGAGACCTTCAGCGGCCCCTCGCCCCCGTGGAAGGCGTCGCCTCCGCGCTGGTTGCCTTCCGAACGCACGAAGTAGGGCAGCACCTCGTCGTAGCTCCAGCCGGCGTTGCCGAGCGCGGCCCAGTGGTCGTAGTCCTCGCGCTGGCCGCGGATGTAGATCAGGCCGTTGATCGAGCTGCAGCCTCCCAGCGTCTTGCCGCGCGGCCAGTAGATGCGCCGGCCGTTCATGTTCGGGTCGGGGTCGGTCTCGAAGCGCCAGTTGTAGGTGGGGCTCCACATCGTCTTGCCGTAGCCGATCGGCAGGTGGATCCACAGCGACCGGTCCGCCGGACCGGCCTCGAGCAGCAGCACGCGCGCGGCCGGGTCTTCGCTCAGACGGCCAGCCAGCACGCAGCCGGCGGAGCCTGCACCTACGACGATGTAGTCGAACTCTTCTTCAGGCATGCAATGGTCCCGGGGAGGTTCCTGGAGGCGGGTGCCTCGTTCGAACCGATCCTAGGCCATTGATTTTCGGAACGCAATGTTCCGTTTTTAACGTTTACCCGGATGCCCGACTCTCGCCGCATAGGGGCGACCTGACGACTTCCTACGCCAAGGCGCCTTCTGCGGACAGGCGAAGCACCGGCTCGATCGTCTCTTGCGGATGCGCGTCCGGGCGCGGCTTTCCGACACGGAAGGCCGACACCGCCTGCACCAACTGCTCGACCTGCAGGTTCATGCTCTGGGCGGCCGCTGCGCTCTGCTCGACCAGCGCCGCGTTCTGCTGCGTGGTCTGGTCCAGCTGCGTGACGGCCGCATTGACCTGTGCGACACCGTCGCTCTGCTCGGCGCTGGCCGTGCTGATCTCGCCGACGATGTCTGCGACCCGCCTGATGGAGTCGACGACTTCCGCCATGGTGGCGCCCGCGCGGTCGACGAGCGCCGAGCCGGCCTCGACGCGGTCCACGCTCGAGCCGATCAGCGCCTTGATCTCCTTCGCGGCCTCGGCCGAACGCCCCGCGAGGCTGCGCACTTCGGAGGCGACCACCGCGAACCCCCGGCCCTTCTCGCCCGCGCGCGCTGCCTCCACGGCCGCATTCAGCGCGAGGATGTTGGTCTGGAAAGCGATGCCGTCGATCACGCCGATGATGTCCGCGATCTTCCTGCTGCCGTCGTTGATGCTCTTCATCGTCTCGACCACCTGCACCACCACTTCTCCGCCGCGCATCGCCACGCTGCTCGCACCGTTGGCGAGCCTGTTCGCCTCGGTAGCGCTGGCGGCGTTGCGCCTGACGGCGGCGTTGAGCTGCTCCATGGAGGCGGCGGTCTGCTGCAGCGACGAAGCTTCGGCCTCCGTGCGCCGCGAAAGGTCGTGGTTGCCCTGCGCGATCTCGGAGCTCGCGACCGCGATGTTGTCGGCGCAGGAGCGGACCTGGCCGATCAGCCCCACCAGCTGGCGCTGCATGGCGACCATCGAGGCCAGCACGCTGCCCTGCGGCGCCTCGTGCGCGCCGTCGATCTCGCTGAGGTCGCCTTCGGCGACCTTGTGGGCCGCCACGCTGAGCATGGCCGGCTCGCCGCCGAGCGCCGAGAAGAGCCGGCGCGCGATGAAAACGCCCAGCGCCACAGCCGCGAGCACCGCGAAGGAGCTCAGCGTGAGCAGCAGCGTCAGCTGTCGCGAATAGGCGGAGGCCGAAGACTCGACATCCTTCTGCGAAATTTCCGCGGTGTAGTCGGCGTATTCGACCGAGGCGAGCAGAAGCTGCATGAGCAAAGGCCTGCATGCGGTGTTCATTCTCTCGATTGCCTCCTCGCGTTTTCCGGCCGCGGCGAGTTCGACGATCGAAAGGGCGACCGGCAGATATTCCTTTTCGATCCTTTCCATCTTCTCGAAGATGGCGCGTTCGCGGGCAGTCACATCCTCGCCGGTGTCGAGCGCTTTCTTGAGTTCCTTCAGCACGGATTGCAGCTTCTCGTTGCTGCCGACCGCCATCGCCTTGGCCCGGTCGCGCTCCGCGCCCAAGGGCACCAGCACCATCTCGCGCACGCCGATGGCGCGGCGGCTGGCTGCAATGCCGATCTCGCTGGTCAGCGCCTTGCGGTGCGCGATGCCGGCGACGTAGCTGGAGAACCGGTGATCGGCTGCATTCAGTGAACGCAGGGCCAGCAGGCTGACCAGCAGCACCAGCAACGCGAGGATCGTGAAAGTCCCGGCAAGCAATTTCCGGGTCGAGAAAGTTTTCATAGGTCCGGTATCAGGGTGTAGGAAAAAACGAGGTCGCAATGGGCCTCGTCGGAATCGCAGAGTTCTTCAATGGCGCACCAATTCCGTGCTCTTCTTTTCGGAAGCAATCGGCATTTCTTGAGGCTATGCACCATCTTTTTTTTGATTACAAATTCTTTGAATTTGTTGGCAAATATTTCCAATTCATTTTTCTTGGGAATTCGCCGACACGGCCTTAGCCCCATCGGCCGGTCGATCGGAACGGCGCAGGCGATGCGCGAGCCGGGCGGTGGAACAATCGCCGTGAGGCCAGCCTTTCGATGGCCATCGGTTTCTGCAACGACTTTCCTTCACAAGGTTCATCCGCATGCCACGTTCCGCGCGCGCAACCGCCGCAGTGATTCCCGCCGCAGCGCCCCTTCAGGACGACGCGGAGTCCGCCGGCGCGTCCGGCTCCTCATCCGCCGAGCGCAGCCTGCGCCTGCTGGCGCTGTTGGCCGCCGAAGGCCGCTCGCTCACGCTCGCCGACCTGGCCGCGCAGCTCGGCCTGCCCAAGGGCACGGCACACCGCATCTGCACCCAGCTGCTGGCCACCGGTTTTCTCGCGCGCGACGTCGACGAGCGCTCTTTCACCGTCGGCCCCGCGCTGCGCCGGCTGGCCTTCGACACGCTGAACCACGGCGTGGTGCGCGGGCTGCGGCACGAGGTGCTGTCGGCGCTGGTGCGCCAGGTCGGCGAGACCTGCAACCTCACCACCCTCGACGGTGCGCAGGTGCTCTACCTCGACCGCGTCGAGGCGCAATGGCCGCTGCGCCTGACGCTCGACGTGGGCTCGCACGTGCCGCTGCACTGCACGGCCAGCGGCAAGCTGTTCCTGGCGCAGATGCCGGCGGAGGAGCGCGATGCGTTTATCGACGGGCTGCCGCTGGAGCGCATGACGCCCAACACCATCACCAAGGCCGCGGCGCTGCGCGCCGAATGCGAGGCCATCGAGAAGCAGGGCTACTCCTGCGACCGCGAGGAATTCAT
>CAJYQC010000218.1 GCA_913776885.1 uncultured Variovorax sp.
ACGCGGGGCAGGTCTACGTGCTGGGCAACCACCGCCTGATCGAGGAGCGGGGCCTCTGCACGCCATCGCTCGAAGCCGAGCTCCAGCGCCACGAGGAGGCTGGGCGCACCGTCACGCTGCTGGCTTCCGACAAGGCCGTGCTCGCGCTGTTCGCCGTGGCCGACACCATCAAGGAATCGTCACAGGCGGCGGTGGCGGAACTGCGCTCGCTCGGCGTGGTGCCCGTGATGCTCACCGGCGACAACATCGCCACCGCCAGGACCATCGGCGCACACGCCGGCATCGAGGACGTGCGCGGCAATCTGCTGCCCGAGGAGAAGCTCGATGCCATCAAGGCCATGCAGCAGCGCTACGGCGCGGCGGCGATGACCGGCGACGGCATCAATGACGCCCCCGCGCTCGCGCAGGCCGACATCGGCTTCGCGATGGGCGGCGCCGGCACCGACACCGCGATGGAAGCGGCCGACGTGGTCATCATGAACGACGACCTGCGCCGCATCCCCGAGACCATCCGCCTCTCGCGCCGTGCCCACTCGGTGCTGTGGCAGAACATCACGCTGGCACTGGGCATCAAGGCCGTGTTCTTCGTGCTGGCCGTGTTCGGCAGCGCGACGATGTGGATGGCGGTGTTCGCGGACATGGGGGCGAGCCTGCTGGTGGTGGCGAACGGGCTGCGGTTGATGCGATCGCCGGCGGCGCAGCCGGTGCGCGCATGGCGGGCTACGGATGGCGCGACAGCCTAGCCACCGGCTCGCTGATGAACGCGCGCGGGCTGATGGAACTCATCGTCATGAGGATCGGCCTCGACGCCGGCCTGATCGGCCCCGAGCTCTTCACCATGCTGCTGGTGATGGCGCTGGCCACCACCGCGATGACGGGGCCGCTGATCAATCTGTGCATCGGCCGCAAGCAGGCCCTTGCAGCCGACGCCGCGCACGCGAAGCCCTGAGCGCGATCAGCGTTCAGCCTCGCTGGACGCCACGGTGAAACCGATGCGCGTCTCGCCGCCGCGGCTCGCGGCGAACACCCGCCCGCCGTGCATGCGCGCGATGGCCTCCACGATCGAGAGGCCCAGGCCATGGTGGCGCGTCGAGCCGTCGCGGGCCTGCGCGGCGCGGTAGAAGCGCTCGAACAGGCGGGGCAGGGCGGCAGGGTCGATGGGTTCGCCCTTGTTGACCACGGCCACTGCGAAACCGCTGGCGCCTTCCTCGCCGTGCTCCTCTGCGATCTCGATGCGTATCGTGGAAGCGGGCGCCGCGAAGCGGATCGCGTTGCCCAGCAGGTTGAAGAGCGCGCGGCGAACCAGCGCGGCGTCCACGTCGGCCATTGCGTCGCCGCGCACCTGTGCGCGCAGGCCGGCTTCTTCGAGCATCGCGTCGTAGAAGTCGATCACGTCGGCGGCCTGCGCGGCGAGGCTGGTCACGGCCCGGCTGCGCATGGGCGCGCCGCGCTCGGCCTGCGAGAGGAACAGCATGTCGGTGACGATGCCCGAGAGCCGTCCGACCTCCTCGAGGTTGGAGGCGAGTACGGTCTGCAGCTCCTCGTTGCTGCGAGGGCGCGTGAGCGCGAGTTCGGTGGAGCCGATGAGGTTGGCCAGCGGCGTGCGCAGCTCGTGCGCCACGTCGGCGTTGAAGGACTCGAGCTGCACGTATGCACGCTGCACCCGCAGCAGCAGCGCGTTGAACTGGGTGATCCAGGGGCGCAGTTCCTGCGCGAAGTCGTTTGCATCGATGGGCTGGTTGGCCTTGTCGGGCGCCATTGCGGCGGTGCGCTCGGTCAGCGCCTTCAGTGGCTTCAGGCCGCGGCGCACCAGCCACATGCCGGTGAGCGAGACCAGCGCCGTGCCCAGCACCACGGCGCCCAGCAGGGTCCACGCCAGGCGGCGCAGCAATTGCGCCTCCTGTGCGGTGTTCACGCCCAGGCGCACATCGAGCTGGGTGATGGTGCCGGCCTGCGTCCATGGCACCTGCAGGTCGCGCAGCATCCACTTGCCGCTGGCCGTGGGACGCGATTCGAAGAGCTGCCTGCCGCCCGCGGAGATCGACAGGGTCACGTCGTCCTGCATCGAGAAGAAGTCGTCGAGCTTGTGGCGAAGGAAGACGAGGTCGCCGCCTTTCTCCGCCTCCCGCAGCAGGTGCTGCACGAGCACGGCCTTGTTGGAAAGCTCCTCCTCCTGGTTCTGCCCGAAGTTCCAGGCCGTGACGAGATAGATGGCGAAGCAGATCACGCTCAGCCCGAACAGGGTCTGCACGGCGAGCCAGAGGGACAGCCGGCTCTGCAGCGATCGCGGCCTCGAGCTCAATGCCAGGAGCGGTCTTCGAGCACGTAGCCCATGCCGCGCACGGTGTGCAGCAGCTTCACGTCGAAGGGATCGTCGAGCTTGCTGCGCAGCCGCCGTATGGCGACTTCGACCACGTTGGTGTCGCTGTCGAAGTTCATGTCCCACACCTGCTCGGCGAGCGTGGTGCGCGAGAGGATCTGTCCGCGCCGGCGCAGCAGCACCAGCAGGAGCGTGAACTCCTTGGCCGTGAGATCCAGCCGCGCTCCGTTGCGCATGCACTTGCGGCTGATCAGGTCGACCTCCAGGTCGGCCAGCCGCAGCACCGTGGATTCCTGTGCCTTGCCACGGCGCAGCAGCGCCTGCACGCGAGCGAGGAGCTCGGAGAAGGAGAAGGGCTTGACCAGGTAGTCGTCCGCGCCCTGCTGCAGCCCGAGCACGCGGTCTTCGACCTTGTCGCGCGCGGTGAGCACCAGCACGGGCACGTTCTTCGTGCGGCGAAGGGCCTGCAGCACGGCGAAGCCGTCGATGCCGGGGAGCATCACGTCGAGCAGGATGAGCGCGTAGTCGCCCTCGGTCGCGAGGTACTTGCCTTCGATGCCGTCGCGGGCGATGTCCACGACGTAACCGTTCTCCTCGAGCCCCTTCTTGAGGTATTCGCCCAGCTTGGGCTCGTCTTCTATGACCAGGATGCGCATCTGCGGATCGTATCGAAGCACGCCCGAAAACGAGGTTACGTTTCGGTAATCCGAATGACGGACAAAGCGCCGTAAGAGGGTCGTACAGTCTGCCGGGCCTGCGCATCGAAGGGCCATTGCCGCGATGCCCGACGCAGGCCGTCGATATACTTTTTGCCTCCATGCGCCGCTGGTTCCTCATCTTCATGCTCGTCCTGTTGCCGTTCCAGTTCAGCTGGGCGTCGGCATCGGCGTACTGCCAGCATGAGCGCGATTCGCGGCCCGACCACTGGGGCCACCACGAAAGCGGAACCCGCGGCACCGACCGCAGCCACAGCGGCGAAGGTGCGCAGAAGAACTCCAGCACCCAGCCCAACGCCGTGGTCGGCGACGGTGCCGTCTGCCTGTTCGGCCATGCCCAGCATGCCGATGCACTGGACGAGCCTGCGCAGTCGGCAGCGCCGGAGGCACAGCCGCTGCGCGCGATGGCCGACGAGCGCTTCGCATCGCACGTCTCGGACGTTCCGCTTCGACCCGACTGGCCTCTCGCCGCCTGATTCGGCGAGAGCACTCATTCCCCTTCTGATACCCGCCGTCAGCTAGCCGAGCTCTCGCCGAATTCGTCCGCCCGTTGTTTCGCAACCCAGGAGAATTCGATGCGCACGCTCTTCGTGCCGCTGGCCGTATTGGCCATGGCGGCGCCCCCGGCTTTTTCGCAGGTCGCACAGGCCCCTGCGGGAACCCTCTATTCGCAATCCGGCCCATCCGGATCGGCCAAAGCCCGCTTGCAGGAGCCCGCGGGCCCTCTGACCTTTCGCAGCGCCGTCGCCATGGCCCTGCAGGCCAACCCCGGCCTGTCTTCAGCACTGCGCGAACAGGACGCCACCGAGGCCGCCATCGTGCAGGCCGGCGCCTGGCCCAACCCCACGCTCGATGCGCAGCTCGAAGACCTGCGCCGCGACAACCGCACCACCACGCTGCAGTTGAGCCAGCCGATCGAACTGGGTGGCAAGCGCGCAGCCCGCATCACTGCGGCCGAACGTGCGCGCGACCAGGCCGCTTCTGCGCTGGCGGGGCGCCGCGCGGAGATCCGCGCGGCCACCGTCACTGCCTTCTTCGACGTGCTCGCTGCACAGGAGCGCCTGCGGCTCGCGCAGGATTCGGTGGGCCTTGCGCAGACCGCCACCCGCGCAGCCGCCAACCGTGTTGCTGCGGGCAAGGTCTCGCCGCTGGAAGAGACCAAAGCGCGCGTGGCCGAGGCCGGCATCCGCGTCGAGCTGATGCAGGCAGAGGGCACGCTGCGTTCCGCGCGCCAGCAGCTCGCAGCGCTGTGGGGCAACCCGAGCCCGCGCTTCACGCAGGTGGACGGCGCGGTGGAGCAGCTGCCCGCGATGGCGTCCGCGCAGAGCATTGCCGTGAAGCTGGCCGATGCGCCCGTGGTGCGGCAGGCGCGGCTCGAAGTCGAGCGGCGCAAGGCGCTGGCCGACCTGGAGCGCGCCAGGCGCATCCCCGACGTGACCGTCTCGCTCGGCGCCAAGCGCGTGCCGGCGTCCGAGGGCGAGAACGGCGGCAGCCGGCGCAACCAGGTGGTGCTGGGCCTGTCGGTGCCGCTGCCGATCTTCGACACCAACCGCGGCAACGTTGCCGAGGCCCTGAGCCGCGAGGAGAAGGCACGCGACGACCTCGCTGCCGCCGAGCTGCAGCTGGGCACCGACGTGGCACAGGCCACCGAGCGCCTGCGCGCCGCGCACGCCACCGCCGAGACACTGCAGCGCGACGCGCTCCCCGGCGCCGAGAGCGCCTACAAGGCCGCGACCAAGGGCTTCGAACTGGGCAAGTTCAGCTTCCTGGAGGCGCTGGACGCGCAGCGCACGCTGTTCCAGGTGCGCGCGCAGTACCTGATCGCGCTGGCCGATGCGCACCGCGCCGCGGGCGAACTCGACCGGCTGCTGGGCAATGAAGGCGAAGCCATCCCTGCCGCGACGCTGACCACCGCCACGCCCGCCGCACGCTGAAAAGCAATCAAGGAATTCCAAAGATCATGAACACAGAAGAACGCAAGACCTTCGCCGAGCGTGTCGGCAAGAAGCAACTGATCGCCATCGCGGCCGTGCTCGCGCTGGGCGTGGGTGCGGGGGCGCTGATCCTGCGCAGCGCGCCGGCCAAGCCCGAGGCGGCCGGCCATTCGGAAGCCGCCGGCCATGGCGACGGCGAGCACCACGAGGAGGACGGCCACAAGGAAGAGGGCCAAAAGGAAGAGGGCCAAAAGGAAGCCAAGGCCGGCGAAGACCACGACCACAGCCATGGCGAGGCTCAGGGCCATGGTGACAAGGAGCACCACGCCGAAGAGGGCAAGGGCGAAGCCAAGTCTGCTTCGGGAGAGGCCAAGGGCGAGGAGAAGGCCGCCGCGCATAAGGAAGACGAGGAGAAGATCGCCTTCACCGACGAGCAGATCAAGGCCGCCGACATCGCCGTCGAAAGCGCCGGCCCCGCGCGCATCAAGCTGTCGCTGCAACTGCCCGGCGAGATCAAGTTCAATGAAGACCGTACGGCCCACGTGGTGCCGCGTGTGGCGGGTGTGGTCGACAGCGTGTCGGCCAACCTGGGCCAGGAGGTCAAGCGGGGGCAGGTGCTCGCGGTGCTTTCGAGTCCGGGGCTTTCGGAGCAGCGCAGCGAACTGCAGTCGGCGCAGCGCCGGCTGGAGCTGGCGCGCACCACTTACGAGCGCGAGAAGAAGCTGTGGGAGGAGAAGATCTCGCCGCAGCAGGACTACCTGCAGGCCGAGCAGGCCATGCAGGAGGCACGCATCGCCGTGGCCAACGCCAACCAGAAGCTGCTGGCGCTGGGCGCCACGCCCGGCGCGTCGGCGCTGGGCCGCTACGAACTGCGCGCGCCTTTCGACGGGATGGTGGTCGAGAAGCACATCTCTCTCGGCGAATCGGTGGGCGAGGCGGTCAACGTCTTCACCATCTCCGACCTGTCGACCGTGTGGGCCGAGATCAGCGTGGCAGCCAACAACCTGAATCTGGTGCGCATCGGCGAGCAGGTGAAGATCCGCTCGACCGCCTTCGACCAGACCGCGACCGGCAAGGTGTCGTACGTGGGCTCGCTGATCGGCGCGCAGACACGCACCGCCACCGCGCGCGTCACGCTGACCAACCCCGATCGCATCTGGCGCCCGGGCCTGTTCGTGAACGTCGAGCTGGTGGCCTCGGAGACCGAAGCGCCGGTGACCGTCGCGGCCGATGCGGTGCAGACGGTGGAAGACAAGCCCACCTTGTTCCTGCGCGTGCCCGGCGGCTTCATGCCGCAGCACGTGCAGACGGGGCGCAGCGACGGCAAGCGCGTCGAGATCGTCGGCGGGCTGAAGCCCGGCGCGGCCTATGTTGCCAGCGGCAGCTTCGTCGTGAAGTCGCAGCAGGGCAAGAGCTCGGCCACGCACACCCACTGAGGAAGCCCGCATGTTCGAACGAATCATCCGCTTCTCCATCGAGCAGCGCTGGCTGGTGCTGCTCGCCGTGTTCGGCATGGCGGCGCTGGGCATCTTCAGCTACCAGAAGCTGCCCATCGACGCCGTGCCCGACATCACCAACGTGCAGGTGCAGATCAACACCGCCGCGCCCGGCTACTCGCCGCTGGAGACCGAGCAGCGCGTGACCTACCCGATAGAGACCGTCATGGCCGGCCTGCCGGGGCTGCAGCAGACGCGCTCGCTCTCGCGCTACGGTCTCTCGCAGGTGGCGGTGATCTTCAAGGACGGCACCGACATCTACTTCGCGCGGCAGCTCGTCAACGAGCGCATCCAGTCCGCGCGCGAGAGCATGCCGCGCGGCATCTCGCCGGTGATCGGGCCGATCTCCACCGGCCTCGGCGAGATCTACCTCTGGACCGTCGAGGCCGAGGAGGGCGCCAGGAATGCGGAAGGCAAGCCCTACTCGTCCACCGACCTGCGCGAGATGCAGGACTGGATCATCAAGCCGCAGCTGCGCAACGTGCCGGGCGTGACCGAGATCAACTCCATCGGCGGCTTCGCCAAGGAGTTCCAGATCGCGCCCGACCCGGCCAAGCTGCTGGCCCATGGCCTGACGATGAGCGACATCGTGCTCGCGCTGGAGCGCAACAACGCCAACGTGGGCGCGGGCTACATCGAGAAGCGCGGCGAGCAGTACCTCATCCGCGCGCCCGGGCAGGTGAAGTCTGCGGAGGACATCGGCAACGTGATCCTGGGCAACGCCAACGGCATCCCGCTGCGCGTGCAGGACGTGGCCGAGGTCGGTATCGGCCGCGAGCTTCGCACCGGT
>CAJYQC010000219.1 GCA_913776885.1 uncultured Variovorax sp.
CCGAACTTCGACGACAGCACCGTTGCGATCGCAGCCGTCAGCGTGGTCTTGCCGTGGTCGACGTGACCGATCGTGCCCACGTTCACGTGCGGCTTGGTGCGGGTGAATTTACCTTTTGCCATTTTTCAATCCTTGAAAGAGCAGTCCCGTGCATTGGTTTTATGTCTGCATCCGGTTGCTGGTTCGCCCCGCACGGGAACAGGGCGGCACCGGATCGCAGACAAGAGGGGCCGCGCATTGCGCGGCCCGACATTCTTCTCAATCAGTTGCGGACAGGGCAGATTTGCTGCGCAAACCTGCACCCGTCCCGCAAAGACATTACTTGGCGCGAGCGGCCACGATGGCTTCGGCGACGTTGCGCGGAGCTTCGGCGTAGTGCTTGAACTCCATCGTGTACGTTGCACGGCCTTGCGACATCGAGCGCAGCGTGGTCGAGTAGCCGAACATTTCCGACAGCGGCACTTCGGCCTTGATGGCCTTGCCGCCACCAACCATGTCGTCCATGCCCTGCACCATGCCGCGGCGGGACGACAGGTCGCCCATCACGTTGCCGGCGTAGTCTTCAGGCGTCTCGACTTCCACGGCCATCATCGGCTCGAGGATCACGGGGTTGGCCTTGCGGGCACCTTCCTTGAAGCCGAAGATCGCGGCCATCTTGAACGCCATTTCGTTCGAGTCCACGTCGTGGTACGAACCGAAGTGCAGCGTGACCTTGACGTCCACGACGGGGTAGCCGGCCAGCACGCCCTGGCCCAGTGCTTCCACGATGCCCTTCTCGACCGCGGGGATGTATTCGCGAGGAACCACACCGCCCTTGATGGCGTCGACGAACTCGAAGCCCTTGCCGGCTTCCTGGGGTTCGATCTTCAGCACCACGTGGCCGTACTGGCCCTTGCCGCCCGACTGGCGAACGAACTTGCCTTCGGCTTCCTCGACGGTCTTGCGGATCGTCTCGCGGTAGGCCACCTGCGGCTTGCCCACGTTGGCTTCCACGCCGAATTCGCGCTTCATGCGGTCCACGATGATTTCGAGGTGCAGTTCGCCCATGCCGCCGATGATGGTCTGGCCCGATTCTTCGTCGGTGTTGACGCGGAACGAGGGGTCTTCCTGTGCGAGGCGGCCCAGGGCGATACCCATCTTTTCCTGGTCGGCCTTGCTCTTCGGCTCCACGGCCTGGCGGATCACCGGCTCGGGGAAGTGCATGCGCTCGAGCGTCACCACGGCTTCCGGATCGCACAGCGTCTCACCGGTGGTCACGTCCTTCAGGCCCACGCAGGCGGCGATGTCGCCGGCGCGGATTTCGCTGACTTCCTCGCGGTTGTTCGCGTGCATCTGCACGATACGGCCGATGCGTTCCTTCTTGCCGCGCACGGGGTTATAGACGCTGTCGCCCTTCGAGAGCACGCCCGAGTAGACGCGCACGAAGGTCAGCTGGCCCACGAACGGGTCGGTCATCAGCTTGAATGCCAGGGCCGAGAACTTCTCGTTGTCGTCTGCCTTGCGGGTGGTGGGCTCGTCGTCTTCCGACACGCCAGCCACCGGCGGGATGTCCAGCGGCGACGGCATGTATTCGATGACGGCGTCGAGCATGGCCTGCACGCCCTTGTTCTTGAAGGCGGAGCCGCACAGCATCGGCTGGATTTCGCCGGCGATCGTACGCTGGCGCAGGGCCTTCTTGATTTCCTCTTCCGACAGCTCGCCGCCTTCGAGGTACTTGTTCATCAGGTCTTCGCTGGCTTCGGCAGCCGCTTCGACGAGCTTTTCACGGTACTCGTTGCAGACGTCGACCAGGTTGGCCGGGATATCGCCGTACTGGAAGGTGACGCCCTTGTCCTCGTCCCAGATGATCGCCTTCATCTTCACGAGGTCGACGATGCCCTGGAAGTGCTCTTCGGCACCGATCGGGATCTGGATCACGACGGGGTTGGCCTTCAGGCGGTCGATCATCATCTGGCGAACGCGCAGGAAGTCGGCGCCGGTACGGTCCATCTTGTTGACGAACGCAAGACGCGGAACCTTGTACTTGTTGGCCTGGCGCCAGACGGTTTCCGACTGGGGCTGCACGCCGCCGACGGCGTCGTACACCATCACGGCGCCGTCCAGCACGCGCATCGAGCGCTCGACTTCAATGGTGAAGTCCACGTGGCCGGGCGTGTCGATGATGTTGATGCGGTGTTCGTCGAACTTGCCGGCCATGCCCTTCCAGAAGCAGGTGGTGGCAGCCGAGGTGATCGTGATACCACGCTCTTGCTCTTGCTCCATCCAGTCCATCGTGGCGGCGCCGTCGTGCACTTCACCGATCTTGTGGTTCACACCGGTGTAGAACAGGATGCGTTCGGTCGTCGTGGTCTTGCCAGCGTCGATGTGCGCGGAGATGCCGATGTTGCGGTAGCGCTCGATGGGGGTCTTGCGGGACATGATTTACTTTCGGGTTAAATGCGTTGAGCGCTGGGCCTCGAGAACGGACCCAAAGCCCGTCACTCGACACCCAACGCCCAAGCGAAGTTTGGTTTTTAGAAGCGGAAGTGGCTGAAGGCGCGGTTGGCTTCTGCCATGCGGTGCACTTCGTCGCGCTTCTTCATTGCGCCACCACGGCCTTCCGTGGCTTCCATCAGTTCGTTGGCCAGACGCAGGGCCATCGACTTCTCGCCGCGCTTGCGGGCGGCTTCCTTGATCCAGCGCATCGACAGGGCGAGGCGACGGACGGGACGGACTTCGACCGGCACCTGGTAGTTCGCACCACCGACGCGGCGCGACTTCACTTCGACCATCGGCTTCACGTTGTTGATGGCAACGGTGAACGCCTCGAGGGGGTCCTTGTCCGGGTTCTTCTTCTCGATGAAGTCGAGCGCGCCGTAGATGATGCGCTCGGCAACAGCCTTCTTGCCGCCTTCCATGATCACGTTCATGAATTTGGACAGCTCGACATTGCCGTACTTGGGATCCGGCAGGATTTCACGTTTGGGGACTTCGCGACGACGTGGCATTTTTCTAACCTCTTTGCTTCAGTTGGCACCGTTTCCGGGGCCGCGAGAGCCAAGCGGGACTCTCACTTACTCGACCCGACAGTGGGTCACTACGTTCGATGTACCCGCCAAGGTAACCGAACACCGTTTGTTTTTGACGACAGGAAGGCTTAAGCCTTCTTGGGGCGCTTCGCGCCGTACTTGGAACGCGACTGCTTGCGGTCTTTCACGCCTTGCAGGTCGAGCGAACCGCGAACGATGTGATAGCGCACACCGGGCAAGTCCTTCACACGACCGCCGCGAACCAGCACGACGCTGTGTTCCTGGAGGTTGTGGCCTTCGCCGCCGATGTAGGAGATGACTTCGAAACCGTTGGTCAGGCGGACCTTGGCAACTTTACGAAGCGCCGAGTTCGGCTTCTTGGGCGTCGTGGTGTAGACGCGGGTGCAGACACCGCGACGCTGCGGCGAGTTCTGCATGGCAGGGCTCTTCGAGGCGATCTTTTCGACCGTCCGACCCTGACGCACCAGTTGATTGATGGTTGGCATGAATTAAAAAGTCCCCAAAACGAGAAACGCCCCGGCTTGGCTGTGACACCGCCCTTGTCGTGACTCAAGGAAGCCGGGAATGACGAAAACGTGAAACCCTTCGGAAAATTCCGAAAAGCCCACGAGTATAGCAAACGAGTCTGAAAACGGCAAAGCCGGACAGGCTGACAGACCTGCCGACGGCTTTCGAGCCTCCCTGGCTACTTGATCCAGAGCCGCAAGGCGTCCCAGGCGCGGCCGAAGACGCCCGCCTGCTCGACCGGCTCCAGGGCCACCAGCGGCACGTCGGCCAGGGGCTGGTCGTCCAGCGTGACCTTGAGCGAGCCCACCGGCTGGTACTTGGTGAACGGCGCCACCAGCGGGTCGGGGCGCGACACCTGGGTCTTGATCTTGTTGGCCGAACCGGCCGGCACGGCCACAACGATGGGATCGGGACGGCCCAGCTTCAGGACGTTGGCCTTGCCCTTCCACACCGCCGGAGTGGCTGCCGGCTGGCCGCCGTCGAACAGGCGCACGGCGTCGTAGGCCGTGTAGCCCCAGTTCAGCAGCTTCTGCGACTCGTTGGCGCGCACGGTCTCGCCAGTGGTGCCCAGGACGATCGACAGCAGGCGGCGCCCGCCCGTCAGGTTGGGGAAGTCGCGCTTGGCGGTGGCGATCATGCAGTAGCCGGCCGCTTCGGTGTGACCGGTCTTCAGGCCGTCGACGGTCGGGTCGCGGAACAGCAGCAGGTTCCGGTTGGTGTCGTTGGTCGAGGGGGTGCCCGGGTAGCGGTACTTCTTGATGGCGTAGTACTTGGCTTCCTCGGGGAAGTCGCGCACCAGGCGGGTCGCCAGGATGCTCAGGTCGCGGGCCGTGGTGGTGTGGCCGGGCGCGGTCAGGCCCTCGGGGTTTTTATAGGTGGTGTTCTTCATGCCCAGCACCTTGGCCTGGGCGTTCATCATCTCGACGAAATGCTCGACCGTGCCACCCACGCCTTCGGCCAGCGCGACCGTGGCGTCGTTGCCCGACTGAACGATCAGGCCCTTGATCAGGTCTTCCACCGGCACCTGCATCTTCGGGTCGATGAACATGCGCGAGCCGGGCATCTTCCAGGCGCGGGTGCTGACGGGCAGGGTCTGGGTCAGCGTGATCTTCTTGGCGCGCAGCGCGTCGAACACCAGGTAGGCGGACATCAGCTTGGTGAGCGAGGCCGGCTCGACCGGGCTGTCGATGTCCTTCTGGGCCAGGATCTGGTTCGCGGTCACGTCCAGCAGCAGGTAGCTGCGCGCGGCGATCTCGGGCGGCGCCGGCATCTGGGCGGCGGCGATCAGGCTGAGGGAAGCGGCGGCGGTGAAGACCAGCGCGCGGAGCGCGCCAAGAAAACGATTCATTGGGAGTTCGGAAAGAGACGAAAACAAGCCTGAGCGGCTTTCAAGCGATGTCCGCGCGCAGATGGCGGACGACCAGACCCTTGAGCAGCGGCAATTGTCCGTGAAAGAAATGGCCGCCCCCGGGGATGACTGTGACAGGAAGTGACTGCGGCCGCGCCCAGTCCATCACCGCGGACAGCGCCACCGTGTCGTCGGCCTCGCCGTGGACAACCAGCGTGCGCTCGTGCGCTTCCGCGGGGAGCGTCGCGACGTTGTTGCGCGAGGCGGCCGTGCCGACCAGCACGATCTGCCGGATCTCGCGCTCGGACCACAGCCGGGCCACGGCCCCGCTCGCAACGAATGCTCCGAAGGAGAAGCCGGCGATCGCCAGCGGCCCCTCGGGCGCCAGTTGGCCGACGATGTTGAGCATGTCTTCCAGCTCGCCGCGCCCTTCGTCGTGCACGCCTTCGCTGGCGCCCACGCCGCGGAAGTTGAAACGCACCGTGGTCCAGCCGGTGGCGACGAAGGCGCGCGCCAGCGTCTGCACGACCTTGTTGTCCATCGTGCCGCCGAAGAGCGGATGCGGATGCGCGATGACCGCGACGCCGCGCGGGGTTCCGGCAGGCTGGTCGCGCTGCACTTCGATCGCGCCCGCGGCGCCCTGGATGCTGATCTTTTCTGTCTGGGAATTCATTGGCGCAGGTACGAGCGGGGACAGGTGCAAAAGTTCAGCGTCCGACGTTCGGAGGCAGCAGCAGCCGCTCGACGACCTGGCCGTTCTTCAGGTGCGACTCGACGATCTCGTCGATGTCCTCGCTGTCGACGAAGGTGTACCAGACGGCTTCGGGGTAGACCACGGCCACCGGACCGCCCGCGCAGCGGTCGAGGCAGCCGGCCTTGTTGACGCGCACCTTGCCGGGGCCCGACAGCCCCTCCTGCTTGACCTTCGCCTTGCAGCGGTCGAAGCCTTCCTGCGCGTTGTGCATGGCGCAGGAGTCCTCGCCGTTCTTGCGTTCGTTCAGGCAGAAGAAGATGTGGCGGCCGTAGTAGCCGGACGGCGCGGCTGGAGTGGAACTGGGCATCGGCGGATTTTAGTGACCACCCTCTTGGCCCTGTCGGCGCCCGAGCAATCCGCGCACTCAGCGCGCGGGAGCCTTATCGCGCCGCCCGCGGCGCGAGAGGGCCGCCAGCACGTAGACGAGCACCGCATAGGGCCACACCCAGCCCAGCCACTGCGCCAGGCCGTGGAAACGGATGAAGCGCCCCTGCTCCCAGGTGGCCAGCGTCTGCGCGAAGTACGCACTCTCGGGCGCCTGGTTCAGCAGGCTCAGCTGCAGCACCAGCCCCATCAGCAGCAGCGCCGCGCACAGGCGCCGCGGCGCGAACAGCAGCAGCACGCCGGCGAAGAGCGCCGCTGCCACGCCGACCTGCACCGGCAGCCCCAGCCAGGCCCAGGCGTGGTCCGGCCCGTAGCTCAGCGCCGCAGACAGCGCGGAGGCCGCGACCCCCATCAGCAGCGTCAACGGCAGCAGCACCGCGCGCTGGACCACCGAGCGCGCCACCAGGTAGCCCAGCAGGCACGGCACCAGCGCGCCAAGCATCACGCAGAGCAGCTCCACCGCCGGCACCAGCGGCTCGAGTTCGAACTGCCGCAGCGGCAGCCAGTCGATGAAGGGCGTGTCGAGCAGCCACTCGGAGATCGCCACCTCCAGCCGCTCGAACACCTGCCCCAGCCCGAAGGTGACCGCGGCCGGAAAGAGCAGCGCGAAGGGCCACAGCGCCAGCAGCACCAGCGCGCCGCGCGAGTCCTCGGCGAACCACTGCGAGCGCGCCCGGCTCCAGTGCGCCACGGCACCCAGCCTCTCGAGCCCCCCGGCGACGATGGCGCCGGCAAACGCGCCCGAGATGTTGAGCCCCAGGTCCACGTTGGACGGAATGCGCACCGGCAGGTAGCTCTGCAGCGTTTCCATCGCAAAGGACACCGCCGCGCCCGCCAGCGTGGCGCGGGCCACCGCATGCCAGACGCGGGAGGCCTTTCCGGTCCGCAGCACCGCCAGGGCGCAAAGAAAGCCGAAGGGCACGTAGCCCGCGACGTTCACCGCGAAATCGAAACCGGTCCAGTACTTCGGCCAGGGCGCCCACAGGTAAGCCCAGGGCGCAATCCCCTGGTCGCGCCAGTCTGCGAACGGGTACAGGCTGGCGTAGACGATCAGCGCCCCGTAGGCGAGCGCCAGCGGAAGCGCGGCGGACTTGTGCTGCGGCCGATCCACCGTGTGCCCCGGCGCCGGCTCAGAAAGGCTTGACCACCACCAGGATCACGATGCCAAGCAGCAGCAGCACCGGCAACTCGTTGAACCAGCGGAACCAGCGGTCGTTGCGCCGGTTCTCGCCGGCCACGAAGCGGCGCAGCAGCACTGCACAGCCGTGGTGGTAGCCGATCGCCACCAGCACCAGCGCGAGCTTGGCGTGCATCCAGCCGTTGCCGGGCCCGCGCCCGATGCCGTAGCCCAGCCAGAGCCACAGCCCAAAACCGATCGCAGGAACCGCCAGGAATGTCGTGAACCTCAGGAGCTTGCGCGCCATGAGCAGCAGGCGCTCGCGCTCGGCCACAGATTCGGGCGGAACCATCGCCAGGTTCACGAAGATCCGCGGCAGGTAGAAAAGCCCCGCGAACCAGCTCGCGATGAAGACGATATGTAGAGATTTGACCCAGAGCATGACGGCAGTTTAGTGGTGCCATCTGCGCGGCACCGTGCTGGTCGCGCGGCAGTCCACGCATGCGACGGGCAAAAAAAAAGCCCGACGTCTTCACGTCGGGCTGGGAAGCCCTTTTGCTGTCACACATCAAGGCACCCGCTCAGGGAGGAAAAGCGGGGAGCGGCAAGCCGCCCGCTTCAGAATTTAACAAAGACGAAACAAGGTTTCAAGCGACTGGGGCACTTTCTTTGACATTTAAAGCAAAAAACTGAAAACATTCGTTCTACTATTTTCCGTAGTTGTCAGACAACCGAACGAACGTGCCGAGGGAGTCGTAAACAGTCGGTTCAGGCACAATTTTGTAAATATGACGTCATCTTCTTCTCCCTTGGCCATGTTCCCCGCCGGGCGGCCGCGGCGCCTGCGCCGCGACGCTTTCACCCGCAACCTGGTGCGCGAGCACGCGCTCACGGCCAACGACCTGATCTACCCGGTGTTCGTCCAGGAGGGAGAGAAGCGCCGCGATGCCGTCCCCTCGATGCCCGGCGTGGACCGCCTGAGCCTCGACCTGCTGCTGCCAGTGGCCGAGCAGTGCGTGGCCGCCGGCATTCCGGTGATGGCGCTGTTCCCGGTGATCGACGCCAGCCTCAAGACGCCCGACGGCCGCGAGGCGTTCAACCCCGACGGGCTGATTCCCCGCGTGGTGGCTGCGCTGAAGGCGCGCTTTCCGGAGCTGGGCGTGATGACCGACGTCGCCCTCGACCCCTACACCAGCCACGGCCAGGACGGCCTGCTCGACGACAGCGGCTACATCCTCAATGACGCGACCGTCGAAGTGCTGGTGAAGCAGGCGCTCGCGCAATCGCAGGCCGGCGTGGACATCGTGGCGCCCAGCGACATGATGGACGGGCGCATCGGCGCGGTGCGCAACGCGCTGGAGGCCCGCGGCGACATCCACACGCGCATCATGGCCTACAGCGCCAAGTACGCCAGCGCCTTCTACGGCCCCTTCCGCGACGCCGTGGGCTCGGCCGCCACGCTCGGCAAGAGCAACAAGAAGGTCTACCAGATGGACCCCGGCAACAGCGACGAGGCGCTGCGCGAAGTCGCCATCGACATCGCCGAAGGCGCCGACATGGTGATGGTGAAGCCCGGCATGCCCTACCTGGACATCGTGCGCCGCGTGAAGGACCAGTTCCGCGTGCCCACCTTCGCTTACCAAGTCAGCGGCGAGTACGCCATGCTCAAGGCCGCCGCCCAGAACGGCTGGCTCGACCACGACGCCGTGGTGCTCGAAAGCCTGCTGGCCTTCAAGCGCGCGGGCGCCGACGGCGTGCTGACCTATTTCGCGCTCGACGCCGCGCGCCTGCTGCAGAAGTAACGGCGCGCCGACCGGGCATGCGCATCTTCGAGATCAACCGTTCGCAGGTCAGCGAACACGCCGCGCTGGCGCCGCTCGCGGTGCCGGGTGCCTGCGGCGCCGGCGGCTACCTCTGGATCTCGCTCACGCGGGACGAATTCCGGGCCTCGCTCGCCGAGGTCCAGCAGATCCTGCAGACGCTGTGCAAGACGCAGCTGGTCGACCTGCACGTGGCCGACCTGCTCAACGACCAGCTTCCCTCGCACTACGACTACACCTCGCTGTACGACGTGCTGGTGTTCCGACGGCTCGCCAACGGGCAGGGCCAGGCTGCGCTGGGCAACGGCAAGGGCAGCACCAACGAGGCGCCGCCGGCACCGGCACCTGCACCAGCACCCACTGCGCGCCAGCCGCGCAGCGGCCCGCCCGTGCTGCGCCGCGTCGACACCCGGCCGGTCGGCTTCGCCGTATTCGACCGGGTACTGCTGTCGGTGCATCCCGAGGACGGCGCCGTGCGCGACGCCTTCGCCGCCCGGCTGCTGGCCGCCGCGTCGGCCGATGGCGCCACCCCGGCGCTCGACGTTCGCGCCACCTCGGCCCGCGTGCCGACGAGCCCAGCGGACCTGATGCTGCGCGTCATCAACCAGATCGTCGACGGCTACCTCGACCTGCGGCGCGAGCTCACCAAGCAGCTAGACCACTGGCAGACCGAGCTGATCGACCCGCGCAGCCGCTTCACCAACTGGGGCGCGCTGATGGAAGCGCGGCAGTCGCTGCACCACCTCGACGAGATCTGCGAGGACCAGCGCGCCGCCATGCAGGACTGGATCGACTCTCTGGAGACGCTCCCCGTGCCCAAGGGCGAGGTGGAGCAGCGCGAGCGCGAACTCATCATGATCCGCAGCCGCGACGTGCTCGAGCACATCGAGCGCGTTGTGCACCACGTGCACCGGCTGGAGCAGAACGCCGAGACGGCCGTGCAGATGCACTTCAGCGTCCAGGGCCACCGCGCCAACGACATCATGCGGGTGCTGACGGTGCTCACCGCGGTGTTCCTGCCGCTGAACCTCATCGCAGGCATCTTCGGCATGAACTTCGAGTTCATCCCGCTGGTGCACAAGGCCGACGGCTTCTGGATCGCGATGACGTCGATGCTGGTCATCGCCGTGCTGCTGGTCGTCATCTTCTGGCGCAAGCGATACCTCGCCCGCACACGCTGAGCGCAGCCCCTGGGCCAAACGCAAAAAGGGCCACGCTTTCGCGTGGCCCTTTTTGTCATTGCTGCAGTCCCGAGGACCGCATCGATTACTTGGCGGTGGCGCCGGCGCCTTGCTGGGCCTGCACGCGCACGTCCATGGGGTGGGGCATGGTCGAGACGACCTTGCTGTTGACGCGCGAGCCGCTGGTCACGTTCTGGTCGGGAGCGTAGGCGGCGCGAATGGCTTCGGCTTCGACGATCGAACGGTCCTTCGACACGGCGACCGTTTCCGGGCCGCGCGAACCGCGGGTCACGTTCTGGTTCGGAGCCGATGCGGTACGCACGGCTTCGGCGTTCACTTCGTCGCGGCTCTTGGTCGACACGGCGGTGTTCACGCCTTGGTAGGTTTCAGCCTGGGCGCCGGTGGCGGCGAGCAGGGCGAGGGTGGCGGCAGCGAGGATTTGCGAGGTCTTCATGGTCATTTCTCCTAGGGTGTTCTTGGATGGTTCGTCCACCAGGCCTGCTGGTTCGCGAGCCTGTGCGGCGAGTTTCCGGGCGAACCGCGCTGCCAGAACACCCTGTTCAGAGACACCGTGTTTCCTCTATTGAAACAATGGCGACATGAAGGCATGCAAAACAAAAAGCCGGGCCCGGTTCGCACCGGCCCGGCCTCGCCCGAGAGGGAAACTGCGCCTAGCGTCCAGCGCCCTGCAGCTGCGGCGGCACTTCGCTGTTCACGAAGGCGCGGCGGTCGAGGTTCTGGTTGGGCGCGTGGGCTGTCGCAACGGCCTCGGCGCGGACCGAGGCCCGGTCGCGGGAGCTGGGCCGCGAGATCAGCGGCGCCGCGATCACGTCGCCGTAGACATTGCCGTCGCGCGCCGCGGCGTCTGCCTCGGCGGCCACCGCGCTGCGGCTGGTGGCTGCCTTGAGCGGCTGCACAGGTTCGAAGCCCTGCGCCAGCGCGACGCCGGATGCGGCGAGGAGAAGCGAGAGGCCAGCGGCAGCGGTGATCTTGGGGTTCTTCATTGCAGTTCTTTTCAACGGCCCAGCAGGGTTGGCGACGTCGGCGCGTAGCGCGAGTGTCGCCCAGACCCGTCGGGCAAAACCCGGGAGAATCGAACCATCGCGTTCCCAAAACGGAAACAATGGACCCAGCCACATGGACAGCCTCGATCTGATCAGAACCTTCCGGGAGGTCGCCTCGCACGGCAGCTTCTCCCAGGCAGCCAAGAGGCTGGACATGTCGAAGGCCACCGTCAGCAAATATGTGGCCGAGCTGGAAACCCGCTTCGGGGTGCGTCTGCTGAACCGATCCACACGCTCGGTGAGCCTCACCGATGCCGGCCAGCTGCTGCTGGAGCGCAGTACCCCGGTGCTCGAGATGGTCGAGCTCACCCAGGCGGAGTTGCAGGAGCGCGCCAGCCAGCCCGGCGGGCGGCTGCGCATCTCGGCGCCGCACGGCATGGGCAACGGCGAGTTCCCGAACCTGCTGGCCGACTTCATGCGCTACTACCCCGACGTGAGCATCAGCCTGCAGCTGACCAACCGCACCGTCGACCTCGCCGAGGAAGGCATCGACGTCGACATCCGAAGCGGCCCCGTGGAAGACGCCAACCTCATCGTGCGCAAGCTGCGCCTCATGGAGATGGTGGTCTGCGCCTCGCCCATCTACTGGAAGAAGCACGGCAGGCCCGAGCACCCGCGCGACCTGGCCAATCACGACGCCCTCACCCATTCGCTGCTCGGCGCCCAGCCGGTCTGGCGCTTCGACGATGGCGGCCAGCCGCTCGATGTCCACGTCAAGAGCCGCATGGACTGCACCGAGGGCGCTCCGCTGATACGCGTTGCGATGCGCGGCTTCGGCGTGATCTACCTGCCCTCGATCCTCGTGCAGTCGCACATCGACCAAGGCGAGCTGGTGCCGGTGCTGCAGGGGTACACGCGCAAGGACATGTGGCTGTCGGCCGCGTACCTGCAACGGCGCCACAACAGCGCCGCGTTGCGCGCGCTGCTGGACTTCCTGCAGACCCGCGTGGGCGACGGCCCCGGCCTCAAGCGCAGGCTGGCGCCATGAAGAAAGCCCGGCATGCCGGGCTTTTCCTTCTCTTTTCTTCTGATCGCCGGAAGCGTCAGCCGAGGTGCTTGGCGAAGAATGCCAGCGTGCGCTCGCGTGCCAGCTTGGCGGCGTCGGCGTCATAGGAGCCGCGCTGGTCGCAGTTGAAGCCGTGGCCCACCGGATACACGTGCACTTCCACTTCGGGATGCGCCTTCTTGAACGCCTCGACGGTGTCCAGCGGAATCCAGTGGTCCTGGTTGCCGAAGTGGGCCAGCACCGGCACCTTGGGCTGGCGCGCCGTTTCCTCGGGCGAGGTCATGCCGCCGCCGTAGTAGGGCACCGCCGCCGACAGGCCCGGCAGCAGCGCGGCCGCGCGCCAGGTCAGCAGGCCGCCCCAGCAGTAGCCGACGATGCCGACATTGCCGGCCTTCGACGCATAGGCGATCGCGGCCTCGATGTCCTGCAGCACGCCAGGCGCCGGGAGCGCCTCGACCGCCGTCTTCAGGCCGAAGCCGTTCTTCATGTCGTCTTCCGAATAGCCCAGCTCCACGCCCGGCTTGACGCGCTGGAAGGTCGACGGCGCCACGGCGAGGTAGCCCTCGGCCGCATAGCCGTCGGCCACCGAGCGGATGTGCGAGTTCACGCCGAAGATTTCCTGCACCACGACGACCGCGCCGCGCGGCTTGCCGGCCGGCTCGGCCACGTAGGCGGGAAAGGTGAAGCCGTCCTTGGCCTCGAGATCGATGAATTGACCCATGTTGTCTTGCTCCTTGATGGCATCCGGAAAGGAAAGGAAGGAATGCCGGGGTTACGGGCGCAGCGCCCGCTCGACGAAGTCGAGCCGGTCCTGCCCCCAGAAAATCTCGCCGTCGATCACGTAGCTCGGCGCGCCGAACACCTGGATGTCGATGGCCTCCTGCGTGTAGGCCTCGTAGCGCTCCTGCACCGCCTGGCTCTGCGACTGCTCGCTGCGCTTGGGCGACAGCCCGCATTCGACCACCAGCGAATCGAGCACCTTCGGGTCGCCGATGTTGCGCTCCTGCACCCACACGGCCTGGAACACCGCCGCGCACATGCGCATCGCAGCCTCGGTGCCGTCGTGCATGTCGACCGCGATGATGACGCGCGCCGCGTCGTCGCCGGCCACCGGAAAAAATTTCGGCTTGACGTTCAGCGGCAGCCCGAGATGCCTGGAATAGCGCGCCAGGTCGACCAGCCGGTAGGCCTGCCGCTGCGGTGCCCGCTTGCCCAGCGGCAGCCCGCCCGAGACCGGGAACACGCTGCCCATGTCGATGGGCCGCACCCGGACCGTGGCGCCGGCGGCCGCGGCGATCGCCTCGAAGCGGGAATGCCCGAGGTAGGTCCATGGGCTCTGTGGCGCAAAGTAATAGTCGATCGTCTTGGTGCTCATGCGCATGCCCCCGGTGATGTAATCCAAGCCAGCCGTTTTAACTGACACGCAGTTTCTCTGCAGGAGGTAGGTTTTGGACCAGGTGCTATTGATCACGGGCGGCGGCCGCGGCATCGGCGCCGCCACCGCCTTGCTCGCCGCCAGCCGCGGCTACGCGGTGGCCGTCAACTACGCCACCAACTCCCTGGCCGCCGACGAGGTGGTGCGCACCATCCGCGAGAAAGGCGGCAGCGCCATGGCCGTACAGGCCGACGTGGGCGACGAGGCGCAGGTCCTGGCCATGTTCCAGAAGGTCGACGCGCGCTTCGGCCGCCTCACCGCACTGGTCAACAACGCCGGCGTGGTCGACGTGTCGGTGCGCGTCGACGAGATGAGCGTGGCACGGCTGGAGCGCATGTTCCGCATCAACGTGATCGGCAGCTTCATCTGCGCGCGCGAGGCGGTGCGGCGCATGAGCACGCGCTACGGCGGCTCGGGCGGCGCCATCGTCAACATCTCCAGCGGCGCCGCGCGGCTGGGCTCGCCGGGCCAGTACGTCGACTACGCCGCGAGCAAGGGCGCCATCGACACCTTCACCATCGGCCTGGCCAAGGAAGTGGCCGAGGAAGGCATCCGCGTCAACGCGGTGCGCCCCGGCCTGATCGACACCGAGATCCACGCCTCCGGCGGCATGCCCGACCGCGCCTTCGAACTCGCGCCCACCGTGCCGATGAAGCGCACCGGCACCGCCGAGGAGATCGCCGGCGCCATCCTTTGGCTGCTGTCGCCCGAGGCCAGCTACACCACCACGGCCCTGCTCGACGTCACCGGAGGCCGCTGAGCATGAGCACCTCCATGGACCTGATCAAGCCGCTGGTGACGCTGGTGGCCATCGTCAACCCGCTGGCCATCGTGCCCTTCTTCATCCACTACACGCAGGGCTACAGCGACGCGCAGCGCCGCCACACGGTGCGCATGTCGGCCTTCAGCGCCTTCGTCGTTATCGCCGTGAGCGCGCTGCTGGGGCTGCAGCTGCTGTCCTTCTTCGGCATTTCCATCGCGAGCTTCCAGGTCGGCGGCGGGCTGCTGCTGCTCATGAGTTCGCTGTCGATGCTCAACGCCAAGCCCGCCGAGAGCAAGACCAACGTGGAGGAACTGCGCGCCACCGAGGTCAAGGCGTCGATGGGTGCGTCGATCGCGGTGGTGCCGCTCACCATTCCGCTGCTCACCGGGCCGGCCACCATCTCCACCGTGGTGATCTACGCCGACAAGGCGCAGCACCTGTGGGAGCTGGCGATCCTGGTCGGCTACGGGGTGGTGGTGGCGCTGGCCACCGCCCTGGCCTTCTCGCTCGCGCAACCCATTGCACGCGTGCTGGGAAAGACCGGCATCAACATCATGACCCGGCTGATGGGCCTGATCCTGGCCGCGCTCGCGGTCGAGGTGATGGCCGACGGGCTCGGCAAGCTGTTTCCCATCTTGAACAAGATGGGCTGAAGGGCGCGCGCCGGTTCAGGCCAGCATCTTCTCGATGATCTTCCAGTGCGCCGGCTCCACCGGCGTGATCGACAGCCGGTTGCCCTTGCGCAGCACGACCAGGTCGGCCAGCTCGGGCTTCTCGCGCAGTTCGGGCAGCGCCAGCAGGCGCGTCTTGCGCAGCGCCTGCACATCCACCAGCAGCCAGCGCGGATCGTCCTTCTTCGACGCGGCGTCGTAATAGGGCGACGTCGGATCGAACTGCGTCGGGTCGGGCTTGATGCCAGAGGCCACCCGCGCGATGCCGGCGATGCCCGGCTCCGGGCAGCTCGAGTGATAGAACAGCACGCCGTCGCCGATCTTCATGCCGTCGCGCATGAAGTTGCGTGCCTGATAGTTGCGCACGCCGGTCCACGCCACGGTGGCGTCGGGCGCGGCGAGGGCATCATCGATCGAGACCTCGTCGGGCTCGGATTTCATCAACCAGTACTGGGGCATGGCAGCTTCTTCACCGTAGAAGTTCGCCGCGAATATAAACCTCGGCCAACCTGCGCGCCTTCATCGCGCAACACCGCGGAACCGGCTTCGCCGGGCCGCAGGTGCTGCCCCCGGCGAGGGGGTGAGCGCAGCGACACGAAGTGCGCGAAGCATGGGGAGTGCTCAACTACGGTGTCACATAGTCCGACACCACCACCCACTTGCCGTCCTTGATCTGCGACAGGCGCGACTGGTCGTTGCCCAGGCGCTTGGTGGCCGTGTAGGTGCTCTTCGGGCTGCCGAACATGTCGGGCTCGAAGGTCATGCTGTCCATGGCCTTGATGAAGCTATCGGTCGTGAGGTTAGGGCCGGCCTTGGTCGCGGCCTTGATGAACGAGTCGACGATCACGTAGCCGTAGACCGAGAACACGGTCGGGTCCTCGTTGAACTTGGTCTTGTACTTGTTGGCCCAGAAGCGCAGCGGCTGCGACTGCTCGTCGGTGTAGGGGTTCTGCACCGTCATGGTGGCGTAGATGCCGTCCATCGCCTTGCCGCCGAGCTTGTGGATCAGGTCGGTGTAGGCAGCGCTCGAGCCCAGGAAGGTCGGGTTGAAGCCGGTCTTGCGCGCCTCGCCCACCGTGCCGATGGTCTCGCGGATGATGGTGCCGAGCACCACGAGGTCGCAGTTGGCGGCCTTCATCTTCGCGACCTGCGAGCTGAAGTCGGTGGCGCCGCGCTTGAACGAGGTCTTCTCGGCCAGCTCCATGCCTGCCGCCTTCAGGCCCGCCTCGGCGCCGCGCTGCACCTCCAGGCCGAACTCGTCGTCCTGGTAGATGGTGCAGACCTTCTTGGCGCCCTTGTCCTTGATCATCTTCGGCAGCGCCAGGCGGATCTGGTCGAAGTAGGTGGCCGCGAACGAATACTTCAGGC
>CAJYQC010000220.1 GCA_913776885.1 uncultured Variovorax sp.
AGAACACCGCCCCGGGCGCGACGCCGCCCGCCGCGAGCGTGCGGGCGCTCGCGATGGTGCAGAGGCCGGGCTTCGATTTCGACACCGCGCCGCGCTACCTGCAGGTCACGCGGCCGCTGCCGCCCGCGGTGGTCGCCAACGCGCTGGCCGTGCAGGAGGCCAACCGCGAATACCAGGAACGGGCGCTCGCACGCGAAGGCCTGCGGCGCATGTACATCGGCACGCTCACGCTGAGCCTGTTCCTCGCCGTCTTCGGCGCGGTGCTGCTGGCTGTGCTGTTCGGCAACCAGCTCGCTCGGCCGCTGCTCGTGCTGGCAGAGGGCGTGCGGCAGGTGGCCGCGGGCGACCTGCGTCCCACCGCGGTGCTCCAGGGCAAGGACGAGCTCGGCGGTCTCACGCGATCCTTCGCCGTCATGACGCAGCAGCTGGCCGATGCGCGCGGTGCCGTCGAGAAGACGATGGGCCAGCTCGACGCGGCACGAGCCAACCTGCAGACCATCCTCGACAACCTGACCTCGGGTGTGATCGTGCTCGATGCCAAGGGCACGGTGCTGTCCACCAACCCGGGCGCGACGCGCGTGCTGCGCGCGCCGCTCGCGGCCTACGAGGGCCAGCCGCTGGTCGACGTGCCGGGGCTGGCCGAGTTCGGCGCGAAGGTGCAGCAGCAGTTCGATGATTTCCTCGTCGAGCGCATGCAGCACGGCCTCGACCACTGGCAGCACGCCTTCGAACTGCACGCCTCGGGTGCCGACCTGCCGCAGCAGGACGGTGTCATCAACCTCGTCGCGCGCGGCGCGGAGCTTCCCGGTGCCGCGCGGCTGCTGGTGTTCGACGACATCTCCGAGATCGTCTCGGCCCAGCGTGCGCAGGCCTGGGGCGAGGTCGCGCGCCGGCTCGCGCACGAGATCAAGAATCCGCTCACGCCGATCCAGCTCTCGGCCGAGCGGCTCGAGATGAAGCTGTCGGGCAAGGTCCAGCCGCCCGAGCAGGCGGTGCTGGTGAAGTCGGTGAAGACCATCGTCGACCAGGTCGATGCGATGAAGCGACTGGTGAACGAATTCCGCGACTACGCGCGCCTGCCCGCAGCCGACCTCAAGCCCGTGGACCTGAACGCCTTGCTGACCGACGTGCTCCAGCTCTACAACGCCGAGAACCTGCCGATCACGCTGCGCTCCGAACTCGACGAGCGCTGCCCGCCCATCAAGGGCGACGCGCAACAGATCCGCCAGGTGATACACAACCTGTTGCAAAACGCGCAGGACGCTGCGGAGGCCGCCGCAAGCGGCACGGACACGCGGGGCGAAGTCACCATCCGAACGCGGCTTGGCGACTCGGGTCAGCGCGTGCGCCTGACCGTGCAGGACAGCGGACCGGGTTTCGCCGAGAACATCCTCAAGCGCGCATTCGAGCCCTACGTCACCACGAAAACTAAAGGTACTGGTTTGGGCCTTGCGGTCGTCAAGAAGATCGCCGACGAGCATGGTGCGCGCATCGAGCTTTCCAACCGCATCGTCGGTGGGGCTGTGGCAGGGGCACAAGTCTCGCTATCATTCGTGCTGGCAAGCGAGCCGCGGGCAGCGGCCGCTCACACCGAAGATTCGTCGAAGTCTTCCGCCGCCTGAGCCGCACGAATGTCCGTCGCACAGGCGATGGATGGGCCAGAGGACTCAACCTACCATTGCGGACACCAGCGCACACAACAAGCAGCACTCATGGCAAACATTCTCGTGGTCGATGACGAGCTGGGCATCCGGGACCTGCTCTTCGAAATTCTCAATGACGAGGGCCACAACGTGGAACTCGCGGAGAACGCGGCCGAAGCGCGCGCTGCACGCCAGCGCGCACGCCCCGATCTCGTGCTGCTCGACATCTGGATGCCCGACACCGACGGCGTCACTCTGCTCAAGGAGTGGTCCACCGCTGGACTGCTGAGCATGCCCGTCATCATGATGAGCGGACACGCCACCATCGACACGGCCGTCGACGCCACGCGCATCGGCGCGTTCGCCTTTCTCGAGAAGCCCATCACCATGCAGAAGCTGCTCAAGGCCGTGGAGCAGGGGCTGGCCCGAGAGAACGCGCGGCGCGCTGCAGCGGGCGTGGTGCCCGCGCCCATCACCGGCAACCAGGCAAGCGCCATCACGACCACGGGCGACAGCCTTCTGATGGCCTCGCTGGCTTCCGTGCCCGTTGCCGACACCGGTCCGCAGTCCACGCAGAGCTTCGACCTCGACCGCCCGCTGCGCGACGCACGCGACGGCTTCGAGAAGGCTTACTTCGAGTTCCACTTGGCGATGGAGAACGGCTCCATGACCCGAGTCGCCGAGAAAACCGGCCTCGAACGCACCCATCTCTACAGAAAACTCAAACAACTTGGCGTCGATCTTTCAAGAGGGCGCAGAAGCGCTGTATAATTTGAGGCTGCACACAGCAACGGCCCGGTAGCTCAGTTGGTAGAGCAGCGGATTGAAAATCCGCGTGTCGGTGGTTCGATTCCGCCCCAGGCCACCAAAATTTAGAAAGGCGCTACAACTCTCGAGGTTGTAGCGCCTTTTGCTTTGCGCCCGTCTTGCCGCGATCCGGTGCGGCCTCCCATCGGCACATCGGCCACTTAGGCCGACGACCACTTCACTGCAGCGCCACCTCCGTCCCATCGGTCGCCACCATCACCCCCGGCGTGTTCTCAGCAACAATCTCGATGGGCACTCCCATGTGCTTCGTCGCGCTCATGTCGCGTTCGCCAGGGATGGTGATCAGCGACAGATCGCGCAGATACTGGTCGCGCAGTGCGGGGCTGAGCACGAACTTCCGGGGGTAGGCGTTGTTGTTCTCTCTCCAGTGCGCGGAGAGCTTCTCGGTCATCTGCAGGTACAGCGTAGTCATCGGCTGATCGTAGCGGCAGGCCCGCGCCTACAGTGGGGCGGGCCGCACGCTGCAGAATCGTCGCGGGGAGCCACGACGACGAGCCATAGCTAAAAGAACAAGCAAGCGCGCACCTGCGAGGATCATCAGCAATGCCGATGGACTTTCTGCGTCGGATCGAGGAGGCGTCTTTCCCGCTGGCCATTCTGGAGGAGGCCGACATCCAGTGCGCGGCGGTGCTCGCCGCAGCCGGATTCATCGAGGCGAGGCTGCCCGAGCCGGGCGAACGCCTGAGGCGCTCCGCGATGATCCTGCGCGTCACGCCACTCGGTCGGACTGAGCTTTCTCGATTGCGTCGGCAGCGGGCCTAACCAAACGCGGCTTCTCTCGCGTACCGGCAGCAGCTGCGCTCAGGCAGCCGTTTCGAGCACCAGCTGTGTCTGGGTGACGACCGCGCAGAGCTTGCCATCCGCATTGGTGATCGTGGTCTGCCATACCTGGGTCGTGCGTCCACGATGCAGCGCCAAGCTGGTGCCGGTGACGGTCGTTCCCACGCGGGCCCCGGCGACGAACTTGGTGCTCGAATCGGTGGTCGTCGCGCGCTGGCCTTCGGGCATGTTGACGATGGTGCCGACTGCGCCCAGCGTGTCAGCGAAAGCCATGTAGGCGCCGCCGTGGAGGATGCCGCCGGCGGTGCACAGGTCGGGCCGCACCTCCATCTGCGCGACCACGCGTTCGGGCGTGAGTTCGGTGACCCGCACGCCCATGAGGCCGGGGAAGATGGTGTCGAGCAGTTGCTGCATCGAGGCGATGTCGGGCATTGGATGTCTCCTTGCTTCTATCGGCGAGTGAAGGCTCACCCGGCAGCGGTCGCGCGACGTAGCGCTGCGCGCGCCAGCAGGCGGGTCGAGTCCAGCGTCGGCAGCGACGAGTTGCCGTCGCTCAGCACCAGCGGCAGCTCGGTGCAGCCGAGCACGACGGCATCGCAGCCACGGGCTTTCAGCCCGTCGATCATCCGCCGCAGCACGTCGGTCGACTCGGGCCTGATCACGCCGCGCACCAGTTCGTCCATGATGATGCGGCCCATCTGCGCGCGTTCATCGGCGCTGGGTCGCACCGCCACAAGCCCGGCCGCCGAGAGCGCCTGCGGGTAGACCTCGCTGTCCACCAGCCAGTGCGTGCCCAGCACGCCGACGCTGCGAAAGCCCCGCGACACCGCCTCGGCCGCAACGACTTCGGCGATGTGCAGCCAGGGCCGCGGAGACTTCGGCAGCACCAGGTGCATCGCCTGGTGGATGGTGTTGTCGGGGCAGATCAGGAAGTCGGCGCCCGCGGCCGCGAGCTTGCCCGCCGACGAGAGCATCAGCTGCGCGACGCCGGCCAGGTCGCCGCGGTCCAGCCAGTCGACGTACGCCGCAAGCGAGTGCGTATGCATCGAAACCTCGGGGTGCGCATGCGCCTGGCCCATGTGGCTCGCGCCTTCCACGCACACCGTGCGATAGCACAGCGCAGCGCCTTCGGCCGAACAGCCGACGATGCCGATGTGAAGTGGCATGAAGCGAATCTCCTTGAGGGAAAGCAGCGGAGGATGTTCTCACGCCCTTCGCGACACCGCCACGCCCGAGTGGCGGTCGAGCCGCAGCGCCATCAGCGTCGCGACGGCCATCAGCAGGCCGACCACGTGCCAGGCATGCCGGAAGTCGGCGAGCTCCACCGCCGGCGCGTCGCGCAACGCCTGCGAGGCGCCGAGCACCATCGCGCCCAGGGCTACGCCGAGCGCGAGCGACACCTGCTGCAGCATAGTGCCAAGCGTGCTGGCGCCCGCGCGGGTCTCGTCGGGCACATCGGCGAAGGCCAGCGTGCCGATGGCGGTGAAGTTCATCGAGCGCGCCATGCCCGCCACGAAGAGCAGCACGCACATCCACGGCAGCGGGTCGCCCGGCGACAGCAGCCCGCAGCCGAAGAGCATGGCGGCGCAGATCGCGCCGTTCACCGTCAGCACGCGGCGAAAGCCGAAGCGCCGCAGCACCGCGGTGGTCGCACTCTTCATCACCAGGTTGCCGGCCATGTACACGAGCAGCATCGAGCCGGCCTGGAAGGCGCACATGCCGAAGCCGATCTGGAACATCAGCGGCAGCAGGAAGGGCGAGGCGTTGATGGCGACACGCGAGACGAAGCCGGCCGTCGCCGCCATCGCGATCAGGTAGACCGTCGCCCCCAGGCTCGGGTCCAGCGCGCCGATGCCGAAGGCCGCCCCGATGGCCGGCAGCGCCGTGACGATGACGGTGGCGTCCAGCGTCTCCATGAAGAAGGCGGCCGCCACCATGAGCGCGATGCGCCTGGAGGCGCCTTCAGTGGCCGCAGCGGGCGGGGCGTCGGCGTTCATGCGCCGAGTCTGACACCGCCCGGCGCCTAGGGTTTACCCGGTGCTGGCGATCCGGGAGCTCGGACGGGGTCGGTCGGCGGCATCCGGATCGTCGGCGGAGTGCCTCGAGCCTGGCGGAGAAAAGCGCCGCCAAATCAAGGACTTAGCTCGCGCGTCGGTCCTTGACGGCTGTGGCATGTCGATTGCTGAACCACCGGCCGGCCGTGCGCCCCCGATGCGGGGCTCGGTCACGAACCTGGAGACAAAGCAATGAGTACACCCATGGAACACCAGAGCGCCCCCAAACCCTTCTACAAATCCCTGTACTTCCAGGTCATCACGGCCATCGTGCTCGGGGTGCTCCTGGGCCATTTCTATCCCGACACCGGCGCCTCGATGAAGCCGCTGGGCGACGGCTTCATCAAGCTGATCAAGATGATCATCGCGCCGATCATCTTCTGCACGGTGGTGGTGGGCATCGCCGGCATGGAGGACATGAAGAAGGTCGGCAAGACCGGCGGCATGGCGCTGCTGTACTTCGAGATCGTGAGCAGCATCGCGCTGATCGTGGGCCTGGTGCTGGTGAACGTGCTCAAGCCCGGCGCAGGCATGAACGTCGACGTGAGCCAGCTCGACACCAAGAGCATCGCGGCCTACACCGGCCCCGGCAAGATGCAGAGCACCACCGACTTCCTGCTCAACATCATTCCGAGCACGGTGGTCGATGCCTTTGCCAAGGGCGAAATCCTGCAGGTGCTGCTGATCGCCGTGATGTTCGGCTTCGCGCTGCACCGCTTCGGCGGCCGCGGCACGCTGGTGTTCGACGTGATCGAGAAGGGCTCGCACGTGCTCTTCGTGATCGTCGGCTACATCATGAAGGTCGCGCCCATCGGCGCCTTCGGCGCGATGGCGTTCACCATCGGCAAGTACGGCGTGAGTTCGCTGCTGCAGCTGGGCCAGCTGATGGCCACCTTCTACGCCACCTG
This sequence comes from uncultured Variovorax sp., assembly GCA_913776885.1. Taxonomy (GTDB): domain Bacteria; phylum Pseudomonadota; class Gammaproteobacteria; order Burkholderiales; family Burkholderiaceae_C; genus Variovorax. Next base: position 6,214 of record CAJYQC010000220.1, read on the forward strand.
CCTGCTGTTCATCTTCGTGGTGCTGGGGCTGATCGCGCGGTTCCACGGCTTCAGCATCTGGAAGTTCATCAAGTACATCAAGGAAGAGCTGCTGATCGTGCTGGGCACCTCGTCCAGCGAATCGGTGCTGCCGCGCATGATGGCCAAGATGGAGAACCTCGGCGCGAAGAAGTCGGTGGTCGGCCTGGTGATCCCGACCGGCTATTCGTTCAACCTCGACGGCACTTCCATCTACCTGACGATGGCGGCCGTGTTCATCGCGCAGGCGACTAACACCGACATGACGCTCACGCAGCAGCTCACGCTGCTGGCGGTGCTGCTGCTGACCTCCAAGGGTGCGGCGGGCGTCACGGGCAGCGGCTTCATCGTGCTGGCGGCCACGCTGTCGGCGGTGGGGCACGTGCCGGTGGCGGGGCTGGCGCTGATCCTGGGCATCGACCGCTTCATGTCGGAAGCCCGTGCGCTGACCAACCTGATCGGCAACGGCGTGGCCACGCTGGTCGTCGCCAAGTGGACCGGCGACCTCGACACCGTGCGCATGAACCAGCACCTGAACCAGGAAAGCACCGCCGAGGCCGACGAGCCCGAGCGCGTGCTCGACGCCACAGAGACGCACATGCCTGCCAGCAGCGCGCGCCAGGCTTCCTGATCTTTTCTGCTCCCTTCGGCCCCGCCCAGGGGCCATCGGGCTGCCACTGATGCAGGCGGCCTTGCCTTGTGCAATAACGGGCTCATGAATTCAAGGGAGCCGGCCCGGCATTTCGATTCAACTTCCGATCAGGCGACAAGAGGATGGCGCGGCCTGCCCCGCTGGGGCGGTGCGCTGGCCCTGGTGGCCGTGGCCGCCTTCGCGGGCTACCAGGTCGCCGTGCAAACCGGCCTGACCCGGCTGCGCGAAGCCGCCGACCACAGGCTCGACATGCTCGCCACCGGCCTCGACGCCGACCTCGCCCGCTTCGACTACCTGCCCGCGCTGCTGGAGATGACGCCCCTGGTGCCGGCCCTGCTCGGCACGCCGTCGGACATGCGCCTGCGCGATTCGGTCAACCGCTACCTCGACGGCGTCAACGCCGCGGCGGGCGCGGAGATGCTCTACGTGCTCGACGCCTCCGGCACCTCGCTGGCGGCTTCGGACTGGGACAAGCCCGGCACCACCGTGGGCCAGGACCTGTCGTTCCGGCCGTACGTGATCGACGCGCTGGGGCAGGGCAGGGGCCGTTTCTACGGCGTGGGCATCACCAGCAAGAAGCCGGGCTACTACCTTTCCTATGCGCTGCGCCGCGGGCAGGCTTCGCGCGGCGTGGTGGCCGTGAAGATCAACCTGGAAGAGGCCGAGCGCACCTGGCGCAAGCTCCCGGGCGACGTGGCACTGATCGACCAGCGCGGCGTGGTCATCCTTTCGACGCGCGAGGACATCAAGTTCAGGCCGCTGCTGCCGCTGGACGCCCTGCAGCGCGCCGAGGTGCTGCGCTCGCGCCCCTACGGCGAGGCCGCGCTGCAGCCGCTGCGGTGGACGCAGAAGGAGGCGCTCGACCGCGACGTGCAGGTGATCTCGCTCGACGGCGTCGACCAGCTCGCCTCCGCGCGCACCCTGCGCGGCGCGCCGTGGCAGCTGGTGGTGCTGGACAACCTCGCGCCGCTGCGGCTGGCGGCGCGCAACGCGGCCATCACGGCCGGGCTCGCGATGACGGTGCTGCTGCTGGTGGCCGTGGCGCTATGGCAGCGCCGCCGCGCGGTGCGCCAGAAGCTCGCCAACCAGGCCGCGCTGCAGGTGGCGCACGACACGCTCGAATCGACCGTGGCCGCGCGCACCGCGCAGCTTCGCGCGGCGCAGGGCGAGCTGGTGCACGCCGGCAAGATGGCTGCGCTCGGGCAGATGTCGGCCGGCGTCGTGCACGAGCTCAACCAGCCGCTCACGGCCATGCGCACGCTCTCGGAAAGCGCCGCCATCCTGCTCGACAAGAACCGGCTGGAAGACGTGCGCGGCAACCTCGAGCGCATCCGCGGCATGGTCGACCGGCTCGCGCGCCTGACCTCGCAGCTGCGCACCTTCGCCTACAAGAGCGAGCTGCCGCTGGCGCCGGTGCTGCTGTCGCACGCGATCGCCGACGCGCAGGTGATCGTGGCCGAGGCTTCGCGCAAGCAGCGCGTCGCCATCGAGGTCGACGTGCAGCCCGCCACGCTGAGCGTGATGGCCGAAGAGGCCGCGCTCGGCAGCGTGCTCGCCAATCTGATGCGCAACGCCATCGACGCGATGCAGGATGCGCCGGTGCGCAAGCTGCGCCTTCAGGCGCGGCCGAAGGAGGGCCGGGTGCTGCTGTCGGTGACCGACACCGGCCCGGGCATCCGCCCCGACATCCTCCAGCGCCTGTTCGAACCCTTCGTCACCGGCAAGGCCGCCGGCTCGGGGCTGGGCCTGGGGCTCGTGATCTCGGCACAATTGGTGCGGTCCATGGACGGCACGCTGCGCGCGGCCAACCTGGACGGCGGCGGGGCCAGCTTCGTCATCGACCTGCCGGCGGCCATCGCCGTGATGCACGACAGCCGCAGCCACCCGCCGGTTTCCGACGCCCTTTCCACTGCACAACAGGAGTGATCCCCAAAGTGAGCGAAGCCCCTGCCGTCCGGGTGATGCTGATCGAGGACGACGAAGACGTCCGCGTCAGCACCACCCAGGTGCTGACCCTGGCCGGTTTCGAAGTCGAGTCCTTTGCCAGCGCCGAGCGCGCGCGGTCGCACATCACGTTCGGCGTGCCCGCCGTCGTCATCAGCGACGTGCGCCTGCCGGGCATGAGCGGCACCGAGTGGCTGCCCGAGCTGCGCAACGTCGATCCCGAGCTGCCGGTGATCCTGGTCACCGGCCATGGCCACATCGCGATGGCGGTGCAGGCCATGCGCGAGGGCGCCTACGACTTCATCGAGAAGCCGTTCGGCTCCGAGCGGCTGGTGGCCATCGTGCGCCATGCCATCGAGCGGCGGCAGCTCAGCCTGCAGGTGCGCGCTTTGCGCGATGCGCTGGAGAACTGGCAGGGCATCCAGTCGGTGCTGATCGGCCGGTCGGCGCAGATGCAGCAGGTGCGCCAGACCGTGAAGACGCTGGCCGAGACCTCTGCCGACGTGCTGGTGTACGGCGAGACCGGCACCGGCAAGGAACTCGTCGCGCGCTGCCTGCACGACCACAGTGCGCGCCGGCGCCAGCATTTCGTGCCGCTGAACTGCGGCGGGCTGCCCGAGTCGCTGGCCGAGAGCGAACTCTTCGGCCACGAGGCCGGCGCCTTCACCGGCGCGAGCCGCATGCGCGTGGGCAAGTTCGAGTACGCCAGCGGCGGCACGCTCTTCCTCGACGAGATCGAGAGCATGCCCATGGCGGTGCAGATCAAGCTGCTGCGCGCGCTGCAGGAGCGAAGCATCGAGCGCATCGGCTCCAACAAGACGATTCCCTTCGACTGCCGCGTCGTGGCCGCGAGCAAGGACGACCTGAAGGCCATGAGCGACCAGCAGAAGTTCAGGGCCGACCTGTACTACCGCCTGGGCGTGGCTTTCATCGAGCTGCCGCCCCTGCGCGAGCGGCGCGAAGACATCCCGCTGCTCTTCGAGCACTTCACGCTGCAGGCCGCGACCCGCTACGACCGCGCCGCGCCGCTTTTGAGCAACGCCCAGCTGGCCGACCTGATGGCCTACGCATGGCCCGGCAACGTGCGCGAACTGCGCAACGTGGCCGACCGCTTCGTGCTGGGCCTGCTCGGCGAGCGCCTGACGCAGACGCACGGCGGCGGCGGCGCCGCGCAAGGCGTGCCGGCATTGCCGCGAGGGTTGCCGCAGCAGGTGGAGTCGTTCGAGCGCGCGGTGATCGTCGAGGAACTGCGGCGCCAGCGCGGCGACCAGCCCGCCACGGCCGCCGCGCTGGGCATCGCTCGCCAGACGCTGCACGACAAGGTGCGCAAGCTGGGCCTGACGGTCGACGAGTTCAAGTGAGCGAAGCGGCGTGCGCCGGGCCGGCGTACGTCAGGCCTGGAACCGGTAGCCGGTGCCTCGCACGGCATGCAGCGGCAGCGAGATACCCGCTGCCGTCGCCTTTCGGCGCAACCGGCTGACGATCGCGTCGCCTTTCGGCGCAACCGGCTGACGATCGCGTCCACGCGCTGCAGGTCGAAGTTCTCGAGGTCGCCCCCGCCGAGCGCCGCGGCGAGCTGCATGCGGTCGACGGGCTTGTTGCGCTGCTTGAACAGGCTGGTGACGATGGCGCGCTCCGACATCGTGAGGCGCAGCGCCCGGCCGTCCGGGTCGTACAGGATCCAGTCGCCCTCCTTGAGAACCCAGCGCCCCGTGCCGCGCGGTGCCTCGGGCTGATGAGGCTGCGGCGCCCGGCCGGCGCTCGCTTCGGCCGCCTTGATGCGGCGGTAGATGGCTTCGATCGAGGCCGCAAGCTCCTCGGCATGAACCGGTTTCACGAAATAGGCGTCGGCGCCGTCGCGCAGCCCACGCACCCGGTCGCCCAGATCGCCGCGCGCGGTCGCGAAGACGATCCCGACGTTGCTGGCCGAACGCAGGTGCTGGGCGATCGAAAAGCCGTTCTCGTCCGGCAGCTCGATGTCGATGACCACCACGTCGCATCGATTGACCGCGTAGGCCCTGTAGAACTCCGCCGCCGTGGAGAAGCCGCAGGCCTTGAAACCCAGCTGCTCGAGGCTGTAGACCAGCGCTTCCTGAAGGTCTTCTTCGTCCTCGATCAGGTAGACGGTTATCTTTTTATCGGTATTGGCGTTCGGAATATTCATGGTGCACCTTTCCTCGGCCCCGGCGGCCCGACCGGGCCGGCGCCAAAGAGTGGCTGGACAATATCAACAACATGAAAAGAAATCGCTGTCTTTTTTTTATCGCGGGAGTGGCGCTGTGGCTTGTTTCGCTGGTTTCCCATGCCCTCGTGCTCAGAAGCGACCAGGGGCTCAAAGAACCCGTCCTGTTGCACGGCCAAGAGGAGATGTTCATTGATACATCCGGAAATATTTCCATCGAGGACGTTCTTTCAGGCCGCGAAGGCGTGCAGTTTATAGCCGGAGATACCCGCCGCGGCCGGCTTCAACCCGGCGAGATTTACTGGATCAGGTTTTCACTGCAGCAGGGTGCGGACGCACCTTCGCAATGGGCCGTCCAGATATTCCCGAACTGGATCGACGACGTGGAGGTCTACCGGCGCGATGCCTCCGGCAGGATTTCGGTCGATCGGCTGGGCGACCAGCACCCCTTCGTCGACCGGACCATCCGCAGCAGCATGCTGGCCTTTCCGGTCGAGGTGGGCTCCTCGCCCGAAACCTACTACGTGAGGGTAAAGACGCATGGCCTGGCCCCCCTGTGCCTGCACGTCTGGCAACGAGCGGGGCTGGAGCGGGCGGAGATCAGCCGCATGGCTTTCGTCTCGGCGCTCGCCGGCGCCTTCGGCGTCATGGTGCTGATGAACCTGATCTTCTGGGCCTGGCTGCGCAACAGCATCTATCCGGTGTATGCGCTCTTCCTGGCCTTGATGTTCGTGTTCGTCGCTTCGATGCAGGGCTATGCGAACTCGCTGTTGTTTCCCGAGGCGCCCGTCATGGCCGACCGCTTCATGGACATCAGTTCGTGCGCGCTGATGTCTATAGCCGCCGTGTTCGCATGGCGGTTCTTCGACTACGACAACTATTCGCCATGGGCCGCCTGGTTGATGAAGGCCGCGGCGGCTGCCTTCGCAGCTGGCGCCGTGCTTTCGGCATGGGGTGTCGACGCCGCTGTCCATGGGGCGGTCTACCTTCAGATGGGCGTCGGCTTGTTCAACCTGGGGTTCATCGTCTGGGTGATGCTTCGCCACCGGGCGTTCCAGTACCTTCTGGCGGCCACGATTTTCATCTGCGTGAACCTGTCGTGGACCTACTACGTGCTGGTGCTGCTGGGGCTGGTGCACACGTCGCAGCCCTTCCTTCTCGATTCGTGGATTCCCATGCTGCAGCTCGCGAACCTGGCGCTGCTCAACTTCGCGGTGGCCAGCCGTTCGAGACAGGCGGAACTGGCGCTGCGCGCGGAGCGCAAGCGCGCATTCGATTCGATGGCAGTCGCCAAGAAGGCGCTGGAGGACAGGGTGCGGCAGCGCGAGTTCGTCGCCGTCGTATCGCATGAATTCCGCACGCCGCTCGCCGTCGTCGATGCGGTGGCCCATGCCCTGGAGCTGTCGCCTTCGGGCCGCGACGAGGCGGTGAAGCGCGCGGTCGGCAAGATCCGCAAGGCCATCCGCCGCCTCGCCGTGCTTATGGAGAACATCCTGCAGGACGATGCACTGGAGATCGGCCCCACGAGGCCTGCCGCCCGCAGCTTCGACCTGCGCGAGGTCATAGAGAGCGTGGGCGGCGTCGGCCTGCCCGAGGAAAACGCCCGCCTGAGCGTACAGGCGCCGACCCAGCGGACGATGTGCGAGGGCGACCCCGCAAGAATCGAAATGGCGATCCGCAACCTGGTCCACAACGCGCTGAAATACTCGCCTCCCGATTCGACGGTCATGGTGCGCTGCGAAGCCGCGAGAGGGGTTTTCAGCGTGACGGTCCGCAACCAGGGGGAGCCGATTCCCGAGAGTGAGCGAAGCAGCCTCTTCGAACGCTATTTCAGAGGTGCCACCTCGACTCAGGTGCCGGGCTCGGGGCTCGGCCTGCACATCTCGCGGACCATCGCCCGCCAGCACGGGGGGGACGTGGTGCTGCTGTCCAGCGACGACGAGGGCACGGTGTTCCGCCTGACGGTTCCGCTGGAACCGGCGCCGCTTGGGCTGCCGGGCTGAAATCGGGAGGCTGGGAGCGCGGCTCGAGGCCATCGATCACCATAGTGAAACGTGACTTTTTCGATTCCAGAAGGAAAACGTTCTCAGTGCTCGTTGCGGCATTTGATGACATTAATTGTCATAACTGCGCATTGAACCGAGCCTCGGGCAAGGAGTTTTCCTGCTCCTTGCCCAACTTTGTGATTTTCTTCTATCCACTACACAAAAGTTTTCAATTTATGCGTAGATGAATCGGTCAACGTAGGTCATTTGTAGTCAATGAGCGACATTGTCTGATCCGATTGTAAATAGATACATTCCCCACCCCGAAAGGGTACATGGGGATGCGGCGGAAGCGCTCTCCGTGAAATCCAACGTTGAACGGAGAGTTTGGAATGATTTCGCCGGAGTCTCGCGCCCAGGTTCTGAGCCTGGACAAATCGCAGCTGATTTATCTGCCGCCGCACCAGCGCCAGCCGACCCACGCCGACACCTTCGATTTGCTCGCCGATTTCATCGGCTCGCTTCAGGCGGGGCAGCGCTCGGGGCTGGTTCTGCTGCCATTGCCGGTCGACGCCACCCTGCAGTGGCTGGACTCGGTCCGCGCCCTCATCGACGCGCCGCTGCTTTTCGCGGTCAACAGCGACAGCATCGCTGCACAACAGCGCCTCGACCGTGAGTTTTCCGGGGAGCGGAACTTCGATTTCGTGCTGCATCCCTTCGACCTGGACGAGGTCAGATCCAGAGCGCAGGGCCTGCTCCACCGCTCCACCATCGCCGCGTATGGCGCCGGAAGGAACGAGCTCCTGATCTACCGGGGCTACCGGTTCCAGATCAGCGAACGCCGGGTGTTCCACGACGACCGGGAAATGTACCTGCAACCCCGCGAATTCGACCTCGCACTCGAATTGTTCAGGAACAGGGATTGCCTTTTGAGCCGCGAACAGCTCTATGGCCTTTTCTGGCGGGACACAGTCAGCCTGCGCTCCCGCGCACTGGATGTCTGCGTTTTCAAGATTCGCAGAAAACTCAATATCGAGCCGGCCAATGGACTGATGCTGCGCGCCGTATTCGGACAGGGATACAAGCTGCACACGGTTTCGCCGATGTTCCTCAGATGAATTGAGGGTTGCCTGGATCCCAGGCAATTTATTGGCCGGTGCTCGCAATTCGAGCGCCGGCCACCTTTTTACTTTCGTTTTTTAACTTTTCGGGATGCATCCGAGCAACATAGCCGGAGCTCTCGCGAGTTCGCATTGGTCAAGCAATAAGGGAGTGGTAAATGATTTCGTTGAAGGTAGTCAGCAAGCGCAGTGGCGACGGTACCCCGGTCGCGGTGAACGAGGTGTTCCTGAAGGAGGCGGCGATCGTCCGGGTAGGACTGTCCAGGGAGCACGTCAAGGGAATGCGGCGCGTGGGCAACGACCTGGTCATCACCTCCACCTCGGGTGAGATCATCACCGTCCGCGACTTCTTCTCGTCCTTCGATGGGCACAAGAGCGATCTCGTGCTCGACGACGAAAACGGCGGCCTGTGGCTGACCGGCTTCGGCGAAGGACAGGGTGAGCTGGCATTCAGCTATACGGGCATCGACGCCATCGAGCCCCTGCTGCTGGCGCAGGACTTCAACTTCGGTGTGGCGCCCTGGCTGCTGGGCGGCGGACTGGCGGCCGCCGGTGTCGCCGCGGGTGGTGGAGGAGGCGGAGGCGGCTTCAGCGGCGGTTCGATGATGGCGATGGTGCCCTCGACGCAGCTCACATCGCCTGCGGAAGCGCCGCTGCCGGGCAGGCCCACCGTGGATCCCACCAATGCCACGAAGATCACCGGTACCGCCCAGCCGGGCACGACCGTCAAGGTCTTCGACAACACCGGCAAGGAGATCGGCAGCGCGGTCGTTGCATCGGACGGCAGCTACCTGGTCGTGCCCTCGACGCAGCCGCCGCACGGCTCCGAACTCCGCGTCGTCGCGGTGAACCAGGCGGGGGGCGTGAGCCCCGAGGCCCGTGCGACGGTCGACAGCCTGGCGCCGGCTGCGCCCACGATCCTGCCGACCACTGGCGTCTCCGTCGGCGGCAAGGCAGAGCCCGGCTCGGTGGTCACCGCCACCGACGAGCGCGGCAACGTGATCGGCAGCACGACCGCCGGCGATAACGGCGCCTACCGCATCACGCCGCCGGCGCCATTGCCCAACGGCACGGTGATCAAGGTCGTCGCGGTCGATTCCGCAGGAAACGCGAGCGTCCCGGCCACCACGGCTGTCGACCTCACCGCTCCCGGACGGCCCACGATCGATCCGAGCAACGGCAGCAAGATCGCCGGCACGACCGAGCCGGGCGCGGTGGTCGCCATCAGGGACGGCACCGGAAAGCTCATCGGCAGCACGACCGCCGATGCCAACGGCAAATTCAGCTTCACGCCCCCCACGCCTCCGGGGCACGGCACGTCCATCTCGGTGGTGGCAACCGACCCCGCGGGCAATACCAGCGAGCCTGCCACCGCAGTCATCGACCGCATCGCGCCCGCCACGCCCAAGGTGAACCCGACGGACGGCAACCCCATCACCGGCATCGCGGAGCCCGGCTCGATCGTCATCGTCACCGACGACAAGGGAGACGTCATCGGCAGCACCACGGCAGCCGGCAACGGCGTCTACAGCCTCACGCCGATCAAGCTCCCGCGCAACGGCGATGTCGTCAAGGTCGTCGCGGCCGATGTGGCCGGAAACACCAGTGCGCCCGCCACCGCCACCATCGACGGCACGCCGCCGACGCCCACCGTCAACCCGACCAACGGCCGCGTGATCACGGGCACTTCGGAGCCCGAATCGCTGGTCACCGTCACCGACAGCAACGGCAAGTTGGTCGGCAGCACCACCACTGCCGCCGATGGCACGTACGCCCTCACGCCTGGGGCGCCCCTGGCGGACGGCACGGTGATCCATGTCGTCGCCAAGGATCTCGCCGGCAACGTCGGCCGGGCCGTGACGACCACCGTCGACAGCAGGCCGCCCGACGTCCCGCAGTTGGACGCGACGAACGGAACGACGATCGCAGGAAAGACCGAAGCGGGTGCGCTCGTCACCATCAAGGACGGTACGGGCAAGCTCATCGGCAGCACCACCGCCGATGCCAATGGCAAGTTCAGCTTCGTGCCGACGGCGCCCCTGCCCGACGGCACGGTGCTCCACGTCACCGCTGAGGACGGCGTCGGCAACGTGAGTGCCGAAGGCCTGGCCACGGTGGACCGCGTGCCGCCGGCCGCGCCCACGGTCGACCCCACGCATGGCAACGAGATCACGGGTCGTGCGGAGATCGGCTCGGTCGTCACCGTGAGGGACGTCTCCGGCAACGTCATCGGCAGCTCGACGGTCGGCTCCAACGGCTTCTACAGCGTGGTGCCCAAGTCGCCCCCCAATGACGGCACGGTGCTGCGCGTCACCGCGACCGACGCCGCCGGCAACACCGGCCCTGAGACCAGGACCACGGTCGACGGCGTTCCTCCGTCAAGACCCACGGTCGATCCGACCCCGGGCAGCCCGATCACCGGCATCGCCGAGTACGGCGCGCTGGTCACCGTGAGGGACAGCGCCGGCAACCTGCTCGGCAGCGCGACTGCCGACCTGAACGGCCGCTACAGCATCAAGCCCGTGACCGTTCCGCCGCACAACAGCGTGCTGCGCGTCGTCGCGACCGACCCAGCCGGCAACGACAGCCCGGAAGCCAGGGTCACCGTCGACAGCCTGCCGCCTTCGGCGCCCGTCGTCGATCCGAGCTCCGGCCGCACGATCAGCGGCACGACCGAGTCGGGCGCGGTCGTCACCGTCAAGGACGGTGCAGGCAAGCTCGTCGGCAGTGCAACGGCCGACGGAAACGGCAAGTTCAGCATCGTTCTTTCCCCGCCGCTTGGCGACGGTGTCCAGCTCAGCGTCGTCGCCACCGACTCCGCGGGCAATGCGAGTCCGCCTGCCACGATGGTGATCGACGCTGCGGCCCCGGCCGCACCGGTCGTCGATCCCACCGACGGCAGCCGGATCACCGGCAAGGCCGAAGCCGGCTCCGTGGTCACGGTGAAGGACGGCGCCGGCAAGCTCCTGGGCAGCACGACCGCCGATGCGAACGGCAAGTACGGCATCAACTTCGGAACCCGCGAGACCGATGGCACCACCATCACCGTCGTCGCGACCGACCGGGCGGGCAATGCCAGCCAGCCTGCCACCGCCACGGTGGACGGCACGCCGCCCGCCAAGCCCTCGGTCGATGCGACCAACGGCAGCTTGATCACCGGCTCGGCCGAACTGGGCTCGATCGTCACCATCCGCGACGGCGCCGGCAACATCGTCGGCAGCGCTGCCGTCGATTCGAACGGCCGCTACGGCATCAAGCCATCGAACGTGCCGCCCCACAACACCGTGCTGCGCGCCGTCGCCACGGATGCGGCCGGCAACACCAGCCCCGAGACGCGGGCCACGGTCGACAGCGAACTGCCCACCGCGCCCAAGGTCGATCCGACCAACGGCGGTTCGATCACGGGCAAGGCCGAGGCCAACTCGATCGTCGAGGTCAGGGACGGCACCGGCAAGCTCGTCGGCAGCACGACGGCCGATGGCAACGGCACCTACAGCATCAAGCCGACGACGCCGCTGCCGCACGACACTCCGCTGGACGTCACCGCCACCGACGCAGCGGGCAACACCAGCCAGCCAGCACGCGTCATGGTCGACAGCCTGGCGCCCAATGCGCCCACGGTCAAGCCGACCAACGGCAGCGTGATTGCCGGCACGGCCGAGCCCGAGGCGGTGGTCACCGTCAAGGATGGCGCTGGCAAGCTCATCGGCAGCACGACCGCGGACCGCAACGGTGTCTATGCCGTGCAGCCTGTGGTGCCGCCCTCCGACGGTACGGTGCTGCAAATCACTGCCACCGATGCAGCAGGCAACACCGGCCAGAGCGCGACCGCCACGGTCGACCGCGTGCCGCCTGCCGAGCCCTCGATGGATCCGACCAACGGCAAGCTGATCTCCGGTTTCGCGGAGGCCTATTCGGTCGTCACGGTCCGCGACGGCGTCGGCAATGTCATCGGCAGCACGACGGCCGCTTCGAACGGCTCCTACAGCATCAAGCCCTCGCTCGTCCTGCCGGACGGCACCGTGCTGCGCGCCTTCGCCACCGATGCTGCCGGCAACAGCAGCTCAGAAGCCCGAAGCACCGTGGACAGCGTCGTGCCCGTCACGCCGACGATCAGCCCGACCAACGGAAACCGCATCTCGGGCAAGGCCGAGGCCAGCTCGGTCGTCACGGTCAAGGGCGACGCCGGCAATCTCATCGGCAGCACCGTCGCCGAATCCAACGGCACCTACACCGTCACGCCGGTAGCACCGCCGGCGCACGGCACCGTGCTGCACGTCGTTTCGACCGACGCGGCCGGCAACACCAGCCCCGAAGCGCGGGCGACGGTCGACCGCACGGCGCTGCCGGCGCCCACGATCAACCCGACCGACGGCAGCCCCATCACCGGCACGGCAGAGCCCGACTCGGTGGTCACCATCAGGGACGATGCCGGCAAGCTGATCGGCAGCACCACGGCCGATTCGCGCGGTGCCTACAGCGTCACGCCAGGCGTCACCCCGCCGCACGGAACGGTGCTGCACGTCGTGACCACCAACGCCGCGGGCAACGAGAGCCCCGAGGCCACCGCGACGGTCGACAGCGTGCCGCCTGCCGCGCCGGTCATCGACCCGAGCAACGGCAACCTGATCACCGGAAAGGCCGAGGGCGGCTCCGTGGTCCGCATCACCGACGACACCGACAGGCTCATCGGCAGTGCGATCGCCGCGCCCAACGGCGTCTACAGCGTCAAGCCCTCGGCCGTTCCGGCGCACGGCACGGTGTTGCGCGCCGTCGCCACCGACGCGGCAGGCAACGCCAGCCCCGAGGCCAGGACGACCGTCGACCGCGTGCTGCCTGCTGCACCGAAGGTCGATCCATCGCAGGGCAGCGTCATCACCGGCTCGGCGGAGGTCGGCTCGGTCGTCAAGATCACCGACGATGCCGGCAAGCTCATCGGCAGCGCGACCGCCGGCAACGACGGCGCCTACAGCATCAGGCCCCCCGCCACCCTGCCGCACGACTCGGTGATGCGCGTGACAGCGACCGATGCCGCGGGCAACGTGAGTCCCGAAACCAGGGCGACGGTCGACAGCGTGCCTCCAGCCGCACCGGTGGTGAAGCCCACCAACGGCAGCACCATCACCGGCACGGCCGAGGCGGGCGCGCTCGTCACCGTGAAGGACGGCGCCGGCAGCACGCTCGGCAGTGCGACGGCTGACGGCGACGGCAACTACGCGGTCAAGCCCAGCACGCCCCCGGCGCACGACACGCAACTGAGCGTGACCGCCACCGACGCGGCCGGCAACACCAGCACGCCAGCCACGGCCAAGGTCGACAGCAAGG
>CAJYQC010000221.1 GCA_913776885.1 uncultured Variovorax sp.
GCGGCCATGCTGCTCTTCTTCCGCAACGAGACGGGCTTCGGCGGCAACAACGGCTTCACCGACTTCAAGCGCATCCTGGGCATCCCGATCGCCACGCAGGAGATGCGCATGACGCTCTTCGCACTCACCGGCGCCACGCTGCTGGGCTTCTTCCTGTTCGCGAAGTGGCTCATCGGCAGCAAGTTCGGCCGCGTGCTGCAGGCCATCCGCGACGCAGAAACTCGCGTGATGTTCTCGGGCTACAACCCGCTGCCCTACAAGCTCACGATCTGGGTGATCTCGGCCGTCATGTGCGGCGTGGCCGGCGCGCTGTACGTGCCGCAGGTCGGCATCATCAACCCGGGCGAGATGAGCGCGGCCAACTCCATCGAGATCGCCATCTGGGCGGCGGTGGGCGGGCGCGCCACGCTGATCGGGCCGATCATCGGCGCCTTCATCGTCAACGGCGCGAAGAGCTGGCTCACGGTGGCCTATCCGGAATACTGGCTGTACTTCCTGGGCGCATTGTTCATTGCCGTCACGCTGTTCCTGCCGAACGGCATCGTGGGACTGGTTCGCAAGTGGCTGTCGCGGGAAAAGAAGGCAGAAGAGAAGCCGCAGCCCGAACCGCTGCAGGAGGCGCGCCGCGCGGTCGCGGCGGAGCAGGGCGTCGAGCCCGATGCGCTGGCCTCGCTGCCGGTGGACGCGAAGGGAGCGCGCGCATGACGCCCGACCTGATGGAAGCAGGCGCCGAGCGCGCCGCACGCGCCAACGGCATCCACTACGTGAGCGGCAGCACCGAATCGGGTGGCCGCGCCGCCGACTTCGGCCGCCACGTCACGCCGGGCGAGGTCGACGTCACGCACGGCCGCATCCTCTACCTGGAAGACGTCAGCGTGAGCTTCGACGGCTTCAAGGCCATCAACAAGCTGTCGCTCGACATCGCACCGGGCGAGCTGCGCTGCATCATCGGGCCGAACGGCGCCGGCAAGACGACGATGATGGACATCATCACCGGCAAGACCCGGCCCGACGAGGGCACCGTGTTCTTCGGCAGCACCATCGACCTGCTGCGCCACCGCGAGGCGGACATCGCGCAGCTGGGCATCGGCCGCAAGTTCCAGAAACCGACGGTGTTCGAGCACCTGACGGTGTTCGAGAACCTCGAACTGGCGCTGAAGACCGACAAGGGCGTGCGCTCTTCGATGCTCTTAAGGCTCGATTCCGCGCAGAGCGACCGGCTGGCCGAGGTGCTCGAAACCATCCACCTTGCCGACAGCGTGTCGCGCCTGGCCGGCAACCTGAGCCACGGCCAGAAGCAGTGGCTGGAGATCGGCATGCTGCTGATGCAGGACCCGAAGCTGCTGCTGCTCGACGAGCCCGTGGCCGGCATGACCGACGAAGAGACCGCGCGCACCGCGGAGCTGTTCCTCACGCTCAAGGGCAAGCACTCGCTGATGGTGGTGGAGCACGACATGAGCTTCATCCGCACCATCTCCGAGATCGTCACCGTGCTGTGCGACGGCTCCGTGCTCGCACAGGGCACGCTGGACGAAGTGCAGGCCGACGAGCGCGTGATCGAGGTCTACCTGGGCCGCTGAGGGAGAACGAAAGATGCTGACAGTCAAGAACATCCACCAGTACTACGGCGGCTCCCACATCCTGCGCGACGTGAGCTTCGAGGCCAAGCTGGGCAAGGTCACCGTGCTCCTGGGCCGCAACGGCGTGGGCAAGACCATGCTGCTGAAGTCGCTGATGGGCCTGGTGCCCATCAAGAGCGGCAGCATCGAGCTCGATGGCAAGCCGATCCACAAGACCACGCCCTACGAGCGGGCCAGGGCCGGCATCGGCTTCGTGCCGCAGGGCCGCGAGATCTTCGCTCGGCTCACCGTCGAGGAGAACCTGCGCATGGGGCTGGCCTACAAGAGCGGCGGCACGCCCATCCCGGCGGAGCTGTACGAGCTGTTCCCCGTGCTCAAGCAGATGATGAACAGGAGGGGCGGCGACCTTTCTGGCGGCCAGCAGCAGCAGTTGGCGATCGCCCGGGCGCTGGCGCCCAAGCCGCGCCTGCTGATCCTCGACGAGCCCACCGAAGGCATCCAGCCCAGCATCATCAAGGACATCGGCCGCGTCATTCGCATGCTGGCCGACCGGGGCGACATGGCCATCGTGCTGTGCGAGCAGTACTACGACTTCGCCCAGGAACTGGCGGACGACTACCTCGTGATGGAGCGCGGCGAGGTCATCGCGCGCGGCCTCGGCAAGGACATGGAAGCGCAGGGCGTGCGGCAACTGGTGGCCATCTGAGCCCACGGGCGAGGGCTTCGCGGCCCTGCGCGTACAAGGGCATCGGCATCTGCGTATAGGTGCGAGTTCAGGGTTTACCCTAAAATCGGGCCTTGCCCGCGTCTGCCGGGCACCCCTCCCAGGAGCCTGGCCTTGAACGCCTCCCCACCCGCGCAGGACAGCGCGGCCACCGACATTTCTTCCTTCACGCTGCCTTCGGGCAAGCCCGCCAACTTCCTGCGCGCGGTGCTCGCGCTCGGCGTCGGCGGCTTCGCCATCGGCACCGGCGAGTTCGTCATCATGGGCCTGCTGCCCGAGGTCGCACGCGACATCGGCGTGAGCATCCCGCAGGCCGGCCACGTCATCAGCGCGTATGCGATCGGCGTGGTCATCGGCGCTCCCGTGCTCGCGGTGCTGGCCGCCGGCTGGCGCCGCCGGGCGCTGCTCATTGCGCTCATGGCCGTGTTCGCGGCCGGCAACTTCGCCAGCGCCATCGCTCCCAACTACCTGCTGCTGAACCTGCTGCGCTTCGCCGCAGGCCTGCCGCACGGCACCTACTTCGGCGTGGCCGCGCTGGTGGCCGCCACACTTGCACCACCGGGGCGCCGCGCGCGGGCCGTGGGGCTCGTGATGCTGGGGCTCACCGGCGCCACGCTCGTGGGCGTGCCCATCGCGGCGTGGCTGGGCCAGTTCTTCGGCTGGCGTGCGGCCTTCGTGTTCGTTGGGCTCATCGCGCTGGTGGCCATCGCGCTGCTTCGCCGCGACATCCCTGACATGGCACCAGCCGCCGGCGCCAGCCCCTGGCGCGAACTCGGCGCGCTCAAGCGCAAGCAGGTGTGGTTCACGCTGGGCATCGCCGCCATCGGCTTCGGCGGCATGTTCTCGGTGTTCAGCTACATCAAGCCCACGCTGATCGAGGTGGCCGGCATGCCGGTGGGCGGCGTGCCCATCGTGCTCGCGCTCTTCGGCCTGGGCATGGTGGTGGGCAATCTCGTGGGCTCGCGGCTGGCCGACAAGTCGGTGATGCGAACCATCGGCGGCGTGATGGTCTACGCGGCGCTGGTGCTCGCGGTGTTCACCTTCGCGGCCCACAACGTGGTCGCGGCCGCCGTCAACGTGTTCCTCATCGGCACCACCGTGGCCATCGGCCCGGCGCTGCAGATCCGCCTGATGGACGTGGCGGGCGACGCGCAGACGCTAGCCGCCGCGCTCAACCACTCGGCCTTCAACATGGCCAATGCGCTCGGTGCGTGGCTTGGCGGCGTGGCGATCGCCTCGGGCCTGGGCTGGACGTCGACCGGCTGGGTCGGCGCGCTGCTGGCGCTCGCCGGCCTGGGCATCTTCGGCTGGGCAGTCGCGAGCGCGCGTGCCGCGGCGCGCCGGCCCGCAGCCGTCGCCTGCTGAGCCTCTGGCCGCGGCCGTTTCGCAGGGCCCCGGTTGACAGGGGCGAGCGAAGCGGACGACATTGCCGTGGATGAGCTCGCCGATCACCCTGGCACGCGAAGAATGAGTTCGCGGCCTTTCCTTCCCTCGTTCTCGCGCCGGCGTCTGCTGAGCGCCGGCCTTGCGGCCGCATTCGTCGGCCACCCCTTGCTGCGGCTGAATGCACAGCCGGCAGGCGCCACGCGGGGCTATCCCTTCACGCTGGGCGTCGCCTCGGGCGCACCGCGCGCCGACGGCTTCGTGCTCTGGACGCGGCTCGCGCCGCAGCCGCTGCACGGCGGCGGCATGGGCGATGCGCCCGTCGAAGTGAACTGGGAGGTCGCGGGCGACGAAGGCTTCAGGCGCATCGTCGCGAAGAGCAGGGCGGTCGCTACAGCGGAGCTCGCGCACTCGGTGCACGTCGAGCTGCAGGGCCTGCAGCC
>CAJYQC010000222.1 GCA_913776885.1 uncultured Variovorax sp.
CGCGCTTGGCCAGCGTCAGCAGGTTGTCGTTGGTGAGGCTTTCCGATGCGACCTGGAACACCTGCTCGCCGCGCACATTGGCCACCTTGGAGAGCTCGGGCAGGCCGGCGATCAGCTTCTCGACGCCGACCTTGGCGGCCGCGTAGGTCGCGCTGTTGACGGCCGAGGCGCCAGCCCCGGCGATGGTGCCGCCGGTGGCGAGGATCACCACGTTGGGCAGCGCCTGTTGCGCCTGCGCGAGCGCGCTGGCGGCCAGCAGCGCCGCGCCGGCCGCGAAGGCACGGAAACGGGGAGAGAGGTACATGAAGAGCTCCTGAGTTGAGTGAATCTTTCTTGGGCGGCGAGGAAGATACAGGAACCATGCCGGCACGCTGCGGCCGCCCGATGCCGGCATGGCATGCGGTCATGCAAGGGGCTGCGGTGGTGCCGGTGGTATTACCATCGACCGCGCGCACCACCGCTCCACGCCGCGCCCACCGCCACCATGAACGCCGATCCCGCAGCCCTTCCCGTCTCGACCGCCCAGGAAATGCCCGCGCCAGACGGCCCCCTGTCGCGCGCCAGGCCCGGGCGCGAACGCATCATGGCGGCGATCCGCACCGCGGCCGTCGCCGAGTTCAGCCTGCACGGCCTGAAGGGCACGTCGACGCAGGCCATCGCTGCACGTGCCGGCCTCACCAAGCCCCAGCTGCACTACTACATCGCCGGCAAGGAAGAGCTCTACGAAGAGCTGCTGATGCAGGTGCTGCACGCCTGGAAGGTGGTGTTCTCCTTCGAGGATGCGAGCGACCCGGCCACGGTGCTGGGCGACTACATCCGCAAGAAGCTCGACCACGCCATCGACAGCCCCGAGATCTCGCGCATCTTCACGCGCGAGATCCTCGACGGCGGACGCAACCTCGACCGCTACTGGCCCAACGCGCGGGCCTGGACGCAGAAGAAGCTCGACGTCATCAACGGCTGGATCGCACGCGGCCAGATGCGCCCGCTCGACGCGCGCTTCCTGCTGATGCACGTCTGGGCCATGACGCAGAGCTATGCCGACTACGCGATCCAGACGCGCGTGATGCTCGGCCTGCCGCCCGACGCGCCCTTCGACCGCGAGCCCATCGCGCGCGAGCTGGTGGCCTTCGTGCTGCACGGCTGCGGCATCGAAGCCTGAGCGCCGGCTGCAGCGGCAGCCAATCCTTTCTTCTTAACTCTTTTTCCACTTTCCTGCGGCTTGGTCCGGCCTCGTGCCACGCAGTGACTTTGTGCACTGTGTTCGGCGCGCCTGCGCGCCTACCTTCGCGTGCGTCGCCGTCCAGGCTGTCTCACGGCGGCGAATCACGAATACACAGGAGAAGAGGACCATGAAAACGAGATTTTTTCTTGCCGCGATCGCAACGGCCGCGGCCCTGGCAGCTTGCGGCGGAGGCGATGGCGGCTCCGGCTTCATCGCCCTGCCCCCGCCCCAGCAGAGCGAGCCGCCGGCACCGCCTCCCCCCGCTCCCCCGCCGCCCCCGCAGCAGCAGAGCAACGCCAAGGTCAGCGGCCGCGTGACGAACGCGCTCGACGGCCGGGGGGTCGCGCAGGTCACCGTCACGGCCGCGGGCGTCTCCGCCGTGACGGACGCCGATGGCAGCTACTCGCTCGCCGAGATCCCGCCGAATGCGTCGGTGCTGCTGAGCTTCTCGAAGAGCGGCATGGTGCCGCAGAGCCGGGCCACGGCCGCGCTCGCCGCGTCGGGTGCATCGACGGTGATCAACGTGCCGATGCTCCCCGTGGCGGTCACCGAGACCTTCGACGGGCAGTCGGCGCACGACGTCGTCGTTCCAGGCTCGACCGCGATGGTTCGCCTGAGCGCCAACTCGCTGCGCCGCGCCGATGGCAGCGCACCCAGCGGCCTCGTGACCGCACGGGTGACGCCGATCGCGCCGGCCAGCGACGTCAACGTGATGCCAGGCAACTACCTGGCCGCGGCAGAAGGCGGCAGCGCGCCGATGGAGAGCTTCGGCGCGCTCGACGCCAGCTTCACCGACGCCGATGGCGCTCCGCTGAACCTGGCTGCGGGCACCAGCGCGACGGTGCGCATCGCACCGTCTTCGCGCAGCGGCACGCTGCCCGCGTCGGTGCCGCTGTTCTTCTACGACACGAGCACGGGCCTGTGGGTGCAGGAGGGGTCTGCCACGCTGCAGGGCACGGCGCCCAACCAGTACTACGAAGGCACGGTGACGCACTTCACCACCTGGAACGCCGACCAGATCTACAACACCGTGCGCATCAACGGCTGCGTGCAGGACGCGACAGGCGCCCGGGTAGCGGGTGCGCTGGTGGCGTCGGAAGGCAAGTCGTACACCGGCCTGGCATCGACGCTGACGAATGCGAACGGCGAGTTCTCGGTGGCCGTGAAGCGCTCGAGCTCGGCCTTCGTGGTCGCCACCACCGCGAGCGAGATCTCCAACTCGCCGACGGTCGAAGCCGGAGACCAGGACTTCTCGCTGGGCGGCTGTCTGCAGCTCACGCGCTCGGCGCTGTCGATCAAGCTGACCTGGGGCGAGCGCCCGCGCGACCTCGACTCGCACACGCTGGGCGCCAACGCCGACGAGCATGTCTACTACAGCAACAAGGGCAGCCTTGCCACCGCGCCGTTCGTCGCGCTCGACGTGGACGACGTGGACAGCTTCGGCCCCGAGGTCACGACCTTCGCCAAGCTGGCCAAGAACCGCACCTACCGCTTCTATGTGCGCAACTACTCGGGCACCTTCGATCCGGGGCAGACCGGCTCGCCCGCGCGGGTCGAGGTGAGCAACCGCGGCGCGCAGACGGTCTTCTCGCCGCCCGCAGGCGAAAGCAACAGCACGGACTTCTGGCATGTCTTCGACATCCGCACCGATGAAGCCTGCAACGCGTCCGTGGTTCCGGTCCAGCAGTTCCTGGCCGATGCGCCGGCGCCGATCGAGACCGACAGCAACGCGCAGTACTGCAACTGAGGCGTGCGGCGCGGCGGCGCGGGCGCGCGATGCGTGCGCCGCCGCCATCGCCGCCATGGCGGTTCACGCCAGTCGAAGCCGAAGTCTCTTCATGAGGCTTCGGCTTTTGTCCGTTGCGGCAATGCGAGGCGGGGCGAGCCATCGGCAACCGGCCTCAGGAAACCGGCAGGAATTTCGCAGTTCCGGCGCCGGCGCCGTGGGGGCCGCTCCATTCGGCTTACCTCCCGCCCTTTCTGAATCCCTCCACCCCTTCAGCTGCCGCCCCAACCCGGTGCGGGGGCACTGGCACGTCGCTTGCATAACCTGACCACTTGCTCTGATTAAGCGGTCAAAAACACCATGCGAGTGCTCGTCGTCTACTGCCATCCCGTCGAAACCAGCTTCCACGCCGCCCTGCACCAGGAGGTTCTGAAGAACCTCCGCGCGGCCGGGCACGAGGTGGACGACTGCGACCTCTATGCCGAGGGCTTCAACCCGGTGCTCTCGCGCGAGGAGCGCCTGGGCTACCACGAGGTGCCTTCCAACCAACTGCCGCTGAAGCCGTATGTGGAGCGGCTGCAGTGGGCCGAGGGCATCGTGTTCTGCTTTCCGACATGGTGCTTCGGGCTGCCGGCGATGCTCAAGGGCTACTTCGACCGGCTCTTCATGCCGGGCGTGGCCTTCGACATCAGCGACCCGGCCAACGTCAAGCCGATGCTCACGCACATCAAGCGCATCAGCGCCGTCGTCACCTACGGGCGGCCGCGCTGGATGGCCATGTACATGGGCGACCCGCCGCGCAAGATCGTCACGCGCTACATGAAGCGGCTGACCGGCCAGCGCGCCAAGGTCGACTACCACGCCCACTACCACATGAACGTCGCGACCGAGCCCCAGCTCAAGCGCTTCATGTCACGCGTGGGCCAGGCGATGGCGCGCTTCGCATGAGCGCGCCGTCGGTCCTTTGCAACGTGCGGCTGCCGCGCTGGCTGCTGCCTTCGGGCTGGCCGCAGCGCGATGGCGTGCCGGAACTCGCGCACGTCGCGATCGAGGCGGGCCGCGTGCGTTCGGTCGAACCCGCCGCCGCCTTCGTGCCTCTGCCGCCCGCCGCCTGGGACCTCGGCGGCGCCCTGGCGCTGCCCTGCTTCGTGGACGCCCATACGCACCTGGACAAGGCGTTCACCCTGCCGCGCATGAAAGAGGTGCGGCCCGGCCTGCTCGGCGCCATCGACGCGATGCTCGCCGACCGCGTGCACTGGACGCCCGCCGACGTGCGCGAGCGCGCCTCGCGCAGCCTGCAGTGGGCCTGGGAATGCGGCACCGCGCACCTGCGCACGCACGTCGACTGGTGGGAGCCCGAATCGCAGCCCATCGCCTGGCCCGTGATGGCCGAGCTCGCGCAGGAATGGGCCGGGCGGGTTCGGCTGGAGCAGGTGAGCCTCATCAAGCTGCCGCTCTTCGAAGACGCCGCGCAGGCCATGCGCCTCGCCAAGCAGGTGAAGGCCACGGGGCCGCACGCGCTGCTTGGCGGTTTCGTGCACTCCACCAACTGGAGCGAGAAAGCGCTGCGCAACCTGCTGGTGTCGGCGCAGGCCTGCGACCTCGACATCGACCTGCACGTCGACGAGGAGCTCAACGCATCGGCCGTCGGCCTGCAGACCACCGCCCGCATCCTGCGCGAGATCGGCTACCAGGGCCGCGTGGTCTGCGGCCACATCTGCGCACTCGCGGTCCAGCCCGAGTCGCAGGCCCTGGCCACGCTCGACGAAGTGGCGCGCGCGCCGATCACGGTGGTGTCGCTGCCCGCCACCAACCTGCTGCTGCAGGACGCCGTCACCGGCCGCACGCCGCGCCTGCGCGGCATCACGCTGGTGAAGGAAGCGCGCGAGCGCGGCATTCCGCTGCTGTTCGCGAGCGACAACGTGCAGGACCCTTTCTGCCGCGTCGGCAGCTTCGACCCGGTCGAGGCGCTGGGCACGGCCGCGCTGGTGGCGCAGCTCGACGAGCCTTTCGACGACTGGTCGCAGGCGCTGTGCCGCAGCGACTGGCTGCGGCGCGAAGCCCCGGCCGCGCAGCCGACGCTGGAGGGCCAGGGCGCCGACCTGGTGCTGTTCACACAGGCCGACCGCCACGGCTGGCCCTCGCGCACCGCAGGCCGCGTGGTTCTGCGGGAAGGCCGCATCACGCAGGGCGACCCGGCTCAGTTCGTCCCCCGATAACGACTCCCTCCACAAGGACTCTTCCATGCTCCACGGCTACATCCCGCCCCACCGCTTCCTGCCCTACCTGAGCTGGACCGAGATCGCAGCGCTGCCCGACCGCGAGAACACCGTCATCGTGCTGCCGTGCGGCGCGATCGAGCAGCACGGCCCGCACCTGCCCTGCTCGGTCGACAGCGTGATCTGCTCCGGCGTGATGGGCAAGGCGCTCGAGAAGCTCCCCGCCGAGGTGCGCGCCTTCGCGCTGCCGACCATCACCTATGGCAAGTCGGAGGAGCACCTGCACTTCCCCGGCACGATGACGCTGACCGGCACCACGCTGCTGTCGACCGTGATCGAGATCGGCGAGTCGGTCTACCGCTCGGGCTTTCGCAAGCTGCTGTTCGCCAACGGCCACGGCGGGCAGCCGCAGGTGCTGGAGATGGCGGCGCGCGAACTGCGCCTGCGCCATGGCGACTTCGTGGTGGTGCCGCACGGCGTGTCGCGCCTGCCGAGCGCGGCCAGCAAGCAGGTCAGCGAGCAGGAGAAGAAGCTCGCGATGCACGCGGGCCATTCCGAGACCGCGCTGATGCTCGCGCTCGCGCCCGAGACGGTGCACATGGAGCATGCGGTCGCCAACTTTCCGCCGCCCTTCCCGATCAAGCTGCTGTCGGCCGACGGCCGCCCCGCCTGCGCATGGACCTCGCGCGACTTCGGCCCGAGCGGCGTGATCGGCGACCCGACCACCGCCACGCGCGAACAGGGCGAAGCCATCCTCGACACCCTCTCCGACAGCTGGGTGCAGGCGCTGACCGAACTGCACGCCCTGCGCTGGGTTGTGCGCGAAGAGGCCACCTGGGAGCGCGGGCACCAGCAGGGCTTCATCCAGCAGAGCTTCCAGCCGGCCTGACAGGGGTTTGAGCCCGCTTCTTGCAACGGCCGCTTCACCTTTTTCTTCTTTCTTCTTCAACTCCCCAGCCTACGAGAGGTCCACTCCCATGCGCTCCTTCGCACTGTCCATCGCCGGCGCCGCCGCCATCGCCTTCCTCGCCGCAGCGTCCGCCCAGGCCGAGGACAAGTTCACCTACATGACCAACTGGTATGCGCAGGCCGAGCACGGCGGCTTCTACCAGGCGGTGGCTCAGGGCATCTACAAGAAGTACGGCCTGGACGTCACCATCAAGATGGGCGGCCCGCAGGTCAACATCACGCAGATGATGGCTGCCGGCCAGGCCGACTGCATCATGGGCTCGAGCGACATCCAGATGATGCAGGTGCGCGAAGGCGGCGTGCCGGTGGTCAACGTGGCGGCCTTCTTCCAGAAGGACCCGCAGGTGCTGATCGCGCACGACGACGTGAAGAAGTTCGAGGACCTCAAGGGCAAGACGCTTTTGATCGGCGCGCAGGCCCAGCGCGGCTACTGGCCGTGGCTGAAGGCCAAGTTCGGCTTCACCGACGAGCAGACCCGCCCCTACACCTTCAACATCCAGCCCTTCGTGGCCGACAAGAACGCCGCGCAGCAGGGCTACCTGACCTCGGAGCCCTACGCGATCCAGAAGGCCGGCGTGAAGAGCACCGTGCTGATGTTCAGCGACCACGGCTTCCCGGCCTACGCCACCACCGTGTCGTGCATGGAGAAGACGGTGAAGGACCGCAGCAAGCAGGTCGCCGCCTTCGTGAAGGCCTCGGCCGAGGGCTGGAAGAGCTACCTGGCCGACCCCGCGCCCGCCAACGCGCTCATCAAGAAGGACAACCCCAACATGACCGACGACCAGCTGGCCTACAGCGTCGCCAAGCTCAAGGAGATGGGAATGATCACCGGCGGCGACGCGGCCAAGCTCGGCATCGGCGTGATGACGGATGCGCGTGCGAAGGCGAGCTACGACTTCCTGGTGACCGCGAAGCTGCTCGACCCCGCCAAGGTCGAACTGGCCAAGACCTACACGACGGAGTTCGTCAAGGACGCCAAGGTCATTCCCTGACGCTCGGGCACTGCCCTGAAACCAGGCGGCCGCGCAGCGCGGCCGTTCTCGAAAGGCCTCACGAATGAATCGCATCGACCCCCACACGCTGGCGCCCCCGCCCGATCTCGCACCCGCCGTCCCGGCGGTGGAAGTGCTCTCGGCCGAGAAGACCTATCCCAACGGCACGCAGGCGCTGCTGCCCGTGGACCTGTCCATCGCCGAAGGCGAGTTCGTCACCCTGCTCGGCCCCTCGGGCTGCGGCAAGAGCACGCTGCTGAAGATGGTGGCGGGCATGCTCGAGCCCAGCGACGGCCGCCTGCTGGTGTGGCGCCGGCCGGTGGCGCAGCTGCACGAGAGCTCGTACAAGATGTCGTTCGTGTTCCAGTCGCCCACGCTGATGCCGTGGGCCAGCGTGCGCACCAACGTGCGGCTGCCGCTGGACCTGGCGGGCGTGCCGCGCAAGGAGGCCGATGCGCGGGTGATGGAATCGCTCGAGCTCGTGGGCCTTGAGAAATTCGCAGACGCGCTGCCGCGCGCGCTTTCGGGCGGCATGCAGATGCGCGTGTCGATCGCGCGCGGCCTCGTCACGCAGCCCGACCTGCTGCTGATGGACGAGCCCTTCGGCGCGCTCGACGAGATCACGCGCCACAAGCTCGACGCCGACCTGCTGGAGCTGTGGCGCAAGAAGAAGCTCACGGTGATCTTCGTGACGCATTCGATCCACGAGGCGGTGTTCCTGTCGAGCCGCGTGGTGATGATGGCCGCGCGGCCCGGCCGCGTGGTGGAGGAGTTCCGCATCGACGAGCCCTATCCGCGCAGCGCCGACTTCATGGTCACGCCCGAATTCGCGCGCTACGCCAAGCAGCTGCAGGACAGCCTGCTGCGCGCCAGCAGCACTGACGAGGAGGCCGCGCGATGACTGCGAAGACCGTTCCCCTGCTGGGCCAGCCGCGCGTGCAGCGCGTGCTCTACCCGGTGCTGATCGGCGTGGTGCTGATCGCCCTGTGGCAATGGCTGGTGGTGGCGATGGAGCTGCCGCCGTACCTGGTGCCCTCGCCCTACCTGATGATGCAGACGCTGGTCACCGACTGGGCGCCGCTGGGCAACGCGCTGCTGGTCACGCTGAAGATCACGGTGCTGTCGTTCCTGCTGGCCACTGTGGCGGGCGTGCTGATCTCGTTCCTCTTCGTGCAG
This sequence comes from uncultured Variovorax sp., assembly GCA_913776885.1. Classification (GTDB taxonomy): domain Bacteria; phylum Pseudomonadota; class Gammaproteobacteria; order Burkholderiales; family Burkholderiaceae_C; genus Variovorax. The sequence goes on from CAJYQC010000222.1 coordinate 8,308, forward strand.
AGCAAGCGCATCGAGACCGCGCTCTTCCCGTACGCGGTGCTGCTTCAGGTGACGCCCATCGTGGCGGTGGCGCCGCTCATCATCATCTGGGTCAAGAACCCGGTGGCAGCGATGACGGTGTGCGCGGCGCTGGTGGCGCTGTTCCCGATCATCAGCAACACCACGCTGGGCCTGCGCAGCATCGACCCCGACCTGCAGAGCTACTTCAAGCTCAACCGCGCGACGCGCTGGCAGCAGCTGGTGCGGCTGCGTATTCCGAGTGCGCTGCCCTACTTCTTCGGCGGCCTGCGCATCTCCAGCGGCCTCGCGCTGATCGGCGCGGTGGTGGCGGAGTTCGTCGCGGGCACCGGAGGCTCGGGCGCAGGCCTGGCCTACCAGATCCTGCAGGCCGGCTTCCAGCTGAACATCCCGCGCATGTTCGCGGCCCTGCTGCTCATTTCCCTCACCGGTGTCGCGCTCTTCGTGCTCATGGCCTGGCTCACCAAGCTGGCGCTGGGCTCGTGGCATGCGAGCGAACTTTCTCAGGACTGAAACTTGACCATGAACGCCCCTGTTTCCGCCATCGAGCAGCTGCTGCTCGAACTCCCCGACCTCGACTGGATCACCGACGAGAGCCGCGTCACGCGCCTGTCCTCCGACTTCTCCTGGTTCAGCCCCGTGCTGGTGCGCCAGTTGAAGGACAAACGCGCCGACGTGGTGGTGCGCCCGCGCACCGAGGAAGAGATCCGCGCCGTGGTCGGCACCTGCGCACGCCGCGGCGTGCCCATCACCATCCGCGGCAGCGGCACCGGCAACTACGGCCAGACCACGCCGCTGGCCGGCGGCGTGGTGCTCGACATGACGGGCTACAACAGCTGTCTGTGGGTGCGCCCCGGCGTGGCGCGCGCACAGGCCGGCATCCGCCTGGGCGAGCTCGAGAAGCAGACCAAGCCCACGGGGCAGGAGCTGCGCTGCGTGCCCTCCACCTACCGCAGCGCGACGCTGGGCGGCCTGTTCGGCGGCGGCTTCGGCGGCGTGGGCTCCATCAACTACGGGCCGCTGGGCGCGCCGGGCAACGTGATCGGCATCCGCGCGATGACCATCGAGGCCGAGCCGCAGGTCGTGGAGCTGCGCGGCGCCGACGCGATGCGCATGCACCACCTGTGGGGCACCAACGGTCTCGTGCTGGAGCTGGAAATCGCGCTGGCGCCCGCGCATCCCTGGCTCGAAACGCTCGTGACCTTCGGCGACTTCGATAGCGCGCTGCACTTCGCCGACAAGCTCGCGCACGCGCCGGGCATCGTGAAGCGCGGCGTGACCTTCTTCGCGGCGCCGATCTCCGACCATCTGGCGCAGCTCGCCGCGCACCTGCCCAAGGGCTGCCATACGGTGCTGTCGCTGGTGGCCGAATCGAGCGAGCCCGCGATGCTGCAGCTGGTAGAGGCCCACGGCGGCACCGTCGGCTACCGCAAGACGGCGGCCGAGGTGCAGAAGAGCAACCGCACGCTGATGGAATTCACCTGGAACCACACGACGCTGCATGCGCTGAAGATCGACCCGAACCTCACCTACCTGCAAAGCGGCTTCGTCCCGGGCAGGCACGTCGAGCAGGTCATCGAGATGGAGAAGCTGCTGGGCGGCAAGGCAGGCGAAAGGGGCGAGGTGATGATGCACCTCGAGTTCCTGCGCAACGTGTCGGGCCTCATGACCTGCAGCGGGCTGCAGCTGGTGCGCTTCAGCACCGAGGAACGGCTGCAGGAGATCATGCGCATCCACCGCGAGCACGGCGTGCACATCAACAACCCGCACGTGAACATCGTGGAAGACGGCAAGGCCGGCGGGCCGCTGCCGGCGGATGTCATCGAGGTGAAGAAGCGCTTCGACCCGCTGGGGCTGCTGAACCCGGGCAAGCTGCGCGACTGGCCTGTGAAGGCGGCTGCTGCGGCAGTCTGACCGGTTTCAGTTCCTGCGGCGGCCCTGCACCCAGGCCGCGGCAACGATGGCCATGGCCAGCAGCCACAGCGGCCAGAGGCCGAAGGGCGCCACCCAGCGCGCGAAGGGCGTGAGGCCGCGACGGCCTTCCACCGTGGCCTCGAGCACGCCGCGCGTGAGGCGCGGCAGTTCGTGCGTCACGTGGCCCTGGGCGTCGATCACCACGGTCGCGCCGGTGTTGGTGGAACGCACCATCGGCCGCGCGAACTCGAGCGCGCGCATGCGCGAGATCGACAGGTGCTCGTCGATGGCCACCGTGTCGCCGAACCAGGCGATGTTGCTCACGTTGAGCAGGATGGTGGGCGCCATGGCCTCGTCGCGGAAGTTCGCACCGATCTCGTCGCCGAACAAGTCCTCGTAGCAGATGTTCGGCGCGATGCGCTGGCCCTGCCAGACGAAGGGCGCCTGGGCGAGCCCGCCGCGCGCGAAGTCGCCCAGCGGGATGTTCATCATCTGGATGAACCAGCGAAAGCCCGGCGGAATGAATTCGCCGAAGGGCACCAGGTGGTGCTTGCTGTAGACGTACGGCCGCGCTTCGCCGGGACGGAAGCCGAGCACCGAGTTGCTGTAGGTGCCCTGTCCGCCCATGGGCAGGCCGACGATGGCTGCCTGCGTTCCCTGGCTGTAGCGTGCCTGGATCGCTTCGAGATAGCCGGGCGGCAGCTGCACGGGCAACAGCGGCAGCGCGGTCTCGGGCGTGACGACGAGCGAAGCCTTCGCATCGCGCAGCTGCTCGCCGTACCAGCTCAGCGCGGTCTCGATGCCGCCGCCGGGAATGAACTTCTCGTCCTGCGGGATGTTGCCCTGCAGGAGCGCGATGCTCAGACTGCCCGCAGCGCCCTTGTCGCCCCGCACGTCGTCGCCAAGCGCCGGCACGAGGTTCGGCACGGCGAACACGAGCGCGATCAGCACGATGCCTTGCGCGGCCTGCGCCATGCGCAGCGGACGATGCAGCGCGACCAGCGCAACGGCCAGCGCCGCAGCGGCGCCGATGCCGTACACGCCCACCCACGGCGCGAGCGCGGCGAGCGGGCCTTCCACGTGCGCGTAGCCGCCCGCGCCCCACGGGAAACCGGTGAACCAGCTGCCTCGCACCAGCTCGGCCAGCGTCCAGAGCGCCGCGAAGACCAGTGCGCCCGCCACCCGCCCCTGCGGCGCCTTCACCACGAACCATGCAGCGGCAAACGCGTAATAGAGGCCCAGCGCAGCAGCCAGCGCGAGCACGGCGATGGCCGCCAGCGGCGCCGGCAGGCCGCCGTAGGTGTGCATCGAGATGAAGAGCCACCAGAAGCTGCCGGTGAGCCAGGCGGTGGAGAACAACCAGCCGTGCAACCCCGCGCGGCGCCAGCCCGCGCCCTGCGAACGCAGCCCGTCGAGCAGCCACACCAGGGCCCCCAGCGACAGCAGCTGCAGCCACCACAGCGGCTTGCCGCCGGCCGGCGACGCCATCGAGAGCGCCTGAGCGAGCCCGGCTGCGACGAAGCCCAGCGGACGAAGGAAGGAAGCGAAGGAGGAAGCCTGCGCGCGAGCCATCAGTCGGCCGCGTCGCCGCCGCGTGCCGGGGACACCTTGAACCAGCGCACCGCGCCGCCCTTGGTGTGCAGCACCACGAAGTCGAAACCGCCGATCGCATGGTGCTCGCCCCGCTTGGGCACGTGGCCCATCTCGTGCGCGATCAGCCCGCCGATGGTGTCGAAGTCTTCGCTGAGCTGCTCTTCGTCGAACACGATGCCGAAGGCCTCGGCGACGCGCTCGATGGGCGTGTCGCCCGATACGCGGTAGGTGTGGTCAGCCAGGCCGAAGATGTCGCCCTCGTCCTCGGCGATGTCGAACTCGTCCTCGATCTCGCCGACGATCTGCTCGAGCACGTCCTCGATG
>CAJYQC010000223.1 GCA_913776885.1 uncultured Variovorax sp.
GCCGCCCAGCGCCGCGGCGCCGGCGACGAAGGTGCAGCCGCAGAACATCGCCAGCGCGCGCGACTCGCCCGGCGCCGGCCGCAGGTGGCGCAGCGTGATGTTGGTGACGGCGAAGCCGAAGCCCGCCGCCACGCCAAGCCAGTCGGGCAGGCTCGACGGCACCGGCCAGTCGGCGCCGGGTGCCTTCAGCACCACCGCCACGCCCGTGAGCGCGAGCGCCACCCGCGCGAGCGCGCCGCCGGTGGGCCGCTCGCCAAGCAGCAGCCAGGCCAGCAGCACGCTCCACAGCGGCATCAGGTAGAAGAGAAGCACCACGCGCACCACGTCGCCCTGCGTCACCGCCCAGTTGAAGCCGACGTTGGTGAAGCCGGCCGCCAGGCCCAGCACCGCCAGCATCGGAAAGTCCGCGAAGCCCTTCCACGCATGCCGGCGCAGCACGCCCATCAGCACGGCGATGGCCAGGTAGATCAGGCAGGTGGTCCACAGCGGATGCAGGCCGTGGCCCGCGATCTGGCGGAAGGGGAACCAGGAGACGCCCCAGACGAAGGCGTTCAATAGCAGGGCGAGTGCTGGCATGGTGGTGGAGTTTTCGTGGGGCACCGAGGAACCGGCCTTGCCGGGCCTGCGGTGCCGCCCCCCGGGCGAGGGGGTTGGCGCAGCGACACGAAGTGCGCGCAGCCTGGGGGAGGTCAATGATGCTTATCGCTGCGGGCGATGGCGAGCAGGTGCTCGACTTCCTCGGGATATTTCTTGAGGTTGTTCTCGTGCCAGCGCTTGATGAGCCACATGCAGCCGGCCACCACGAGGCCGAAGGCGCTGATGGCGCCGTAGGCCGAGAGTCCGAGGCCCGTGCACACGCTGTAGAAGCCGCCAAGCAGCAGGATGCAGGCCTGCTCGTTGAAGTTCTGTACCGCGATGGAGCGGCCCGCGCCCATCAGGTTGTGGCCGCGGTGCTGCAGCAGCGCGTTCATCGGCACCACCAGGAAGCCGCCCAGGCCGCCCAGCAGGATGAGGAAGGGCACCGCCAGCCACACGTTGCCGATGAAGTTCATGCAGATCACCATCAGGCCCATCGCGATGCCCATGGGGATCACGCGCGTGGCCATGTCCAGCCGCATGCGCATCGAGGCGACGATCGCGCCCACGGCGGTGCCGATGGTTACCACGCCTGTCAGCGCCGAGGCCTGCGTGGTGTTGTAGCCCAGCGCCAGCGAGGCCCAGGCCAGCACGATGTACTTGAGGTTGCCGCCCGCACCCCAGAAGAGCGTGGTGGTGGCCAGCGAGATCTGGCCCAGGCGGTCGCGCCAGAGGCGGGCGTTGCAGTGCCAGAAGTCGGGCAGCAGCGCCACGATGTTGCGCGCCAGGCCCTGCTCGGGGTTGGCACGCAGCGGGCGCATTTCGACGCCGGTGTGCGGAATGCGCGTGTTGAACCAGGCCGCCAGCATGTAGACGAAGATCAGCACCGTGAGCGCCGCCTCGGCCGGCGTGTCGATGCCGGTGTCGATGAGCGGGAAGTCGAACGCCAGCAGCTTGCTGGAGACCGCATGCCCCACCAGCGTGCCGCCCAGCACGATGCCCAGCAGGATCGACGCGATGGTCAGGCCCTCGATCCAGCCGTTGGCCTTGACCAGTTGCGATGCCGGCAGCAGCTCGGTGAGGATGCCGTACTTGGCCGGCGAGTACGCCGCGGCGCCGAGCCCCACGATCGAATACGACAGCAGCGGGTGCGAGCCGAAGAGCATCATCAGGCAGCCCAGCACCTTGATGGCATTGCTGATGAACATCACCTTGCCCTTGGGCAGGGCGTCGGCGAAGGCGCCCACCAGCGGGGCCAGCACCACATAGAAGACAGCGAAGATGGGCACCAGCGCCGCGCGCTGCCATTCGGGCGCGCCCGAACTCCGCATGAGATCGACCGCAACAACGAAAAGCGCTTGGTCGGCCAGCGACGAAAAGAACTGGGCCGACATGATCGTGTAGAAACCGCGCTTCATCGATGGGCTGGCTGGCCAGAGGAATAGGTCTGCTGGCGGTAGTGAAAAAGTGTCGCCAAGAGGGCGAATGGGCGGTTATAGCACGGGGGTGCGACACGCAATCCCGCATCCCCACCGTGTTCGACCCCATTCCCGAAGATGCTAAAACGTGGTCTGCATCGTCCCCGGGCCCCTGCCGGGCCCACTCCGGAAACCCTTCATGCCGCGTCCGATCCTCGCCACCGTCCACACCGAAGCCCTGCGCCACAACCTCGAGCGGGCGCGCCGCTCGGCCCTCGAAGCCCGCGTCTGGGCCGTCGTCAAGGCCAACGCCTACGGCCATGGCATCGAGCGGGTCTATGAGGGTTTGCGCGGTGCCGACGGATTCGCGATGCTCGACCTGGCCGAGGCCGAGCGCGTGCGCGCCCTCGGCTGGCGCGGCCCGGTGCTGCTGCTGGAGGGCGTGTTCGAGGCCCGCGACCTGGAGCTGTGCTCGCGCCTCGACCTCTGGCACACGGTGCACTGCGACGAGCAGATCGACATGCTCGCCGCCCACAAGACCCTCAAGCCGCAGCGCGTGTTCCTCAAGATGAACTCCGGCATGAACCGCCTGGGCTTCACGCCCGAGCGCTTCGGCGCCGCCTGGACCCGCCTCAACGCGCTCACCCAGGTCGACGAGATCTCCCTCATGACCCACTTCAGCGATGCCGATGGCAGGCGCGGCATCGACCACCAGCTCGAAGCCTTCGAGCGCGCCACCCGCGACCTGCCGGGCGAGCGCTCCATCGCCAACAGCGCCGCCACGCTGCGCCACCCCGACCGCACACGCGGCGACTGGGTGCGCCCCGGCGTCATGCTCTATGGCGGCGCGCCCGACTACCCCGAGCACGATGCGGCCCACTGGCAGCTGCAGCCCACCATGACGCTGTCGACCAGGCTGCTGTCGGTGCAGACCCTGAAGGCCGGCGACACCGTCGGCTACGGCTCCAGCTTCACGGCGGAAGGGCCGCTGACCATCGGCGTGGCGGCGGTCGGCTATGCCGACGGCTATCCGCGCCACTGCGGCACCGGCACGCCGGTGCTGGTGAACGGCGTGCGCACCCGCATGGTCGGGCGCGTGAGCATGGACATGATCACCGTCGACCTCACCGGCGTGCCCGAAGCCAAGTTCGGCAGCGAGGTCACGCTGTGGGGCAGGTCGGCGACGAACGGCGCGGTGCTGCCCATCGACGAAGTCGCCAAGGCCGGCGGCACCATCGGCTACGAGCTCATGTGCGCGGTGGCGCCGCGCGTGCCCTTCGCCGACATGGCGGACGCCGCCTGAGCAGCCTGAAGCCGTGAAGGTCCTTTCCAACTGGCGCTCCGTGCGCCTGTGGGAAACACAGGTCGAGCGCGAGCTCCACCGCAAGTACAGCCTGCGCACGCACGGCATCCTCATTGGCAGCTTCACGCTGCTTCTGATGTGGGGCGTGTCGGCGCTGCAGATGCACCTGCTGCACGTCGATTCGCTCGCGGTGCGCTATTTCCTCACGCTGGGCGTGGGGTATCTCGGCTATCTGCTGGTGCTGCGCTGGTGGGCCAAGCGCCTGGTCGAGGAGCGCGGGCTCGACTTCGACGTCGACGCGCCCGACGTCGAGTTCGGCTGCGGACGAGGCGGCGGCGGTTCGCATGGTTCCACGAGCAGCGCAGAGGCTTCGAGCAACGGTGGCGGCAGCGGCCTCTCCGACATCGCCAGCGGCGCGCTCGACGTGGCAGGCGGCGCGGACGAGGGCGCCGTCGTCGTCGTTCCGGTGATCGCCATTTTCCTGATCTGCGCGGCCATCCTGTTCGGCGCGGGCTCGCTGGTGCTGCTGTACTTCAGCTGGGACGCGCTGCTGGCCGTGGCCATCGAGATCGCGTTCTCCTACGTGTCGGCGCGCGCGGCGGTGCGCGTGGCGCGCGAGGGCTGGCTGATGGCCGCCGTGCGGCTCACCTGGAAGCCGCTGCTGGGCGCGGTGATCTGCGCGGTGGCGCTGGGCGCGCTGCTCGACCACTTCATGCCGCAGGTCGACTCTTTGCCCGAGGCGGTGCGCGTCCTGCTGAAGAAGCACTGAGCGCGCTCGCCAGTGATCGACCAGCGCCCTGCACTTGGGCGCCATGAAGCGGTTGGGCGGGAACAGGATGTATGCGTGCCCGCGGTAGTTGCCGCGGTACTGCCGCCTGAAAGGGAGCGCACGGCCGCGCCATGCTCGCGCGACGAACGACGACCGCTGCGTCGAGGCGGTTGCCCAGCCGTGCTGCGGACGATGGCGCCCTGGGCTCGTGGACAATCCGCGCCGGGAGGAATTTCGTTCACATGATTTCGAAGAAAAAGGGAGCGCGCGCCGCCCGGCGCGCATGCGGCATCGCGCTGGCGGTCGCTGCCATCTCGGCGCATGCCGAAACCGGTGCTACGGCGCCGGTGGACCCGCAACGATTGCAAGGCACGGAGGCCGCCGCAGAAGCGTCCATCGTGCCGGCCGCATCGATAGCACCGGTTGCACCCACTGCCGCAGCCGTGCCGGCCGCACCGATAGAACAGGCCGCACCCGCACCCGCAACCGCCGCCGCTCCGGCCGCAACCGACGCCGCATCCGCGTCGGCAGCAGCCCAGACCCGCGTGCGCTTCGCCCGCGGCAACTACAAGCCGGGCATCGAACAGCTTCGCGTGGTCCGCCGCGAGAACACGATGAACAACATCGCGGGGCAGGTGGCGCTGAACATCGCGCTGTCGGTCATCGCGGGCGGCGTGAGCGTCGGCGCGCAGGGCTTCTCGAAGGACGACCTCGGCGGCACCACGCTGGAGGCGCTCAAGGATGATCCGCTGGGCGCCAACCCCGCCATCGGCGAGCTGAACGATGCGCTCAGCAAGGTCGCCACCGACATCTACCGCAGGCGCGCCGAGGCCGCCTATGCCACGGCCCTGACCGACGGCTCCACGCCCGAGGAGATCGAGGAGGCGCGCAAGGTGCAGGCGGTGGCGGACACGCCGCTGCTTCCGGGCTCCTGGCACCTGGTCTACGAGAACCTGACCGGCTCGGACGAGCTGTTCCGCCTGAAGTTCGGCGCCGCGCTCGGCCGCGCGGGCTTCATGCGTCCGCCGGCCGAGTGCTTCTATCAGTCGGAGCCGGTCGCGTGGAACGAATGGCAGGCCGACAACTGGCAGCGGCTGCGCGAGGAGCGCGCCAAGGCCGTGGCCCGCTGCACCGAGACGCTTTCGGCCACGCCCGAGAAGTTCTGGTGAACGCGGCCTAGGCCGCGCGGAACGCCTGCATCGCCGCAGGCTGCCCGTTCGGCTTCACCGCCAGCGCCAGCAGCTCGTCGTCGGCGCACAGCATCGCGAAGGCGCGGTGCTTCTCGCCGAAGCTCATGACGGGCCCCGCGTGGTGGAGCGAACGGTGGTTGAAGGCCACCACGTCGCCCGGGTCGACCTCGTAGCCCACGATGTCGAAGGCGCCGCGGTTGGATTCGATGTCGGGCAGATCGATGGCCGGTGCGTCGCCCGACGGGCTCGCGCTTCGGTAGCCGGTCTTCCAGAGATGGGAGCCGCGCACCACTTCCGGCGCGGTCTCGCGCGGCATGTGGTCCACCGGCATCCACAGGTGGACGATGCGGTGGCTGTCGGCCAGCCCGCAGGAGATGTCCTGGTGCCAGCGTGCGGTGGCTGCGGTGGCGGCCACGTGCCTGACCTCGCCGAGGTGCCGCTGGTCGCAGGTCCGGCGCAGCCGGTGGTTCACGGTGAGCTGGCCCGCGATCTCGCTGGCGCCCGACTCGGACACCACGCGCCGCAACAGCCCGTCGCGCCGTTGCTCGATGCCGGCGCGCGCCAGCGCTATCCATTCGGGCGAGACGATCCTGCGCAGGCACACGACGCCGTCCCGCTGGAACCGGAGGCGCTCGTCGAGGCGCACGCCGCGAAGCAGTGGATTGCTCATCAGGATCTCCTCGTCCGGCGCCGGCCTTTCGGGCATCAGGCGCGCTGCTCCCCTTTGCCCACGTCCACCGCGCTCGCCCGCATCAGCAGGAACAGCCAGCCGGCCATCAACGCGGCCATGCAGGCGAAGCCCCACGTCATGGCGTGGATGGTCTGGATGTAGGAGACGGGCCGTCCGGCCGCGAGCATCGCGACTGCGAAAACCACCGCACCCACCACCGAGCACAGCAGCAGGGCGCCCGGCCGCGACGCCGCCCTGAAGCCGGTGCGCAGGCACATGGTGAGCCCGAAGATCGCAGGCGCGTAGAAGAAGGGCGAGAAGTCCATGCCCCGGTAGTTCGCGCCGAAGGCCAGCACCACGAGGTGCGGCCCCAGCAGGCCCAGCGCCACGCCCACGGCCTCGGCGACGATGAAGCCGATCAGCACGAAGCCGGTGAAGTCGCGCAGCGACTTCTTCCTCCGGGCGTCGTCCGCCGACTTCCAGTTGGCCGCCAGCTGCGGCAGCAGGTAGTAGCCCAGCGCCGACAGCACGTACTGCATCGGCAGCAGGAAGGTGATGTAGATCTTCAGCAGGCCGCCCTGCTCGGCATCGGCCGAGGAGCCCAGCAGCAGGATGGCGCCGCCGGTCATGATCCAGCTCATGAACTGCGAGAGGCTGGCCTTCCAGCCGTAGGCCATCGATTCGCGCGCCGTCAGGCCGTGGGCGTTCTTCGCGGCCGGCAGCGGAAGGACGGTGTGGCGCGTGTTCGCGAGCACCAGGAAGAGAAAGGGCAGTTGCAGCACCGAGACCAGCAGCAGCGCCTCCTTCCAGCCCGCGGGCCTGGCGGCATTCAGCACGACGACGTAGCCCACCGAGATCAGCGCGCCCGATATGCACAGCACGCCGTAGCGCCGCCCCGCGAGCAGCAGGCTGCGCGAGATCCAGAAGATCTCGTAGCCCACGATCAGCGCCACGCCCACCCAGTGCAGCTGCCCCGGGAACGCGGCGATCTGCCACGCGAGAAAGCCCAGCAGCGCGCACAGCACCACCAGCGCCCAGGTCAGCCAGGCGGAGGAGCGGTCGGCGTAATGGCGCCGGATCAGCAGGGGCTCGTGCACCATCGCCATGTGCAGGATGTACTGGAAGCTGATCACCGCGAGGAACGCGGAGGCCACGCCGAAGTCCGCGGGCGAGAGCACGCGGGCCAGCGCGAAGCTGAGCAGCAGCTGGCTCGCGCTGTAGATGCACTGGTCGGCGACGGCATAGATGGGACCGCCGAGGCGCTTGCCGAATCCTGACAGTCGCTGCTTCATCCACCTAGCCCGAGATGGAAAGCAGGACCGGGCTGGTCGTCGCCTTCACGCTGAAGCCCTCGTCCGAACGGCTGCCGCAGCTGCCTTCGCGCATCTGCGGGAAGAAGTCGACGCGCGTGCACTTCGCGCCCGCGGCCGCCGGCACCCACACGCTCTGCTCCGCGCCCTGCGTCCAGACCACGTGCAGCATCGACTCGCCGCGGCGCAGCACCAGCCGGCTCGCGCCGCGCGCGTCGTCGTAGGAGACCTTCTGCGAGTGCCGCGCGATCTTCAGGAACTCGGTCAGCGCCGAGTAGGCCTCCTTCTTCTCGCCGGACTTCGACATGAGCCCGAAGTTGTCTTCCTTGGAAAAGTACGACTGGCCGCGGTCGCGCCACGAGTACAGGTTCAGCAGCCGGATGCCGGCCGCGACGTTGATCAGGTACTCCCTGAAGATCAGCGAGGCCTGCATGCCCTGGTTGCGCACCGGCATGTACGAGGCGTAGCCCCACTCGGAAGCGACGATGCCGGTCTTGTTCAGCTGGCGCCTGTCGAGCTGCGCGCGCAGCCTCTGGTAGTCGGCCAGCGCGGTCTCGGGCACCGAGCGGTAGGGGTGGATGGAGATGTCCGTCAGGCAGTCGCTGCGCGCGGCGGAGACGAAGGCGTCTTCCAGCTCCGAGGGTACCTTCCCCCCACCGCCGCCTCCCCCGCCGCCGACGAAGGGCAGCTTCGCGAAGCCGAAGCCGACGATGATGTCCGGGCGGATCTGCCGCTGCGCGAGCCGCTCGCACAGCGCCGAGGTGGCCGCGCCGAAGTCGCGCACCAGAGCGGGCTGCAGGAAGGTCTTGTTGTCGGGCTCGTTCCACACTTCCCAGATGGCGACGTCGGCCGAGTGCGCCTTGATGAAGTCGGCCGCGAAGTCGGCGAAGCGGTCTTCCTTGCTGCCGTTGCCGCCTCCGCCGCCGCGCATGTCGCCGGGCTCGTGGCCCCAGATCTCCTTGCCGCCGAACAGCGTGACCATGGCATCGAGCCTGGCCTTGCGCACGCGCTGGATCAGCTTCGAATAGTCGGTGAGCCCCGGATTCACGCTCCTGATCGGCGGACGCACGCCGAAGCGCACGAACTCGAAGCCGGCCGCACGGATCTCGCGCAGGTCGTCGTCGGTGATGGTCGCGGGGTCGATCTGCACGCTCAGGGAGACGGGGTACTCGGAGCTCAGGGTGCCGATGCCCCGCGCCTGGGCCGCGCCGATCGACGCTGCGGCGAAGAGCAGGGCGCCCAGCACGGCGGCGATGGTCTTCTTCCTCTTCTTCTTCATGGCAGTACCGACTCCTTGTACAGGTCGACGATGGCGGCGTTCATGCGCT
>CAJYQC010000224.1 GCA_913776885.1 uncultured Variovorax sp.
CCGGCCATATGCCCGCCTGCTCGCAGGCGAAGAAACTGCCGGTCCGCCCGCAGCCCACCGCGATCTCATCGGCGATGAGATGCACGCCGTAGCGGTCGCACAGCGCGCGCACGCGGCGCAGGTATGCGGGGTCGTGCATCGCCATGCCGGCGGCGCATTGCACCAGCGGCTCGACGATCACGGCGGCGATGGTGCCGTGCTGCTCGGCCAGCAGCGCCTCCAGTTCGGTGGCGGCTCGGCGGGCGACATCGGCTTCGCTCTCGCCCGCAGCGGCATTGCGCGCATCGGGTGAAGCGACCAGGAGCGAATCGGCGAGCAATGGCGCATAGGCGTCGCGGAACACGGGCACGTCGGTCACATGCAGCGCACCCAGCGTCTCGCCGTGGTAGCCGTGCCTGACCGCGACGAAGCGCCGCTTGTCGCCGCGGCCCGCGTTGCGCCAGAAATGGAAGCTCATCTTCAGTGCGATCTCCACCGCCGAAGCGCCGTCGGAGGCATAGAAGCAGTGCCCGAGCACGCCACCCGTGAGCCCCGACAGCCGCTGCGCGAGCTCCACCGCCGGCTCGTGCGTGCAGCCGGCGAGCATCACGTGCGGGAGCGTGTCGAGCTGCCGCTTCAGCGCGGCATTGATCGCCGGATGCGCATGGCCGAAGAGGTTGACCCACCATGAGCTCGTGGCGTCCATGTAGCGGCGGCCTTCCTGGTCGAAGAGCCACACGCCTTCGCCGCGCGCGATGGGCAGCGGCGGCACCGCTTCCAGGCGGATGCTCTGCGTGCACGGATGCCAGACATGGCGCCGGCTGCGCAACTGCAGGTCGGCATTCGAAGATGGGGAAGAAACGTCGGTCGGAGGCACCCGCGCAGTCCTTTCATGAGGGCAAGGCGCGGGATCGTATCGGCGCGTTCGAACCGCCACAAACCTCCGCCCGACGTGCGCGGAGGCGGGTCGATCGACGACGTTGCTCGACGTAGCCAGTGCGTTCGGGGCAACGTCGCGTATCGACCTCGCTTCGTGCTCCCCCGTGCGGATGCCGGCGAAACGCAAGTTGTCCGGCTGACGCCAGAAACAGCTGGCCAATGTCCGGTTTTCAGCGCTTCACAGCGCCACGCGCGAATCTCGGACATCGATCTGGCGGGTTTTCGAAGCCCGCCAAGTGGCGTCAGCCGGCGCTTCTCTTCACGAGCGCACTGATGTATTCGCGCAGCGTGATCGCGCCGCGCACCGGCCTGGTCGCCGGCTCGTAGGGCTGGTCCATGGTGGCGCGGGTCATCGCGGCATAAGACTTTGCGGCGGCTTCGGAAAAGCCTGCCGAGGAGAAGGCCTGCTCCAGGCGCCCGCGTGGCGTCGCGACCAGTTCGACCGGCTTGCCGAGCGCTTCGGAGAACGCGCGCGCCACGTCGCCGGGGGAGTAGCGCTCGGGCCCCTCGACATGGTGCGGCCCCGAAGCCCTGGCGCGCGGCAGCGACAACGTCGTGGTCGCTTGCGTCATGTGTGCCGAGATCTGCCAGCGCTGCGCCGCTGAATGCGGCAGCCACGACGCGGATCACTGCCAGCGCTGCGCCGAAGCCTGCAGGCGGTGCGAGGAAGAATGCCGGACCATGGCGGCAGCGGCCTGAACGGCAGGCGCATCACCGTTCGCGAGGCGAAGACTGCGCTGCGGGCGCTCGACGAGCGACCGACGCCTGTCGCGAGTGCCCGATCGGGCAGTACGCGACGCAGTCGGTGTTCGGCGAAGGGCCGGTGCGCCCTGTACTGATGTTCGTGGGCGAACAGCCCGGCGACAAGGAAGACCTCGCCGGCCGCCCCTTCGTGGGGCCGGCCGGCAAGCTCTTCGACCGGGCCGTGGCGCAACTCGGCTGGTCGCGCGAGAAGCTGTACGTGACCAACGCGGTCAAGCACTTCAGGTACGAATGGCGCTGCAAGCGCCGCATGCACAAGACGCCCGGCCAGCGGGAAGCCGAGGCCTGCCATCACTGGCTGGAGAGCGAACTGCAGCTGGTGCGGCCGCGCGCCATCGTCGCGCTGGGGGCGACGGCCGCGCGCTCGCTGCTCGGGCGCCCCGTGGCCGTGACCAAGCTGCGGGGCCAGTGGCAGGAAGACGCCGCGGGCCGGCGAGTGCTGGTCACGCTTCATCCGTCGGCGCTGCTGCGCGGCGATCCGGCGCAGCGCGAAGCGGCCTGGAACGCCTGGATCAGCGATCTCTCGGCGGCGGCGCCTCTGTTCGCTGCCCGGCGGAAGAAGGACGAAGAGAAGCCGTCCGTTCGCGCCGAACCCGCGTTCGCAGGGTGATGGAATAGCGCAGCGCCGCAGTCGGCGCGACCGCGTGCTGCCAGGCCCAGCGTGCAGGCCCGCGCAGCAGATAGATGGAGCGCGGCTCCACCAGAAATTCAAGCGTGGGCGGCCCGGAAGAAGACGCGCCCGGCACATAAGGCCGGAACTGCATGACGGCATCGTTGTGCAGCGACACGCCGACGATGTCCTCGAAATCGGGCACGTCGCGATGCCAGCCCAGCGGCGTGCCCGGCCGGTACTCGGCGATCAGCATGTGCGTGAGTTCTTCGGGGGCGATGCCGGCCCAGGCCGCCGCCTTGTCGCGAAGCGGACGAAGCTCCGGCGGCAGCGGCGCGCCGGGCTTCAGGCGGTTGGTGTCGAAGTCGTAGCTGCCGCCGAAGCTCGTGCCCCTTCGCCGGGCGGTGTATTCCTTGTAGCGCATCTCCTCGAGCGGGAGGGCCTGCACGATGGCCAGCAGGCCGGCCTCCTCCTCACGCGAGAGGAACCCGTTCTCATAGCGCAGCCCTTCGATCGCGGCCGCAGGCGCTTCGCCGAACAGGTCAGGCTGTCCGGCGTGTTCGAGGCGTCTGGCAGCGCGCGTCATCGGAGCTGTCTTCTTTCAATCAAGGCGCTACGGTTGCCACACGCGAACCCAGTCGACTTCCATGGTCGCATTGGCGCTGTCGCCCGGCGGCCCGTATCCGCTGGACGGGATCAGGCCCGCCCAGCTGTTGGCCTTGATCTCGCAGGTGAGCTTGATGTATTCGGGACTCAGGGAGATGCCCTCTCTGATGGTCGCGTAAGGCTCTTCAGCCCCGTCGAGGTAGAACTCGTATGCCTCCGGCGTCCAGAGCACTCCGACCGTGTGCCAACTGGAAAAGGATTGTTTTTCAGGCAGCTGCTGCTGACCGCTGCCACGGCTCATTGTCTTTCCCTTCTCATAGCCGTTCCAATGCACCGCGCTCGAAAACTCGTTGCTGACGTCCTTCTTGTTGCCGGTCGAAACCGCCCGATGCTCGATGATGTCGACCTCCACGCCGGCAGCCGGATCGGGGGGTTCGGCCGTCTTGTTGGCCTGGGACATCAGCCAGAACGCACCCCACTGCCCCGGCCTCGACGCGAAACGGACGCTTGCCTCGATATATCCGAAGCGAAGCTCGTAGAGCCCCCTCGTGATCAGCCATCCCGTGTGGTGCTTGCCGGTCGACCGATCCGTGTAGGTCGAGATCTTCAGCACGCTGTTCTCGACCGTCACCGCGTCGGCCGTCTGGACCGCATCGTCGCGCGTGCTTGTACCAAGGCTCCATTTCGACCTGTCCACCGCCTTGCCTTCGAACTCGTCGTGCCACGCGAGCTTGTAGCCCTTGGCCGACCCGGGCGCATGCGACACGACCAGCTGCGTGGCGGATCGGGCCGTGCCTGCGGCAGTGCGGACAGAAATCTCGCCGGTTTTTGCGGACTTCGGCACGGTCGCCGAGATCTGACTCGCAGAGTCGACACTGAACTCCGTCGCCTCCACTTCGCCGAAGCTGACCGAGGAACTAACGTCGAATTCGGCACCCGTGATGACAATTACGTTTCCACGTATTGCCAAGGTTGGAGAAAAAGAATGGATGACGGGATTTTTTCTCAGGGCTGAAGCCGGCGCTTCTTCAGGCGGTGCCCCTGCAGGATTGGGCTCCGCGACCGGCGCGGGGAGCGGTGAATTTTCTGCCACGGGATTTGCCGCAGGAGGCAGGAAGCTCGCGCTGCTCGCATTGCCGCCGGAGCCGCCTCCTCCACAACCGGCAACGAACGACGTCCCGACCAGCGCCGTTGCACTCAATGCTCCGGTCTGCAGAAATTGCCTGCGCGATTTTTCTGCATCCATTCCTTGCCCCATCGGGCGATCTGATTTCATGGAAATTCTTCCTCCTGATGTGAATTCCCATTCGAATTCTAGATTCACCTCAAGTCGCCCCAAAAGATCACAATTCAACTCATCACCTGAATCAATCTTCTCTCTGAAATCTATTCCGTCGGGCTGCGCACAGACCCTCAAGAGTTTGCATTTGTGTTCTGCCTCGACCGGGCTCGGTCTGCCGGTGCGCAAAATTTCCGCCTTTCCCCAGCCGCACATGCCGTTCGTCATCGTCAGTCTTTCAACTGGCCGGTGGCGGTTGCCAGACGCGGACCCAGTCGACCTGGGTGACGGCATTCGTGTCCGCGCCGCGCGGGCCGTAGCCACCTGCAGGAATTTGGCCCGCACGGCTCTTGTCCTTGACTTCAGTGGTGAGCCTGATGAATTCCTGGCTCTGGGAAATACCGTCCTTGGCTTCCCAGAACTGGACTCCGTCGAGAAAGAACCGATATCTGTCCGGAGTCCAGAGCAGGCCGGCCGTGTGCCATTCGGAGAACGACTCTTCTGCCGGCAGTGGCCTGACCCCGCTCTCCAGGAACAGCCTGTCCGCGCCATAGCCGTTCCAGTGCACCGCGCTCGAGTGGAGATTGCGGACGTCCGACTGCTTGTCGTCGAACGCGCGGTGCTCAATGATGTCGACCTCTGCACCGGCAGCGGGATTGGGGGGGGCGTACGCCTTGTTCCTGTTGGATTGCAACCAGAACTCGGACCACTGCCCGGATCGGCCGACGAACCGGAGGCGGGCCTCGATATACCCGAAGGTGAACTTGTAGCCCGAGCCGATATTCGTGTCGAGAAAACCGGTGTGGTGCTTGCCTGTCGACGGGTCGGTATAGGTTGTGATGGTCAGGATGCTGTTGGAGACATCGACCGCATCGGCCGTTTGCACCGCGTCGTATCTCGTAGCGGTATGAGCCCTCCAATTGCGAAGGTTCAGGTTCGTTCCATCGAACTCATCGTGCCAGGCGAGCCGATAGCCGGAGGCCGGTGCTGGCGCCGACAGCACGGCGAACGGCGCCGCGGATTTGCCAGTGCCGCCGGCCGTTTCCACGCCGATCGGCCCGCTCACGGCCAGCGCCGGCACCGTCACCGAGATTTGCGTGGCCGAGTCCACGCTGATCCGAGTGGCCCTCGCTCCGCCGAAACTGACGATAGCGGTCGAATCGAATCTGGCGCCTGTGATAACGATTAAGCCGCCAGGGGCCTCGGCGGTCGGCACAAAAGACTGAACGATCGGACTTGCTTCACCAGGCGAAGGACTATCGTTTTTCACGCCTTGACCAGACGGCTGCGGAGGATCTGCCAGCGTCGAGTTGTTTACAGAAGCCGGCAACGAATTTCCGCGCTCCGGGGATTCCGCAGAACTCGGAGCCGGATTTTCGCCACCACCATTGATATTTGCATTGCCTGAGGCCGGAAGCAGGCTTGCGCCATTGAATCCGCCGCTGCTATCTGCCCCTCCACCTCCGCACCCACTCAGCGCAAAGTTGCCCCAGAGCGCTGTCGCGGTATACGCGCTCCTCTGCAAGAACTGCCTGCGCTGGCTTTTCTCGACTTCCGATTTCTCGATGGAACAAACTGATTTCATGTAGAGGTAATGCCTTTGTTTAACTCTCTTTCGAGTCTAAACAGACTGCAAGGCGGTCACGGCAAAGAAAAATCCCTCGACCAGAAAAAGTTGCCAATTTGTGAAATGAGAATGTCATGGCCAGTCAATATTTATGGCTTTATCGGTCAAAAACACGCATTAATTTCAATTTCTGACTGGCTATTTCGGACCGACCCAAAAACCACGAGCAGCTCGCCAAGTGCCCCTGCATCGCAATCGCCGTCGCGCTCATTGATGGTCCGCGCCCAGCCTTACATGCCACCAGCGCGGCAGCAGCTCGCGAATGTCGGCGCGTGCGAAGCGGTCGTCCAGCAGGTGCAGAACGCCCCGGTCTTCCTCGGTGCGGATGACGCGGCCGGCGGCCTGCACCACCTTCTGCAGGCCCGGATAGAGGTACGTGTACTCGTAGCCCTTGCCGAAGCGCGCCTGCATGCGTTCGCGCGTGATCTCGTTGAGCTGGTTGTATTGGGGCAGGCCCAGGCTCGCGACGAAAGCGCCGATCAGGCGGCTGCCCGGCAGGTCGATGCCCTCGCCGAAGGCGCCGCCCAGAACCGCGAAGCCGATGCCCTGCCCGCCCTCCTCGAATCGCGCCACGAAGCCCTGGCGGTCGGCCTCGCGCATGCCGCGCGTCTGGGTCCATATCGGCACGCCGGGATGGCGCAGCGAAAAAGCGGCGCACGCCTTCTCGAGGTAGTCGAAGCTGCTGACGAAGGCCAGGTAGTTGCCGGGCAGGCGCTCGAACTGCGCGCCGATGATGTCTGCCACGTCGCGCAGCGAGCCCGCCCGGTCGCGAAAACGCGTCGACACGCCGGTCGCCACCTCCACGTGCAGCTGCGCGCTGCGGAACGGCGAGGCCACGTCGAGCAACGCAGCGTCTTCGGGAACGCCCAGCGCGTCGCGGTAGAACTCGAAGGGAGAGAGCGTGCCCGAGAAGCAGGTGACCGATGCCGCCTCCGCGAAGCGGTTGTGCAGGAACGGCGCGGGCACGAGGTTGCGAATGGCGAGGCGGCGCGCCTGCTGCGTAACACCCAGCGTGCGCTCGAAAACCGAGTGGTCGCCGAAGGCTTCTGCCAGCCGCGCGAAGTGCAGCGCGTCGAAGAAGAAGCGCTGCAGCGGCCCCTGAGATGCGTCGGGCGTGGCGGCGAAATGCTCGGCCATGGCGGTGTTGGCGGCCTGCAGCGTGCGAAGGAAGCGCTCGGGAATCTCGTCGGCGGCCTCGTAGCCGGCCTGCTGCGACTGCTGCACCGTGTCCCATTCGCGGAACACCCGGGCGAGCGGTCCGCGCAGTACGCCGGGGGCGGCGCGGTGGGCTTCCTCCAGCGCGGCGCCGTCGAGTTCGGCCGTGTACATGCCCCGCGCGCGTTCGAGCAGGTTGTGGGCCTCGTCGACCAGCACCGCGGCGCGCCAGCCGGCCTCGCGCATCACCGCGTAGAGGAAGGCGCTGCTGTCGAAGTAGTAGTTGTAGTCGCCGACGACGGCATCGGCCCAGTGCGCCATCTCCTGCGCGAGGAAGTAGGGACAGACCTCGTGCTCAAGGCCGATCTCGCGCAGCGCCTCGCGATCGAGCCACGCCACCTGCGCCGCCTGCTCGCGCGCGGCCGGCAGGCGGTCGTAGAAGCCCCGGGCCAGCGGGCAGGCGTCGCCGTGGCAGGCGCGGTCGGGGTATTCGCAGACTTTCTCGCGCGCGGCGAGTTCGAGCACGCGCAGCCTCGCCGGCCCCCTGCCTTTGTCGAGCATGCGCAGCGCATGCAGCGCCACCGGCCGGCCAGAGGTCTTGGCGGTGAGGAAGAAGACGCGGTCGACCTTGCGGGCCGCACGCGCCTTCAGCAGCGGAAAGATGGTGGCCAGCGTCTTGCCGATGCCGGTGGGCGCCTGCACGAGCAGGCATCGCCCGAGCGCGCCAGCGCGGTAGACGGC
>CAJYQC010000225.1 GCA_913776885.1 uncultured Variovorax sp.
CGCCTTCGGGCGGCGGCACCGACGTGGCGATGGAAGCCGCGGGCATCACGCTGATGCGCGGCGACCTCGCGCTGGTTGCGCAGGCCTTCGAACTATCGGGGCGCACGGTGGCGAAGATCCGCCAGAACCTTTTCTGGGCCTTCGCCTACAACGTGGCCGGCATTCCGCTCGCAGCCTTCGGCCTGCTGAGCCCGGTGGTGGCCGGCGCGGCGATGGCGCTGTCGAGCGTGAGCGTGATGGCCAATGCGCTGCTGCTGCGGCGCTGGAAGCCCTGAGCGTGTGCCTGCTGCTCAGTCGAACAGCAGCGCCATGATGTGGTCGTCGATGGCCTGCGCATCCGAGGCGCGCTTGTAGAACCTGCGCAGCGTGCCCTCGCGTTCGAAGCCGAGCTTGTCGTAGAAGCGCAGCGCCGGTGCGTTGTCGCTCTCCACGATGAGCTCGATGCGCTTGACGCCATCCGACTTGAGCCGCTCGATCGCGTCCGTGACCATCGCCATCGCGATGCCCTGGCCGTGCAGCGCAGGGTCGACAGCGAGCGTGCCGAGTCCGGCCACGTGCCGCACGCGGCCCGTGTAGCGAGCTGCGCGATAGAAGCCGGCGATGCGGCCGCCGCGTTCGTAGACGAAGAAATCGCCGCCTTCGATCAACTGCCTGTAGATCGGCCTGAAGTCTTCCAGCGGCATCGGGTCGTAGCCCAGGTAGGGCACGACCTTCTCGTGCATGTAGAGGGAGAAGACGGTGTCGATGTCTTCAGGAGTGGCCAGCCTGCGCATGATGGATGCCCTGCAACGGTGAAGGCGCCGAGCATAGCGGCGGCCGCCGGTGTGTTCAGCCGAAGAGCAGCATTGCGGAGATCGCCAGGAGCACCGCCTGTGCGCTCCATGCCCATCGCAGCCGAAGCCGCGAATCGAGCACCGCGCCGATGGACCAGAAGCCGCCGACCGAGAGCGCCAGAAGCATCAGCCCGCTGTGGAATGCGAGATCGTCCGCGCGCCAGAGAAAGGCCAGCGTCACGCCGACCCAGCATGCGAAGTGGAGGGCGGCCGAGGCGACCTGCGCGCGCGTGAGCGCGGGAGCGTGGATGTGCATCGCTTCTTCCAACGAGAACGCGGCTTCAGGGAAGCGTGCCGCCATGTCGGCCGGCCGCCAGCCCGGCGGCTTGAACCACACCGCGATCTTGTCCCGCCAGCGTTTCGTGTGCCAGGCATCGCGCAGCAGCGGCACGTAGGGACCGAGGATCGCGCGCATCGGGTCGAAGCTCGCGAGCGACTTGCGCGTGCCGTAGACGCAGCGTTCGGTTTCTTCGGCGAAGGTGCCGAACATGCGGTCCCACACCACCAGCATGCCGCCGTAGTTGCGGTCGAGGTAGCGGTCGTTCACCGCGTGATGCACGCGATGGTTCGAGGGCGAGGAGAACACGCGGTCGAACCAGCCCAGCTTGCCGATGTGCTCGGTGTGGATCCAGAACTGGTAGACCAGCACGATGAGCCCCGCAAGGCCGAACTGCTCCGGCGGCACCCCGATCAACGCCATCGGCAGGTAGAAGGCCCAGCCCAGGAACGCGACCGTGCTTTCCTGCCGCAGCGCGGTGGAGAAGTTGAAGTGCTGGCTCTGGTGGTGCACCGAGTGCGCGGCCCAGAACACGGCCGACCTGTGACCCGCGCGATGCAGCCAGTAGTCGAAGAAGTCGAACAGCAGCACCGCGGCGATCCAGCCCGCGGCGCTGTCCCAGAAGGCGGGCCGCGTCCAGATCGCGACCATCGGATAGGCCATGGCGTACAGGCCGATCTGGAACAGCTGCGTGCACACCGCGAGCGCCTGGCTCAGCAGGCCCTGGCTCAGGCTGCCGATGGTGTCGCTGAAGCGGTAGGTGTTGCGCCGCTTCAGCCAGCCCCAGGCGAACTCGCACGCCATGAGCAGCGCGAACACCGGCACCACGAAAACGACCAGCCGATGCACCGCGCGGTTTTTCAGGAAGCGTTCAACGCAGCTTCAGCGATCGGACGCGCGGCCGGCCACGATGACGGCGTTGGTGCCGCCGAAGGCGAAGGAATTGGACAGCGCATAGCGCACGCCCTTGGCTTCGCGGGCCTCGCCCTGCACGAAGTCGAGGTCGAACGCCGCATCGGGCGTCTGCAGGTTGGCGATGGGCGGCAGCGTCTCGCGCGCCAGCGCACGCAGCGCCGCGACGAGCTCGATCGCGCCGCCGCCGCCGAGCACGTGGCCGTGGATGGCCTTGGTCGCGCTCACTGGCACTGTGTTGCCGAACACTTCGCGGATCGATGCGGCCTCGGCTGCATCGCCGGCCGAGGTGGCGGTGCCGTGCGCGTTGATGTGGCCGATCTCGGAAGGCTCGATGCCCGCGTCGCGCAGTGCGGCGCGCATCACGCGCACCTGGCCCGCGGTGTCGGGGTTGGTGATGTGCGTACCGTCGCAGTTGGTGGCGTAGCCGGCGAGCATGAAGGGCGCTGCTTCGGCGCCACGCGCAGCCGCGTGCGCTTCCGATTCGAGCACCAGCGCGGCCGCGCCCTCGCCGATGGCGAAGCCCGCGCGGTCGCCCGAGAAGGGGCGGCAGGCGGTCGACGGCGCATCGGCCGGCGGAGGCGCCATCACGCGCATGGCGTGCCAACTGGCCATCACGCCGGGCGTGAGCATGGCGTCGTGGCCGCCGACGATGGCGACGTCGATCCAGCCGCCGCGGATGGCG
>CAJYQC010000226.1 GCA_913776885.1 uncultured Variovorax sp.
ACGCCTGGGCCACGCCTTCGAGGCGTTGCGCGTCGGCCCGGCAGCCATGGACCTCGACGTGGGGCCGCTGATCCGCCAGACGCAGCAGCAGCGCGTGTGGGACTTCCTGAGCGACGCGCAGCACGCCGGCATTCCGATGGTGGCGCAGGGCATCGTGGTCGAAGAGGCTCCCGAGACCGGCTTCTACCAGGCCCCCACACTGCTGCGCGACGTGCCCGTCGACCACCGCCTGGCCCAGGAAGAAGTCTTCGGCCCGGTGCTGGCCGCGATGCAGTTCGCCGATGAAGACGAGGCCGTGGCGCTTGCCAACGCCACCCACTTCGGCCTGGTCGCGGGCGTGTGGACGGCCGACGGCTCACGCCAGTTCCGAATGGCCAAGCGCGTGAAGAGCGGACAGGTGTTCATCAACAACTACGGCGCCGGCGGCGGCGTGGAACTGCCCTTCGGCGGCGTGAAGTCGTCGGGCTACGGCCGCGAAAAGGGCTTCGAGGCGCTGTACGGCTTCACCACCCTGAAGACCGTCGCCGTCAAGCACGGCTGAGCGACTTGGCGCGCCGCGAGGGGCAGCGCGTCAGCCCAGGGCCGTGTCGAGCAGCATCATCAGCACGAAGCCGACCATCAGCCCGCTGGTGGCGAAGGCTTCGTGCCCCTTGCGGTGCGACTCGGGAATGATCTCGTGGCTGATCACGAAGAGCATCGCGCCCGCCGCGAAGCCCAGCCCCCAGGGCAGCAGCATGGCCGATGCGCTGACCACCGCCGCGCCCAGCACCGCCCCGATGGGCTCGACCAGCCCCGAGGCCATGCCCAGCCCCACCGCCACCGTCCGCCGGTAGCCGGCCGCGAGCAGCGCGACGGCGACGACCAGCCCCTCGGGCACGTCCTGGATCGCGATGCCGGTGGCCAGCGCGTCGGCACGGAGCCCGTTGTTGGCCGCATAGCCAACGCCGATGGCAAGGCCCTCCGGCACGTTGTGCAGCGCGATCGCGAAGACGAAGAGCCATGTGCGGCGCAGCTGCTTCGCGGCATTGCCTTCGCGGCCCTTGATGAAGTGCTCGTGCGGCAGCACGCGGTCCATCAGCATCAGCGCCATGCCGCCCAGCAGGATGGAGGAGCCGATCACTCCGCCCGCCGCCCAGCTTCCGCCGCCGAAGATCCCCGTGTTCTTGGCCGCCTCCAGGCCCGGGATGATCAGCGAGAAGGCGCTGGCCGCCAGCATCACACCGGCGCCGAAGCCGAAGAGCGTGTCCTGCAGCCGCTCGGGCAGCCTTTGCGAGAACAGCACCGGCAGCGTGCCGAGCGCCGTCGCCAGTGCGGCGACCGAGCCGCCGAGCAAGGCGTTCCACACCATCGGATCGGATCGCACGAAGTGCCAGAACTGCATCGCGCCGACCAGCACGCCGGCCGCGACGATGGCGAAGCCGATCCGTTCGCGCCTCGGCCGCGCGGGCCTCGGCTGCCCGCCCTGTGCCATCGCGCCCTGCCGCGGCTCGTTCATGGGTCGCTCCTCAGCCGCCGGTGGCGGCAGCGTGGCGCCGGGCCACCTCGGCCCAGTTCACGACGTTGTAGAACGCCGCGATGTACTCGGGGCGGCGGTTCTGGTACTTGAGGTAGTAGGCATGCTCCCACACGTCGAGCCCGAGGATCGGCGTGTTGCCCGAGCCGATGCCGCGCATCAGCGGGCTGTCCTGGTTGCCGCTGCTCTCCACCGCGAGCTTGCCACCGGGGCCTACCGAGAGCCACGCCCAGCCGCTGCCGAAGCGCGTGAGGGCGGCCTTGGTGAATGCGTCCTTGAAGGCGTCGAAGCCGCCCAGGTCGGCGTCGATCGCTCTCGCGAGCGCTCCTGTGGGTACCCCGCCGCCGCCTTGGCCGGCTGGGGCCATGACGGTCCAGAACAGGGTGTGGTTGGCGTGGCCGCCACCGTTGTTGCGAACCGGCGCGCGCAGCGCATCGGGCAGCTGTTCGACGGCAGCGACGAGTTCTTCGACCGGCGTTCCATCGTGCGGCGTGTCTTTCAGCGCCGCGTTGAGGTTGTTCACATAGCTTTGGTGATGCTTGCCGTGGTGGATTTCCATCGTCAGCGCGTCGAGGTGAGGCTCGAGCGCGTCGAAGGCATAGGGCAAGGCTGGGAGGGTGTACGGCACGGTCTGCAAGCTCCTTGGTTGGAAGAGCCCTTTGCGTTGACGACGTGTGCGTACTCAGGCGCGCAAATGATAGGAATTCTCATTGTCCATGTCAAGACATCGTGCCGTCGAATGGCGCAAACCTGCCAATACGGAAGCTTTCGGCAACGATCGATACACTGCCCTACGGCATGTTCCCCGGGGATCTCCAACGATGAAGCTCGCACGATCCGTTCTTCTTCCCTTCGCGCTGCTGCTGGGCTCCGGCTTCGCGGCGGCCCAGGTCAGCGGCAATCCGCCGGCAGGCGACTACATCTACGAAGGCGGCAGCGGCTCGCTGCACATCAAGCCGGGCGGGCGCTTCGACATCACCACCATCGGCACCAACGCCCACACCTGCGCGCTCGACGGCACCATCGTGCGCGGCAAGGCCAAGCTGGACGACACCGGCTGCGTGGTGAGCTTCTCGGCCGAAGCCGACAAGCTGCAGGTCACGACCAACGGATCGGACCAATGCCGCGGCTATTGCGGCATGCGCGCCGCCTTCGAGGGCACCTACATCCGCCCCATTCCCTCCTGCGCCGACAAGGCCGTGGCCGGCTCGCGCAAGACCTTCAAGCGCCAGTACGACGCCAAGGACTACGCCGCCGCCCGGACCACCCTCGCGCCGGTGCTCTCAGACTGCGACAAGACGCTCGACTGGATCACCAAAGCCTGGCTTCGCAACGACCTCGCCCTCACGCAGTACAAGCTGGACGACCGCGCCGCCTGCCTCAAGACGCTGCAGCCGCTGGCCGAGGACGCCGCGCGCACCGACGACGGCATCAAGGAAAACTATCCCCCGGCCGATGCCGACATCTATCTGCCCGTGGTTCGCGCCACGCGCACGAACCTGAAGCTCTGCCGCGGATAGCGCCGTCGGAGAGCAGGTTCGGCCTGGGCGGCGCAGCGGCCGCCCGGCACGGTTATCGTTTTTTCATCCACCACAACGAGACGGAGACGACACCATGAGATTCCTGAAAAGCAAACTGCGCGCCGCGATGCTCGGCCTGGGCCTGGCCATTCCCCTGCTTGCGGCCGCGCAGCAGTTGCCCACGGCCGCGCCCGAGGAGGTCGGCCTGTCGAGCGAGCGCCTGCAGATGCTCGGCAACGTCCTCAAGGCCGACGTGGCGGCCGGCAAGATCCCGGGCGCGGTGCTGCTGGTGGCGCGCCAGGGCAAGGTGGCGTGGTTCGAGCCGGTCGGCAAGCTCGACAGCGCCGCCGGCACGCCGATGCCGCGCGACGGCATCTTCCGCATCTACTCGATGAGCAAGCCCATCACCACGGTTGCCGCGATGAT
>CAJYQC010000227.1 GCA_913776885.1 uncultured Variovorax sp.
CCGCGCTCGATCTTCTTGCGCAGGCGGTGGATGTACACCTCGATGGCGTTGTTGCTCACTTCCTCGCCCCACTCGCACAGGCGCTCGACCAGCTGCTCCTTGCTCACCAGGCGGCCGGCGCGCTGCAGCAGCACTTCCAGCAGCCCGAGTTCGCGCGCCGAGAGCTCCACCAGCCTGCCGTCGATCGTGGCCATGCGGCCCGCCTGGTCGTAGACGAGCGGGCCGTGGCGGATGGTGCTGCTGGTGGCGCCCATGCCGCGGCGCGTGAGGGCGCGCACCCGCGCCTCCAGCTCCTGCAGCGAAAAGGGCTTGGCCATGTAGTCGTCGGCACCGTGGTCCAGGCCCTTGACGCGCTCTTCCACCGAATCGGCGGCGGTGAGCACCAGCACCGGCACCTGGGAGCCGCGGGCGCGCAGGCGCTTGAGCACCTCCAGCCCGTGCAGCTTGGGCAGGCCGAGGTCGAGGATCAGCAGGTCGAACTCGTTGTTGGTCATCAGCGCCGCATCGGCCTGCGGGCCGGTGGCCACATGGTCGACGGCCGCGCCCGAGGTGCGCAGGCTGCGCAGCAGGGCATCGGCGAGCACCTGGTCGTCTTCGGCAATCAGAATCCGCATGCGCCACCTCCAGCCTGTTTCGGGTGTCGGGCGCCGCGCCGGCGCCGTTCACGTTTGTCTCTTCGCCGGAGTCTAGCCCGCCGTATAGGCTTCGAGTCCGATGGTTACCACGGTGGCGATCTCGTCGCCCACGCTGCTTCGGAACTCCTTCTCGGCCTGCGTGACGGCGCCGCGGAAGGCGTCGAGCCAGGCCAGCCCGTCGGCCGTGAAGAGCACGCGCCGCGCCCGCGCATCGAGCGGATCGGGCCCGCGCGTGACCAGTCCCCAGGCCTCGCACTGGTCGACCAGCGCGCCCATCGCCTGCTTGGTCATGCCGGCGCGCTCGGCCAGCTCGGTGAGGCGCGAGCCATCGCGCGACAGGTGCCGGGTGATGTGGATGTGCGCCGCGCTCACCTGCGCGCGCGCCGCGAGGTTCGACAGCGCAAGTGGCACCTCGACGTCGTGCGCCATCAGCTCCAGCACGCGCTCGTCGAAGCGGCGCATGGCGTGGCCGAGCAGGCGGCCCAGGTGCGTCTGGCGCCAGGCGTCGTGATCAGCGGGCAAGGAGGCTTCGGGCATGACGCCGAATGGTAAAGCAAACTGACCAAAAAACAGGTTTACGCCGAGGAATCAGCCCCTACACTACTGTTCAAGCATCCAGCCTGTAGTTAAATGCAGATGGATGGTGTCACACACAAGCCATTGATCTTCAAGGAGTTTTTCACATGGACGCAGCAGTCAAGGGTTCGAGCATCGGCGCCAACACCGAAAAGGCCAAGGCCCTGCAGGCCGCGCTGGCGCAGATCGAAAAGCAGTTCGGCAAGGGCACCATCATGCGGCTGGGCGAGGGCGAGGCGCTGGAGGACATCCAGGTGGTTTCCACCGGCTCGCTCGGCCTGGACATCGCGCTGGGCGTCGGCGGCCTGCCGCGCGGCCGCGTCGTCGAAATCTACGGCCCTGAATCGTCGGGCAAGACCACGCTCACGCTGCAGGTCATTGCCGCCATGCAGAAGCAGGCCGGCACCTGCGCCTTCGTCGACGCCGAGCACGCCCTCGACGTGCAATACGCCCAGAAGCTCGGCGTGAACCTGTCGGACCTGCTGATCAGCCAGCCCGACACCGGCGAGCAGGCCCTCGAGATCGTCGATTCGCTGGTGCGCTCCGGCGCCGTGGACCTGATCGTGGTCGACTCGGTCGCCGCGCTCACGCCCAAGGCCGAAATCGAAGGCGAGATGGGCGACTCGCTGCCCGGCCTGCAGGCCCGCCTCATGAGCCAGGCGCTGCGCAAGCTCACCGCCACCATCAAGAAGACCAACTGCATGGTCATCTTCATCAACCAGATCCGCATGAAGATCGGCGTGATGTTCGGCTCGCCCGAGACCACCACCGGCGGCAACGCGCTGAAGTTCTACGCCTCGGTGCGCCTGGACATCCGCCGCATCGGCACCATCAAGAAGGGCGACGAGGCCATCGGCAACGAGACCAAGGTGAAGGTGGTGAAGAACAAGGTCTCGCCTCCGTTCAAGACGGCCGAGTTCGACATCCTGTTCGGCGAGGGCATCAGCCGCGAGGGCGAGATCATCGACATGGGCGTGAACGCCAAGATCATCGACAAGTCGGGCGCCTGGTACGCCTACAACGGCGAGAAGATCGGCCAGGGCCGCGACAACGCCCGCGAGTTCCTGCGCGAGAACCCCTCGCTGTCGCGCGAGATCGAGAACAAGGTGCGCGAGTCGCTGGGCATTCCGCTGCTGGCTGCCGATGTCGGCGCCGAGGAGCCCGAGAAGCCGCAGAAGGCTTCCAAGGCCGACAAGGCGGAAAAGGGCGAGTAAGGGCGAGCAAGGGCGAGTAAGAACAGGCGCGGCCCCGCAGGGCCGTGATCGACCCTCCCCCGCATGGCATTCGACGCTCCTTCACTCAAGGGCCGCGCGCTGCGCCTGCTGAGCCAGCGCGAGCATTCGCGCGCGGAGCTGGAGCGCAAGCTGGCCAGGCACGAGGAAGAGCCTGGCACGCTGGCCAAGGCGCTCGACGAGCTGGCCGCCAAGGACTTCATCAGCGAGCCGCGCGTGGTCGCCTCGGTGCTGCACCAGCGCGCGGCGACTTCCGGGGCCCTGCGGGTCAGGCAGGAACTGCAGGCCAGGGGCATCGCGCCCGAGGCCATCGCCGAGGCCGTGGCGGGCCTGCAGGAAACCGAGGTCGAACGCGCCACCGCCCTGTGGCGCCGCCGCTTCGACGCTGCGCCCGCCGATGCGAAGGAGCGGGCGAAGCAGATGCGATTCCTGATGGCGCGCGGCTTCTCCGGCGCCGTCGTCTCCAAGGTGCTCAGGAGCGATTTCGATGAAGCAGCAGCAGACGAGTGAAGGCACCGCGGCGCAATCCCGCGTCATCACCCAGCGCGTTGCCTGCGAATGGCGCCGCGCCTACGTGCTGGCGGCGGACCCGAAGCGCCTGCCCGAATGGGCCAGCGGCCTTGCGAAGAGCGCACTGGTGCCCCACGGCGACCACTGGATCGTGCGCACGCCCGAAAGCGGCGAGGCCCGCATGCGCTTCGCGCCGCGCAACGACTTCGGCGTGCTCGACCACTGGGTGGCGCCCGAAGGCGTGCCCGAGGTCTACCTGCCGTTTCGCGTGATCGGCGTCGCGCCGGATGCCTGCGAACTGCAGTTCTCGCTGCTGCGCCAGCCGCACATGGACGATGCGGCCTTCGAGCGCGACGCGCAGTGGATCGCCCGCGACCTGCGCACGCTGCGCGACCTGATCGAGGCGGACTGACGCGGAGGACCGACGAGGCGCGGCTTCAGCCGGGCTCGGGGGCGTCGTCGAGAGAAGGTGCTTCGCTCTTGTGCGCGGCGATGTCGCGCACGTTCTTCTGCACGGCCACCGCGCCGAACAGGCTCAGCAGGAAGGCCATCGCGTAGAAGCCTTTTTCGCTGCCCGCCAGCGTGGCGTTGAAGAGGCCGATGGCCAGCAGTGCCACCGACAGCAGCAGCGAGATCCAGCACAGGCCGTAGTAGATGCCGGTCACCGCGATGCCCTCGAGGCGGTCGCGCACGGTCTTCTGCAGCGACACGGCCGAGAACAGGCCGTACATCAGCACGGTGAAGTAGTAGCCCTTCTCGTTGAGCTGCATGGCCGCGTTCCACAACCCGATCAGGTAGACGATGGCGCCGATGAACAGCGCTGCCCAGGAAGCGGCGACGAACGCCGCGGTCGGTTTCTGGAATCGGACGGCCATGGGATTCTCCTCGTATGGTTTGCGCGCGATTATGGTGGAGCGGGCGCCGATGGCATGATCCCCGTGAGGCCGCCGGATCGCCCGGCGATCGCGCAGGGCGGCCGCCACAACAACGGAGGAGTCTTTCCATATGCCGTCATCCGACCCCGCGGCCGCGCAGCCGTCGCTCGTGCGTACCGGTGCCAACGCCGGGCTGTCCTTCGCCGGCTCCGTGATCAAGGGCGGCCTGCTCGGCGTATTCCTGGGCGGCGGCGTCTTCTTCTTCTACCTGAGCCAGCTGCAGGGGCCGGGCAACGTGGCCGCACGCGCGGGCGGCGCGGGTGCGGTGCTGGCGCTGATCACGTCGCCTCCGCTGCTGGTGGCGCTCCTGCTGCTGTTCTTCGTGGTCGTGTACGTGGCGCTGGGCGTGCAGCAGGGGCGTGCGCGCGCGATGCAGCACCTGGTGGAAGCGCGCGGCGAAGCGGTCTCGCAGCGGCTCGCTGGCGCGATCGCGAGCCGCATCGAGGCCATGCCGCGGGCGCACGGCGCCTTGCATCGGGTGGCCGACTGGCTGTCGGTGGATGCGTTGAGCAGGCAGCTCGCGCCGGTGCTGGGCGAGGGCGGGGCGGTGCGCACGGTCGTGGCCTTCGTGATCGGCAGGCTGCCGCTGAG
Source organism: uncultured Variovorax sp. (assembly GCA_913776885.1). Lineage (GTDB taxonomy): Bacteria > Pseudomonadota > Gammaproteobacteria > Burkholderiales > Burkholderiaceae_C > Variovorax. The sequence continues at coordinate 4,480 of CAJYQC010000227.1, forward strand.
CGAGATGCTGGCCGAATGGCAGCAAAGCCGCGACGAGAACGGGAGTGCGCCGGTGTCGGGCGAGGAAGGGGCAGCGCCTCAGGACCCGGCGCTGCGCGCGCTGCTCACGCACCGCATAACTGAAACGCTGCAAGAAATGGCCGAGCCCTCGCGCACGCCGCTGTACATCGCGCTGGGCGCGCACGCGGTCCTGCTGGGCGTGGGTCTCTGGCTGGTGAAGTGAATGAGCGGCGGGCCGCACGCTTGCCCGCCGGCGCCGATGACCAGCTGAACCAGCGACCCGCAGCGATGGGCGCTCAGAGCCCCAGCATCAGCTTCAGGTTCTGCACCGCGGCGCCGCTGGCGCCCTTGCCGAGGTTGTCGAGGCGCGCGATCACCACGGCGTGGCGATGGTCCTCGTTCGGGAACACGCGGATCTCGAGGTTGTTGGTGTCGTTGAGCGCCAGCGCCTCGAGCTTGCCGTCTTCGGTCGGCGGCAGCACCTTCACGAACTTCTCGGGCGTGTTGCTGCGCGCGTAGTGCGCGGCCAGCGCCTCCTGCAGGTCGCCGGCCTTGGGCTTGCCGGGCAGCAGGTCGAGGTGCAGGGGCAGCTGCACCAGCATGCCCTGCTTGAAGTTGCCCACCGACGGGATGAACACCGGCCGGCGGGTGAGGCCGGTGTAGGTCATGATTTCGGGGATGTGCTTGTGCTTCAGGCCCAGCGCGTAGATCTCGTAGGCCGGGGCCTCGCCCTTCTCGTAGGCCTCGATCATGGTGCGGCCGCCGCCCGAGTAGCCGCTCACCGAAGGCAGCGAGATGGGGAAGTCGGCCGGCAGGATGCCCGCGTCGACCAGCGGGCGGACCATGGCGATCGCGCCGGTGGCGTAGCAGCCGGGGTTGCCGACGCGCTCGGCCTTGGCAACCGCCTGCCAGTGGCCTTCGGTGAGTTCGGGGAAGCCGAACACCCAGCCCGGGGCGATGCGGTGCGCCGTGGAGGCGTCGATGATCTTGGGCTTGGCGCCGGGCAGCTGGTCGATCAGCGCGACCGATTCGCGAGCGGCGTCATCGTGCAGGCACAGCACCACCATGTCGACGCCGGCCATCAGTTCGCGCTTGGCGTTGGCGTCCTTTCGCAGCTCGGGGGCGATGCTCACGAGCTCGACCTGCGGCATCGCCTGCAGACGTTCGCGGATCTGGAGGCCGGTGGTGCCGGCTTCGCCGTCGATGAAAACCTTGGCCATGATGAAAGTGCCCCTGGGTAGCTGAAAGAGAAGTACGGTAGGTACGTATTGCCCGCAACCACACTCACAGTATTGGTGCGGCGCACCATGATACAGTCCGCGGTTGTTCGCCGCCCCCAGCCGTCAGGCTGCCGTCGCCCGCGGACAACAGAGCATAGACCCTCTCCAGCCCAGATCTCCCGATTTCTCAACTTCCTCCTTCCGAGAGACATCCCTCATGAAGATTCACGAGTACCAAGGCAAGGAAATCCTTGCCAAGTTCGGCGTGCCGGTGCCGCGCGGCATCCCGGCCTACACGGTCCAGGAGGCGGTTGAAGCCGCCCAGAAGCTTGGGGGCCCGGTCTGGGTCGTCAAGGCCCAGATCCACGCGGGTGGCCGCGGCAAGGGTGGCGGCGTCAAGGTCGCCAAGTCGATCGAGGACGTCAAGAAGCTCGCCGGCGAGATCCTGGGCATGCAGCTCAAGACCCACCAGACCGGCCCCGAAGGCCAGAAGGTCCGCCGCCTGTACATCGAGGACGGCGCCGACATCCAGAAGGAATACTACGTCTCGGCCGTGACCGACCGCGCCACCCAGAAGGTGGCCTTCATCGCTTCGAGCGAAGGCGGCATGGACATCGAGGAAGTGGCCCACTCCTCGCCCGAGAAGATCATCACCGTGTTCGCCGACCCGGCCCAGGGCCTGACCGACGAACAGGCCAAGCAGATCGCCGACGGCATCGGCATCCCGGCCGACTCCACCGCCCAGGCCGTGGACATCTTCAAGAAGCTCTACACCTGCTACATGGAGACGGACGCCTCGCTGGTCGAGATCAACCCGCTCAACCGTGACAGCAAGGGCAACATCATCGCCCTGGACGCCAAGTTCAACTTCGACAGCAACGCGCTGTTCCGCCACCCCGAGATCGTCGCCCTGCGCGACCTCGACGAGGAAGACGCGGCCGAAGTGGAAGCCTCGAAGTTCGACCTCGCCTACATCTCGCTGGACGGCAACATCGGCTGCCTGGTGAACGGTGCAGGCCTGGCCATGGCCACCATGGACACCATCAAGCTGTTCGGCGGCGAGCCGGCCAACTTCCTGGACGTGGGCGGCGGCGCCACTCCCGAGAAGGTCACCGAAGCCTTCAAGATCATGCTGAAGAACAAGAACGTGGAAGCCATCCTCGTGAACATCTTCGGCGGCATCATGAAGTGCGACACCATCGCCACCGGCGTGATCGCAGCCTGCAAGGCCGTGAACCTGCAAGTGCCGCTGGTCGTGCGCATGAAGGGCACCAACGAAGTCGAAGGCAAGAAGCTGCTGGCCGAATCGGGCCTGCCGATCATCAGCGCCGACACCATGGCGGAAGCGGCCCAGAAGGTCGTGGCAGCAGTCAAGAAGGCCTAAGGAACAAGTCATGTCGATCTACATCAACAAAGACACCAAAGTCATCACGCAGGGCATCACCGGCAAGACCGGCCAGTTCCACACCGAGAAGTGCCAGGAATACGCGAACGGCAAGAACGCCTTCGTGGCCGGCGTGAACCCGAAGAAGGCCGGCGAGTCGATCTTCAACATCCCGATCTTCGGCTCGGTCAAGGAAGCCGCCCAGCAGACCGGCGCCACCGTGTCGGTGATCTACGTGCCGCCGGCAGGCGCCGCGGCTGCCATCTGGGAAGCCGTCGAGGCCGACCTGGACATGGCGATCTGCATCACCGAAGGCATCCCGGTTCGCGACATGCTCGAAGTGCGCAACAAGATGAAGGCCAAGGAAGCGGCCGGCGGCAAGAAGACGCTGCTGCTGGGCCCGAACTGCCCCGGCCTGATCACGCCCGACGAGATCAAGATCGGCATCATGCCCGGCCACATCCACCGCAAGGGCCGCATCGGCGTGGTCTCGCGCTCCGGCACGCTGACCTACGAAGCCGTGGCTCAGCTGACCGAGATCGGCCTGGGCCAGTCCTCGGCCGTCGGCATCGGTGGCGACCCGATCAACGGCCTGAAGCACATCGACGTGATGAAGGCCTTCAACGACGATCCGGACACCGACGCCGTGATCATGATCGGCGAGATCGGCGGCCCCGACGAGGCCGACGCTGCCCGCTGGTGCAAGGACAACATGAAGAAGCCGGTCGTCGGCTTCATCGCCGGTGTCACCGCGCCTCCCGGCAAGCGCATGGGCCACGCCGGCGCGCTGATCTCCGGCGGCGCCGACACGGCCGAAGCCAAGCTGTCCATCATGGAGGAATGCGGCTTCACCGTGACGCGCAACTTCTCGGAACTGGCCAAGCTGCTCAAGGCCAAGCTGTAAAGAGACGGCTCCGCGACACCGGCCGAAGAGCCGGGTCATGAGAGGACCACGCAGAAACAAGAAAGCGCCCGCACTGGCTTGCGGGCGCTTTTTTCAATAAAACACAGTGGGATCAGAGACATGGAATTTCTTCAAAGCACCGATTTCTGGATAGGTCTGCTCAAGATCATCTGGATCAACATCATCCTGTCGGGCGACAACGCGGTGGTGATCGCCATGGCGGCGCGCTCGCTGCCCCCCGCGCAGCAGAAAAAGGCCGTGCTCTTCGGCTCGGGCGCGGCCGTGGTGCTGCGGATCGTGCTCACGGTGGTGGCGGCCAAGCTGCTGGCCCTGCCTTACCTGCAGATCATCGGCGGCATGCTGCTGCTGTGGATCGGCCTGCAGTTGCTGGGCGAGGACGACGACGGCGAGGGCGAATCCAAGGAGTACGGCAGCATGATGGTTGCCGTGCGCACCATCCTGCTGGCCGACCTGGTGATGAGCCTGGACAACGTGATCGCCGTGGCGGCCGCGGCACAGGGCAGCATGGTGTTGCTGATTCTTGGCCTGGCGATCAGTATTCCCTTGGTGATTTTCGGCAGCACGCTCATGATCAAGCTCATGGAACGTTTCCCGATCATCGTCATGCTGGGCGCCGCCCTGATCGGCTGGGTCGGCGGCGAGACCATCGTGCAGGACGCTGTGCTGCGCGACACGCTGGCGGCCAACCCCTGGTTGCACTACGCGGCTGCGGCTGCCGGTGCGGTGTTCGTGGTGGCCGTCGGCCGCCTCATGCAGCGGCGCGCGCATGCCGCTGCGCAGCACTGAGTCCCAAGAGAGAAAGCGGCGCTGACAAACCATGGCGAGTGTCGGCGTCTCCCTTTTTTCCACCCGCCCCTCGCTGACCTGGGAGTTCGCCTCCCTGACCGACGTCGGGCGGATGCGCGCCCACAATGAAGACGCGGTGCATGTCGATGCCGCCCTCGGCCTGGCCCTGCTGGCCGACGGCATGGGCGGCTACAAGGGCGGCGAGGTTGCCAGCGCCATGGCCGTCTCGCTGCTGCATGCCAGCTTCGGCCGCTGGTTCGCCCACGCGGGCATGCAGGCGCCGGTCCGGGTGGTCAGGCGGGCCCTGCAGGCCGCCACCGACGAGGCCAACAGCGCGATCCTGCGCGAAGGCACCACCAACCCCGGACTGCAGGGCATGGGGACGACCCTGGTGCTGGCGGCGTTCCGGCCGCAAAGGGTAGTGGTCGGTCACATCGGCGATTCGCGCTGCTACCGGCTGCGCAACGGCAAGCTGGAACTGCTCACCCGCGACCACTCCCTGCGCCAGCAGCAGCTGGATGCCGGCGCCATTACCGCCGAGGAGGCGCTGAACTCCCCCACCCGCAACCTCGTGACGCGTGCCGTCGGCGTGGAGGCCCAAGTCTTGCTGGAGATGCACGAGCACAGCGCAAGGCCGGGTGATCTCTATATGCTTTGCTCCGACGGGCTCAGCGAGATGGTTTCTGATGAGCAGCTTTTCACGCTTCTAGAACACGATGTCGGGCTTCAGAAAAAAGCATCACTTTTGGTTGCAATTGCCAACGACAATGGCGGACGGGACAACATCTCCGTCGTCCTGGCCAGGGCGAGCGTCGCGGAAACGCCGCGCTAGGGCCGCTGGCAGGTTCCGCGGGCAGAAAGGCAGTCTGCCCGCCATCGTCATTCATGCTTTGGATTCGGGGAGTCGGCAATGCCGAAGATGATCATTTCGGTCGATGGCGTTGTCATCGGGCAGGTGGCGCTCGCCAAGGAGCGCACGACGCTGGGACGCCGTGCCTACAACGACATCGTGATCGACAATCTGGCGGTCAGCGGCGAGCACGCCGTGCTGCACATGACTGGCGGCGAAGTTGAAATTGAAGATCTCAACAGCACCAACGGCACCTACGTCAACGCGCTCGCCGTCCAGCGGCAGGCGCTCAAGGACAACGATGTCATCGAGGTCGGAGGCTGCCGCATCCACTTCCGCGCGCGCAGCAACCCCGACACCAGCGCCGGCCCAATCCGCACGGCCTCGGGCGAATACCCCTCGGGTTCCATGCCGCTGTCCTCGGCGCCCACGGAGTCGGGCGCGCTGGTCGAGCTCGGCATTCCGGTGCTGCGCGTGCTCTCGGGCGTCAACGAAGGGCAGGACGTCGCCCTGCAGAAGGTCGTCACCACCGTCGGCAAGCCCGGCGTCGCGGTGGCCGTGGTCACCCGGCGGCGCCAAGGCTACGTGGCCGCCGGCGTCGAGGGAAGCGTCACGCTCAACGGCCTGCAGCTGGGGGCCGAGGCCGTCGCGCTGCAGGAGCGCGACGTGCTCGAGCTGGGCAATGCCACGCGCATGCAGTTCGTGCGCGTCTGAGCCGCTTGCGCCCGCGGCCGAGCGTGGGCAGGCCTTCACGGACCGCATCCCGTGAGAGAAGAACTGCGGCGGCACTGGCCGCGCATCGTCATCACGCTGCTGCCGGTGATGCTCGCGCTGTCGCACGCCACGGGCGCCTGGCGGCTGACCGCACTCGAGCGCCTCGACAAGCTGGTCTACGACATCCGCCTGCGCGCCACCATGCCCCGCACGCCCGACGCGCGGGTCGTGATCGTCGATGTCGACGACGCCAGCCTCGCGCGCCAGGGCCAGTGGCCGTGGCCGCGCGACAAGATCGCACGCCTGACCACCGAGTTGCTGGACCGCCAGCAGGCGTCCGTGCTCGGCTTCGACGTCATGTTCCTCGAGCCCGACCGCAGCTCGGGCCTCGACAGGCTGCGCGAGCTCGCGGGCGGCCCGCTGAGCAGGACGCCCGGCCTGGCCGCCGAGATCGAGCGGCTCGCGCCCTCTCTCGACCATGACGCCACGTTGGCCGCCGCATTGAGCGGCAGGCGTGTGGCACTGGGCTACTACTTCACCCGCAGCGAGCCGCCGAACGCGAAAGGGCAACTGCCCGCGGCACCTCTGCTTCCGAGCAGCGCCTTTCCGCAGGGCAGCAGCTATGCCACGGGCTGGAACGGCTTCGGCGCCAGCCTGCCGGAACTTGCGAAGGCGGCGCCCGTGGCGGGCTTCCTCAACACGCTGGTCGACGCCGAGGGTGACGGCGTCATCCGCAGCGCGCCGCTCATCGCCCGCTACGACGGCGACAAGGCGCAGCCGGGCTATTACGAATCGCTGGGGCTCGCTGTCTACCGGCTCGCGAACGGATCGCCGCCCGTGCAACCCGCCTTCGCGCCGGGCGGCGGCGGCACGCCCCGGCTCGAATCGCTGAGGGTAGGGCGGCTTCGCATACCGGTTGACGCCACCGGCAGCATGCAGGTCCCGTTCCGCGGCCAGGGCGGCGCGGACGGCGGATCGTTCCGCTACGTGCCCGCCGCCGACGTGCTCGAAGGACGCCTCGCCCCGGGCGAGCTGAAGGACAAGATCGTGCTCGTGGGCGCCACCGCGCCCGGCCTGCAGGACCTGCGCGCCACGCCCGTGGAGGCCGCGTTTCCGGGCGTGGAAGTGCACGCCAACATCGTCTCGGCGCTGCTCGATGGGCGCCTGCTCGGCGTGCCCGACTACGCGCCCGGCTACGAGGTGCTGCTCGTCGTGGTGGCGGGGCTCCTGCTGGCCTTCGGGATGTCGCTGCTGTCCGCGCCGCGCGCCATGCTGCTGGCCGTCGGAACGATGGCTGCGCTGATCGGGCTGAACCTGTGGCTCTACACCGGCTACAGCCTCGTGCTGCCGCTCGCGTCGGCGCTGGCGATGGCGGCCCTGGCCTTCGCGTTCAACATGAGCTGGGGCTACTTCTTCGAGTCGCGCGCGCGGCGCGGCCTGGTGCGGCTCTTCGGCACCTACGTGCCGCCGCAACTGGTCGACGAGATGATGGCCCAGCCCGACCGCTACAGCATGCGCGCCGAGAGCAAGCCCATGACCGTGATGTTCTGCGACATGCGCGACTTCACGCGCCTGTCGGAACAGATGGCGCCGGCCGAGCTGCAGGGCTTTCTCAACACCGTCTTCAGCCGGCTCACCGACGTCATCAGCGCCCACCGCGGCACCGTCGACAAATACATGGGCGACTGCGTCATGGCCTTCTGGGGCGCACCCGTCGACACGCCCGAGCACGCCACGCTCGCCGTGCGCGCAGCGCTCGACATGGCCGAAGCCGTGCACGACATCAACCGCATGCACCGCGCGAGCGGCCGGCCCGAGATCAGCGTGGGCATCGGCATCAACAGCGGCCTCATGAGCGTGGGCGACATGGGCTCGGCGGCGCGCCGCAGCTACACGGTGGTCGGCGATGCGGTCAACCTCGCATCGCGCCTCGAGGGCCTGAGCGGCCACTACGGCGTCGAGATAGTCGCCAGCGGCGCGACGCGCAAACTCGCGCCGGGCTTCGTCTGGCAGGAGCTCGACAGCGTGCGGGTCAAGGGAAAAGCACAAGCCGTTTCCGTTTTTACCCCGCTTGCCGAAGGCACGCCAGAAGCGCTCCAGCAGGCGCAACAACTGCTCGAGCGCTGGAGCGAAGTCCTCGCCGCATACCGTCGGCAGGACTGGGCCATGGGCCGAAACTTGCTGGCGCCCCTGCTCGCCGCGGATGCGAAAAAAGTCCTTTACCAGCTCTACGCCCAGCGTTTAGCCTCGATGGCGTTGCGACCGCAAGACCCGAACTGGGACGGCGCGACCCGGTTCGAGACCAAATGACGACGGACACATCAGAGGGGTCTTTCACAATGCAGGTTCGTGTGCTGGGTTGCTCGGGCGCCATCGCCAAGGACTGCCGCACCACCTCGTTCCTGGTCGACACGGACCTGCTCGTCGATGCGGGCACGGGTGTCGGAGACCTCACGCTCGACGAGATGGTCGGCATCGACGACGTCGTGCTCACGCACAGCCACCTCGACCACATCGCCGCACTCCCCCTGATGCTCGACGCCGTCGGCGGCCGCCGCTCGCAGCCGCTGCGCGTGCATGCGCTCAGGGACACCATCGACGCGCTGCGCGTGCACGTCTTCAACAACATCATCTGGCCCGACTTCGAGAGCATCCCCAGCCCCGAGGCGCCCTTCGTGAGCTTCCACGACATCGCCGTGGGCCAGCAGCTGCCGCTGGGCAGCCGCGAGCCCAAGCTGGTCGAGGTGCTGCCCGCAGTCCATACCGTGCCGGCCTGCGGCTTCGCCGTGCGCCGCGCCGGGGGCGGCGCCCACTGGGTCTTTAGCGGAGACACCGAGCGCAACCGGCCCTTTTGGGAGCGAGTGAACGAGCTCGAGGTGGCCATGCTGGTGATCGAAACCGCATTCAGCACCCGCGAGCAGGCCCTGGCAGAGCGCAGCCAGCACCTGTCGCCGACCGTGCTGGCCGACGAACTCGCGCACATCGAACCGGGCAGGCACTACCCGATCTACATCACCCACACCAAGCCCGCTGAAACCGACGAAATCATGAGCCAGATCGAAGCCCTGGTGGACGAGCGCGTGGCAGGCATGGGGCAGCGGGACATCCGCTGGCTGAAGGCCGATGGCGTGCTGACTTTCTGACAGCGTGTGGCATCTTGGCATGACAAATTTGTCACCAAGTGTCGCATCTTGAGGCAAATTGTGTCACGCGGTGTAACGCGAAAGTGGCTGAAGGTGACGTGTTGGGTCGGCGTAAGGCCGTGAGGCCGCGTGGCACGGATGCTGCGGAAGGTACCTCGCTCCGGGCAGGTTCCCGGGCGTAACAACCAACCTACCTGGAGTTAGTTCAAATGAACCGTCGTACTCTCGCCCGCCGCGCTCAGGCCGGCTTTACCCTTATCGAACTGATGATCGTTGTGGCGATCATTGGTATCTTGGCTGCTGTGGCTCTGCCGGCTTATCAGGACTATGTTGCCAAGTCCCAAGTCGCCGGTGGTTTGGCAGAAATCACGCCTGGCAAGGTGAATATCGAAGATCGGATTGCATCGGGCACGCCGCCTACCGCAGTTACTGATATTGGCTTGAATACGCCAACGAAGCGTTGCGCTATTACGATGACTGGTTTTACTGGTACGACGGCACCCGCAAACTCGGCTGGCACACTGGTTTGTACGCTTATTGGCAACGCACAAGTTAATGGTCAGACCGTAACTTGGACTCGCACGGCCGACACGGCAGGCACTGGTGGCACTACAGGCACTTGGGCTTGTACGACCAGCGTGGCGGTAAAGCTCTCGCCCAAGGAATGCCCGGGCGTTTGAACTGCTTCATACTTACAAGCGGCCGCCTTTGGGCGGCTTTTTGCTTTCGGTGAGCCGTCCGGACCTGTGTTTGGAGTGAACTCCCGTGGCTGGATCACTAGGCAAATCAGAACTGATACGTTAGCCGGGCCTTCAACTAGGAGAAGGTCATGTCATCGAGAGGTCCGTACCAGCGCCAAGCGCCGGAGTTCAAGAGCCAGCTGTGCCAGAGCACTCGGAAATTCGAGGAGGGATTTCAATTGACAGAGCGCGAATAAGAGTCAGCTTTAAATCAAGTTGTGAGTCACCCCCCCCGGGGCGGAACCCCCGACCAGCGACATCGCGATCTTCCGATGCAAAAGTCAAATCCGGGTTGACCTTCGCGTCAGCTTGCGTTGAAGGGGCTCATTGTGCCCACTTTCGCTCAGCGCAACACGCAAAAATGAACCGCGACGCTAGGCGCTTTGATGCGCTATTGCCGTTCCCAGTGATTCGGCGCTGACAGTTTCCAGAGCACTCGGGGAGCGAAGAAGACGCGCAAACGCGCTGCGGTTTACATCGCAGTGATTGCAAGGGAGACCAATCCCGATCACACAGTCTTTCGTTGTGACCGCCGCGGTACAGCCACGCAATGGTCGTGTCGGCTGCGGATGAACTGGCAAGTTTCCAGTCCAGATAGGCACGGAAGAGTTTGATCGCGAGGTGCCTGTCCCAGCCGTGCCGTTCCTGGCATCGCTCCGAGGCTGGATCACCGGGGGCCTGGGCGTCGTAAGTTCCCTTGCCGGCGATGCTCGCCCCGTGCGGCGTGTTGTGCACCAGCACATCAATGCCTTCCAAGTCATGCGTTCGCCCAGGCGCGCAGAGAACGACCGTCGCTGCCCAAGGGCATTCACCTTGGCGTGGAACTTCGTGTTCGGCGCGCCCCGACTGCGTCCGATGGCTTGTGTTCGCGCGCTTGGTTTCCCGCGCTGCGCCGATGTGACCGAACAATGGTCAACTCGACCATGGCGTACCTGACTTGTGGTTGCCAACATCACGTATTGCACTTTTCCATCCAGCGGAAGTTTTCAAACTCGCTGAGAGCGAAATCAAGACGGGGCGATACACCTCGTGTACAAGCATCGCGAGCAAAATCTTTTCAATGAAATTGGCGCCACTGACGTACTTTGCCACTGAGAATCTGCCCGTTCCTGATGCCACGTCTGTCTTCTGTGGCGCCCTGATCGCGTTGCCGTTCATCTTTCCCATTGCCGCTGGTCCCTCGGTCAATGTCTGGCAGCAGTTGGCGTCGTGGCTGTGCGTGGCACTGCTGTTCCTGCTGACGAAGGCAAGGTTCGAATTCGTGAACCCGTGGGTCATAGCTTGGCTTGCCTTGATTGCACTCCTTGTCGCAGCTTCTCCTGATACCGGGTTCTGCTTCAGCACTCGAGCCCCTGTGATCATTGCTGTCTTGGCCACTGCCATGGCGGCCTGCGTGGGCTCGAGCCTCACCCGTCGCGGCGCCCGTTGGCCTATCCTGTTTGCCAAAGCTTTGCTTGGCGCCGGGCTCATCAGCGCCGTGCTGGGCCTGCTCCAGTATTACGGCTTGGCGGAGCACCTGGAGCCCTGGACGACGTCGCCTGCAGTCGGGCAGGCTTTCGGCAACCTCCGCCAGCGCAATCAGTTCGCCAGTTTGATCAGCATGGCCTTGATTGCAGCGCTCTGGCTTCACGCGACACGCCAAAGCGCGGGCAGTGCCAAAAGGGGTCTTGCTTCGTTGGCCGTGGTCGGCTTGTTGGTGGCTGCCGTAGCGGCGTCCACATCGCGAACGGGCCTACTGGAATTCCTGTTGATCGTCGGCGCAGCAGCGTGGATGGCGCGTATTGAACGACGCAGTGAGACCGGTCCGGTGGCGTCATACCGCTTGCCCGCTCCATTGGCACTCCTGTCCCTGATCCCGCTGTACTTCGCAGCCGCCTGGGTGTTGCCACGACTCGTCGGCGGCGGAACTGAGAGCATAGTGCAGCGGCTTAGCGAAGGCGCACCGGCGGGCCACAGCCGCCTGATCCTCTGGCACAACGTGCTGAACCTTATTGCTGAGCACCCGTGGCGCGGTTGGGGCTGGGGCGAACTGAGCTTCGCGCACTACATGCACAGCGGGCTCTATCCTGGAGCTCGTTTTGTAGAAATCCTCGACAACGCCCACAACCTGCCGCTGCATCTGGCCGTCGAACTCGGGATCCCCGCGGCGGTGCTCGTGTGCGGCAGCTTCATCTGGTTCGTGATCGCTGCGCAGCCTTGGCGCGAGCGCGATCCGTTCCGCCTCATGGCCTGGGGAATGATGGGCGTGATCGTGCTGCACAGCCTGCTCGAGTATCCGCTGTGGTACGGGCCGTTTCAGATTGTGTTCGGTCTTTGCCTCGGTGTACTCTGGCCCGCCAGGCGAGCGGCGGCAGATCGGCCCCGTCACGGGGCCCACGTCATCTCTTCACTCGCGGTGACGGTGTTGATCGCCATCGTCGGCTATGCCAGTTGGGACTACATCCGCATCAGCCAGGTCTATCTGCCTCGGGAAGAGCGGTTGCCTCGGTACGAAGATCATCCCCTCGATAAGGCGCAAGGCTCGTGGCTGTTTGCCAACCATGTCGACTTTGCCAAGCTGACCCTGACCCCGTTAACTATCTCCAACGCGGCCGAAATTCATGTGCTGGCATCACGCCTGGTGCATTTCTCGCCTGAACCCCGTGTGATCGTGAAGCTGATTGAAAGCGCCGAACTGATGGGCTTGCGCGAAAAAGCGAAAACAGAAGCGCAACGTTTTAGCGTTGCATTTCCGCTACAGTACAGGCGCTGGATCGAAGGTAAGTCGGTCGATTCGTCAGCGGTCTGAGCGCCATCCATGGCTCTTGCGGCGACGATGAGCGGCATTTATCGCCAGACAAGCGGGCAATTTGCATAGGTAAATAAGCGTAAGCTAGGCCACAAAAGGGCACATTTGTGTCTTCTGTCCTCCTCGGACCCTTTTGGCCTTGTTCATGACCATCTATAAAAATCGCAATAGCCAAACTGGCTTCACGCTCGTCGAAGTCATGATCGTGGTCGTGATCATCAGCATTCTGGCTGCGATCGCGATTCCGCTGTATTCGGACTATGTGCGGCGTGCGCGGGTCACCGAAGCGCTCGGGCTGCTGGCGGGCATGCGTCCGCGAATGGAACAGTTCTTTCAGGACAACCGCACATTCGAGCATGCGTGTGACGCCGGCAGCGTCGCGGCGAAGCCGGCTGATACCAAAGGCTTCGCCTTCGATTGCGGAACACCCACTGCCACCACGTACACGATCACTGCCACGGGCGTGACCGGTTCGTCGACGGATGGCTTCGTCTACACATTGAAAGCTGACGGCACCCGTGGCACCAGTTCGCTGAGTGCAGGCTGGACCGGCGCGCCCGCAAGCTGCTGGATCACCAGCAAGGGCAACACATGCTGAGCGCCTCGCGTCAGGACGGATTTTCGCTCATCGAGTTGATGGTCACGCTCGTCGTCTTCGCGGTGATGGCGGCTATGGCGGCGCCTTCGCTCATGCAGTACGCCAACAACATGAAGATCCTCGCCGCCGCGGATTCGTTGTACGCGTCTTTGCAGCAGACACGTTCCGAGGCCATCCGCCGAAATATTCCCGTCGAATTGGTCTTCACCACCGACGCACCCGTGTCGGCCAGCGTCGAGACCACGGCACTGACCGACAACGGCCCCAACTGGCTGATTCGCCAGACGCCCGAAGCGCTGGACGACCCGCACGTGTTCATAGAAGGCAAGTCCGGCGCCGAAGGAGGGGGGCGTGCGGGTCAGGGAACGCCGGTCGTCATTGATTCGTCGTCATCCAGCATCCGTTTCGATGCGTCGGGAGCGCTGGTTGGTTCAGAGGTCAGAGTGGGCTTCAATCAGCAGGGCGCCACCTGCGCGCTGGAAAACGGTCCCGCACGCTGCTTGCGCGTGGTGGCGAGCAAAGGCGGTCAGGTGCGTGTGTGCGATCCGGCTGCCCTCGGTGCGGGAGACACACGCAAATGCTGACGAAGCGCTCGAACCGGATGCCCCTGCGCCCATGCACAGCGCGCGGCGCTTTACGTCAACGCGGCATGGTCCTCATCGAGGCCGTGGTCGCCATCCTGCTTTTCATGCTGGGCGTCGTCGGGATGGTGGGACTCAGTGCGCAGGCGGTTGCCACCCAGTCTGATGCCCAATACCGCACCCTGGCCGCACAATGGGCGAGCCAGATCGGCCAGGAGGCGTGGATCAGCGTGAGCCGGGCCGGTGTGGACAGCGCGGCGCGCGCCGCAGCGGTGCAGAACGCGTTGGCCACCTTCCAGCACCAGGCCACTGGCGACGACTGCAACTTCTCCGGAGACGCCGCGACCAGCGCCGTGGTGACTTCGTGGGTGGCGGCCGTACGCGACGCATCGCACGGCGGCTTGCCAGGCGCGTCGGCGGCGATGCAGCAAATCCGGGTAGACACGACAGCCGATGGCCACAACAAGATGACCATCACGGTTTGCTGGCAGGTGCCGTCAAACCCGGTGAAGCGCCGCCATGTCTTTGCCACCCTGATCAATTGAGGGAAGCAACGTGCGCAAAGACGACATGCATTCTCGTTTGCAGGGTTGGCCTAGCCGTGTGTGCCGGCAAGCCGGGGTGTCGCTGATCGAACTTTTGGTCGGCCTCGTCGTAGGGCTGGTGTGCGTGCTCGTCATAGTTCAACTGCAGACCCTGTGGGAAGCGCGCAAGCGCTCGGTGGGCGCAGGCAACGACGCGCAGATCAGCGGCACCCTGGGCGCCTTCGCGCTCGACCGGGACCTGCGGCTGGCGGGCTTCGGCATCGGCCTGGCCGGCGGAGATCCGGACGAAGCCAACAGCAGCGTGATGGGCTGCAGGGTCAACGCGATCAATACGACCCTCGCTACCCAGGACATCAGCTTTGACCTCGTGCCCGTGCAGATCGTCAAGGAAGACGGCAAGCCCGACGTGATCCGCGTGCTCTATGGCAACTCCGCATTCTTCGTGTCCCGGCAGCCGATCATGTCTTCGACCGCCGAGAGCAACACGCTCAAGTCGCGTGAAGGCTTTCTTGCCGGCGACAAGGTCATCCTGACCAGCACCAGTTCCGGCACGTTGAAGTGCTACCTGGTCGAACTCACCGGCATGTCACTGACCGACCTGAACGCCGTCGAGCACAAGGCGGCGTACACGTACACCACGCCCCAGGGCAACAAGACGGCCGTGATGAACAGCGCGACCGGTACCGAAACCAATGTCGGCGCCGGTTTCGCTTTCAACCTCGGGCCGGCGCCGGCCCTCACGGTTTGGTCGGTCAGCCCGACACGCCGGTCGCTTCAGCGCTACAACAGCCTGACCCAGAACGCCACGGATGCGTCCGACGTGGTCACGGACGTCGTGACGCTCAAGGCGCAGTACGGATACGACGCTTCGGGCGACGGCATCATTGCCTCCAACGAGTGGTACGACACGTTGCCTGCAGCCGCAGACAACAGCCGCCTGCTCGCCATACGCTTCGGCCTGCTGATTCGCAGCCGGCTGTTCGAGCGGCCGAACACCGAAACAGGTACCGCCGTACCGGTGACCCCTTCGGCACCCAAGTGGGCCAACGGCTCGATCGCCTTCGCCATGAGGAACCTCGACAACACCGCCGATTCGGGCGCGTCGGGCGTGGATGGCGACACAGCCGCCAACAATTGGCGCAACTACCGATACCGTGTGTACGACACCGTCGTGCCACTGCGCAACATGATCTGGGGAACAGCGCCATGAGAAAAACCGTCGTACAGAGGCGGAAGCGAGCGCAACACGGGGTCGTGCTGATCATTGCGCTGGTCGTGCTGGTCATCATGACGGTCACCGGCCTGCTGATGTTCCGAAGCACCAGCACCGGCGTGGAAATTGCCGGCAACGTCGGCTTCAAGCAGAACGCCACCTCGATGGCCGACCTGGGCACCGAGACGGGGTTCAAATGGGTCTACGACCAGCGCACCAACCCCAACGTGCTCAATGCCGATGTTCCGTCCGCGGGGTACTTCGCGACCTGGAACGACACCTTCGACCCGATGACCTTCGACTGGTCGACCGCCAAGGAAGTGACCACCAACGACGGCACCGGCAATCGCGTGCGCTACGTGATCCATCGGCTGTGCGCCACCCCGGGGCCGCCGACCGATGCCAGCCAGAAGTGCGTCATTCCGCAGTCCACGGCGGGGTTGGGGACAGGCGGGGGTGTCGGGGGGGGGTTCTCGCGACCCAAGTCGCCCTACTACCGCATCACTGCGCGCGTGGACGGGGTGCGAGGCACTGTCAGCTATACACAAATAATCATGCTATGAGGGCTGGAGAAATGAATCGCTCCAAGGGTTTTGCGGTTGCGGCGTCGGCCATTGTCGGTGCGCTCCTGTGGGGGAGTGGGGCGTCAACGATCGACGTGCAGGCAGCGCAGACGCAACTGTCCACCGTGCCAGTCGCAGGCACGGGTCAGGCCGTGCCCAAGCCCAACGTCATGCTGCTGATGGACACCTCGCGGTCGATGGCATTCACGCACATGCCCGACGAGTTGGAATTTCCCGGCGGCAACCCTAGCTACGAAATGCCCATCGGCTATCGCAGCGCGCAGTGCAATGCGCTTTACTACGACCCGGCCAAGGTCTATGAGGTGCCGCGTGGCGCCGACGGCTATTACTTGGTGAATCCGCCGACCAACATCGATTTCGGGGCTGCACGCTACGACTTCTATTCGGCCTCGACGACCAGCACCAACCTGGCGACCAGTTTCAGAGCCTACGATCGCAACACGCGCCAGTTGCAGCTTGCGAACGACGCCGAAGACGCGGCGCAGCCCGCCTACTACTACACGTATGAAGGCACCCAGGCACTGCGCTACGATGCCGCGCCCTGTACCGACATGGAAAGCGTGCGCTTTGCCGGCGTCAACCTAACCCAATCGAACGTCACGGCCAACACTACGGGCGGGGTGTGGCGCCGCAAGCTGGTCACCGCCAACTCGGGCACGGGTGCTGCAGGTGCCGACGAGCGGCGCAACTTCGCCATCTGGTACACCTTCTACCGCACCCGCATGGCGATGGTGAAGAGCAGCATCAGCCTGGCCTTCAACCCGATCAACGACGGCTTCCGCGTCGGCCTTGTCAGCATGAATCCGCTGCGCGATACCGCCAATGCCGATAGCGGTGTGAACCCGTCCAAATACCTGGCGATCGACGACTTCAACGACACGCACAAGGCCGCTTGGTACACGAAGCTGTACGGGCAGACGCCCGACGGCTCGTCACCGGCCCGCGAAGGCCTGGCTCGGGTGGGGCGCCACTATGCGGGTCGCACGGACGGCATCAACACCGACATGACGCCAGACCCGGTGCGCTACACCTGCCAGCAGAACTTCACCATCATGACGACGGACGGCTACTGGAACACCGCGCAGGAAACGCGCGGCCCGGTCGGCATCGACGGCATCACGCGCGTGGGCAACCAGGATGGCAACCTCACGCCCAAGACAATCCTGGACCGCTTCGACCCATTGCTGTACACGCACCGTCCCATCTGGGACGGCACCACGACCGGCAGACGCACTGACACGACCACGTCGTCGATGAACCGCTACCAGCCCTGCGACAGCGGGGAATTCTTCCGCACCAGCTCCGTGGTGTCTCGTTCGACCTCGCAGCCGACGCAGCGCACCCAGTCGCTGACGAAGACCACCGAGCAGATCTATGCCTCGACTGTGCAAACCGCCCGCTCGACCACGCAGGAACGTAAGACCACGGCGACCGAAACCCGTCAGAGCCTGCAGGCCCTGGCCAGCACGCAGCAACAGACCCGATCGACGCGCCAGGAACTGATTACCCGCGAATGGTGGGGCCGTGGCACGCGTAAGGTCTATGCGACCACCACGCAAGTGCTGCA
>CAJYQC010000228.1 GCA_913776885.1 uncultured Variovorax sp.
CTTCGACAGCTCGGCGCCGGTGGGCGTGAGTTCGTTGGCGTCGTCGACCGCGCCCAGTTCGTTGAGCAGCTGGTAGCCGTCGGCGATGGCGCGCGGCGACGGCGCCTCCAGGAACGGGAAGCGCGCCACATCGCCCAGGCGCAGCGACTTCATGCGCAGGATCACGCCTGCGAGCGAGGAGCGCAGGATCTCGGGATCGGTGAAGCGCGGGCGGCTTTCGAAGTCCTTCTCGTCGTAGAGGCGGATGCAGATGCCGTTCGCCACCCGGCCGCAGCGGCCCGCGCGCTGGTTGGCGGCCGCCTGGCTGATCGGCTCGACCAGCAGCTGCTCGACCTTGCTGCGGAAGCTGTATCGCTTGACGCGCGCGGTGCCGGTGTCGATCACGTAGCGGATGCCCGGCACGGTGAGGGAAGTCTCGGCCACGTTGGTGGCCAGCACGATGCGCCGGCCCGTGTGGCCGTCGAAGATGCGGTCCTGCTCGGGCCCCGAAAGCCGCGCGAAGAGCGGCAGCACCTCGGCATTGCGCAGCAGTGGCTGGTGGCTCAGGTGGCGGCGCAGGTGGTCGGCCGCTTCGCGGATCTCGCGCTCGCCGGGCAGAAAGACGAGGATGTCGCCCGCGTTGTGCGGGTCGCGCCAGAGCTCGTCGACCGCGTCTGCGATGGCGTCGTTCAGGTCGTGCTCTCGCGATTCCTCGAAGGGCCGGTAGCGCTGCTCCACCGGATAGGTGCGGCCCGAGACGAAGATGGTGGGCGCGGGCCCCTTCGCCGAGGCGAAATGCTGCGCAAAGCGCTCGGCGTCGATGGTGGCCGAGGTCACGATGATCTTCAGGTCGGGCCGGCGCGGCAGGATCTCGCGCAGGTAGCCCAGCAGGAAGTCGATGTTCAGCGAGCGCTCGTGGGCCTCGTCGATGATGAGCGTGTCGTAGGCCTTCAGCAGCGGATCGGTCTGCGTCTCGGCCAGCAGGATGCCGTCGGTCATCAGCTTGACGGAGGCATCGCGCGACAGGCGGTCCTGGAAGCGCACCTTGAAGCCGACCACGTCGCCCAGCGGCGTCTTCAGCTCCTCGGCGATGCGCTTGGCCACCGAGCTCGCGGCGATGCGGCGCGGCTGCGTGTGGCCGATGAGCCGGCCCTTGCCGGGTTCGGCGTTGAGCTTGCCGCGGCCCAGCGCGAGGGCGATCTTGGGCAGCTGCGTGGTCTTGCCCGAGCCCGTCTCGCCGCAGACGATCACGACCTGGTGCGCCGAGATGGCGTCCATGATCTCGTCGCGCCTGCTGGAGACAGGAAGCGATTCGGGGAACTCGATGCGAAGGGGTGTGGTGGTCGTCAAGGCAGGAAGCAGTCGTCGTCGGCGGCGGCACTCGCCGGTCGCGCGCAATGGCCATCAAGCCGGCACGCAGGCAAACCGTCGATTATCGGCGCCCACCACGGTTGTTGCACGGCATCCACAGCGCGCGGCCGGATTGCGGCCAGATCGAGACACGATCCGTAAATAGTCTTTACTCGATTGCAAACCGCTACTACGATCGCGTCCATGTCCTACCGCCTTGCCCCCACCACCTTGCGCCGTCGCTGCGCAAGCCGCGCGCCCCGTGCGCTCGGAAGGGTCAAGTTGCCCCGCCCGGCCTGAAGCCCGCGCCCTCGACGTCGTCGGCGCGCTTCGCAGACCGAAGCGCCGCGACCGACTCCCACAGCGTCGAGCCTGCCGCCTCCTGCCCGCCTTTCGTGGCGAAGCGGCGTCTGCATACCTCCGTTCCTGTCAGATACCCAAGAAGAAAAACATGTCCAAAGACATCCGAACCCCACTGCATGCCGAGCTCGCCGAGCGCACTCGGCACCTGCAGACCGTCGCCGAAGCCCTGAAGGCCGAGCTCTTCGGCATCGACGACATCATCGATCGCGTGATCGACTCGATCCGCGCCTGGTACGTGCTGCCGCAGCTGATCAGCCGCCCGGTCATCGTCTGCCTCTGGGGCCTCACCGGTACCGGCAAGACGCAGCTGGTGCGCAGGCTCGCGCAGCACCTGGGCTTCTACGACCGCTTCATCGAAGTGCAGATGGACGGCTTCAGCCACGGCTCGGGCCATCACAGCGGCGGCTCCATCTCGGCCATGCTGGCCGAGTCGGGCATCGCCGAGGGCACGCCCGGCATTCTGGTGCTGGACGAGTTCCAGCGCTTCCGCACGGTCGACAGCGGCGGCCACGACGCCAAGGTCGAGCGCTACCAGGACGTGTGGGCGCTGCTGTCCGACGGCCGCCTGCCGCCGGCGCTCTCGATGCTCGGCGAGATCGAGTCGTCGCTGGCCTATGCCGAATACACGCAGGACCGCGACGGCACCGACAGGAAGAAGCACGACAAGAAGCGCAAGCTGCACCTGTCGCCCTGGGAGGCGCGCGAGGTGAAGCGCTGCCTGAAGCTGCCGGAAACGCTGCTTCAGATCATGGCCTGGAAGCCCGCCGAGGTGCACGCGCGCCTGCGCGCCTTCCGCGACACGCAGCAGGGCTGGGAGACCGACTACAGCAAGCTGCTGGTGTTCGTCTGCGGCAACCTCGACGAGATGTACGTCGAGACGGCGCAGCGCGTGGAGGACTGCGACACCGACGCCGACATCTTCCACGCGCTGACGAAGAAGCTCTCCGTCATCGACGTGAAGAAGGCGCTCACCGAGCGCTTCCGTCCCGAGCAGATCGCGCGCCTGGGCAACAACCACGTGATCTACCCCTCGTTCGACCGCGCGACCTACGTGCGCCTGATCCTGTCGATCTGCGACCGCTACGTGGGCGAGATCCAGGAAAGCTCCGGCGTGCGCTTCGTGCTCGACGCGAGCGTGTACGAGCAGATCTACGCCAACGCGGTGTTCCCGGCGCAGGGCACGCGTCCGCTGTTCTCGTCGATCCACGCGATCCTGAGCGCCACGCTGGTCAACGCCGCGCTGTGGGCCATGGAGCAAGGCGCGAACGGCAGCGAGCCGGTGTGGCTCTCGCTCGACGCGGGCGTGTCGGCCATCACGGCGAAGTACCGCAAGGCGCGCCGCCAGTTTCCGGTGGCGCTGGAGCTGAGCCGCCTCAAGCAGCGTTCGAGCGAGGACTTCCGCGCCCTGCTCGCGGTGCACGAGGCCGGCCACGGCGTGGCCTACGGCCTGCTCTTCGGCCGCGCGCCGCAGGAGATCAAGATCAACGTGGCC
This sequence comes from uncultured Variovorax sp., assembly GCA_913776885.1. Lineage (GTDB taxonomy): Bacteria > Pseudomonadota > Gammaproteobacteria > Burkholderiales > Burkholderiaceae_C > Variovorax. The sequence continues at coordinate 3,185 of CAJYQC010000228.1, forward strand.
TCGTTCGAGGGCGGCTACAACAGCTACGAGCAGCGCAAGGCCTGGTCGAAGGAGAACCTGCGCGACCGCATCTGCGCGGGCCTGGCCGGACGCGCCGCGGAGCGGCTGGTGTTCGGCGAGCAGGCCTGCACCTCGGGCGCCACGCAGGATTTCATGCAGGCGACCGCCTATGCCGCGCAGTACGTTCGCCACTTCGCCTTCGGCACGCGGCTGAGCCGCACCGACGTCGCGAACGACCCTGACGACAACGTCAACACCGACGTGGCGGCCACCAACCCCGAGATCGAGGCCCTGCTGGCACAGGAGCACGAGCGCGCGCTCGCGCTGCTGGAGGCGCATGTGCCGGCGCTGATGGCGGTGGTCGATGCGCTGCTGCGCGACGGCTCCATCGCGCCGGCCGAACTGGCTGCGATGCTGGGGCTGCCCGCTCCGGGTTCGGACGAGGCCCACGGGGCGACCGACGCCTACGCGGCGCTGCTGGCGGGCTTCCGAGCCCGGCATGAGGGGCCGCCGCGGCAGCCGCCGTCGGCGCCCGCTGCCGCGGCCCGGGTGCTGCGCGCGATCGCCTGATCCGTCCGTCCGGCCCGCCTGGCTCGACCGATCCGCCCGGGTCGGATCGAGTCAGGCAGGCCGCCTTTCATGAATGCACAATCACGCCCCATGTCCACCGTCTTCAATTTCACTTTCGTGCCCTGGTTCCGCTCGGTCGCGCCCTACATCCACACGCACCGCGGTAAGACTTTCGTGGTCGGGCTCGCGGGCGAGGCGATCGCGGCGGGCAAACTTCAGAACATCGCGCAAGACCTGGCGCTGATCCAGAGCATGGGCGTGAAGATCGTGCTGGTGCACGGCTTCAGGCCGCAGGTCAATGAACAGCTCGCGGCCAAGGGGCACGAGGCGAAGTATTCGCACGGCATCCGCATCACCGACGAGGTAGCGCTCGACTCGGCGCAGGAAGCCGCCGGCCAGCTGCGCTACGAGATCGAAGCCGCGTTCAGCCAGGGCCTGCCGAACACGCCGATGGCGGGCTCCACGGTGCGGGTGATCTCTGGCAACTTCATCACCGCGCGGCCGGTGGGCGTGGTCGACGGTGTGGACTTCAAGCATTCGGGCCTGGTGCGCAAGGTGGACGCGGCCGGCATTCGCCGCACGCTGGATTTCGGCGCCATGGTGCTGATGTCGCCCTTCGGCTTCTCGCCCACGGGCGAGGCCTTCAACCTGACGATGGAAGAAGTCGCCACCAGCGTGGCCATCTCGCTGCAGGCCGACAAGCTGATCTTCCTGACCGAGATTCCCGGCATCCGCATCGACAGCGAGCTGCCCGAGAGCGAAGACAACCCCATCGACACCGAGCTGCCGCTGGACGCCGCCGAGAAGCTGCTGGCCTCGCTGCCGCCACCGCAGAAGCCCACCGACACCGCCTTCTACCTGCAGCACTGCGTGAAGGCCTGCAAGGCCGGCGTGGAGCGCAACCACATCCTGCCCTTCGCGCTCGACGGCTCGCTGCTGCTGGAGGTGTACGTGCACGACGGCGTCGGCACGATGGTGATCGACGAGAAGCTCGAGAGCCTGCGCGAAGCCTCGGTGGACGACATCGGCGGCATCCTGCAGCTGATCGAGCCCTTCGAGCGCGACGGCACGCTGGTCAAGCGCGACCGCACCGAGATCGAGCGCGACATCCACCAGTACACGGTGGTCGAGCACGACGGCGTGATCTTCGGCTGCGCAGCGCTCTACCCGTACCCCGAGGCGCGCACGGCCGAGATGGCGGCGCTCACGGTGTCGCCGCAATCGCAGTCGCAGGGCGACGGCGAGCGCATCCTCAAGCACATCGAGCACCGCGCCAAGGCCATGGGCCTGGAGAGCATCTTCGTGCTCACCACCCGCACCATGCACTGGTTCCTCAAGCGCGGCTTCCAGCAGGTCAACCCCGACTGGCTGCCCGAAGCGCGCAAGCGCAAGTACAACTGGGACCGCAAGAGCCAGGTGCTGGTCAAGAAGATCTAGCCGCAACCCGCGCAGATACCGGATCCCAAGGAGAACCCCACGATGACGCTCGCCACCGCCCTGCTCTTCGCCATCGTGGCCTTCGCCGCCATCGCCACGCCCGGGCCGACGGTGCTGCTGGCGCTCAGCAACGGCTCGCGCCACGGCGTGCGGCGAGCGCTGCCGGGGATGCTCGGGGCGGTGCTGTCCGATTTCGTTCTGGTCGGCGCGGTCGCCCTGGGCCTGGGCGCGCTGCTGGCCGCGTCGGAATTCTGGTTCTCGATGCTGAAATGGGTCGGCGCGATCTACCTGGCCTGGCTGGGGCTGCGGATGCTGCGCTCCAGGGGTGGTTTGCACCTGCCGGCGGCCGATGCGGCGCCCTCGGCCACAGCGGGCGAGAGCCGGCGGATCTTCCTCAAGTCATTCCTTGTGGCGGTTACCAACCCCAAGGGCTACATCTTCTGCTCGGCGCTGCTGCCGCAGTTCATCGACCCTTCGGCCGCGCAGGCGCCGCAGTACGTCGTCATCGCGCTGATCTTCGCGGGGCTGGACATGGCCGTGATGCTGGCCTACGCCTTCGTCGGCGCCCGGGCGATCCGGCTTCTGACCATGTCGGCAACGCGCTGGATCGACCGCGCGTGCGGCGGCATGCTACTGGCCCTGGCCGGCTCGCTGGCGTTCTATCGCCGCGGCGCCGCCTGACGGCTCCTGCTGCAGGACCGCGCGAGCAGCCGCTTCGCCAGGAGCGGTAACACCTGTCACCGATAATCCCGGCCATGAATCCCCTGCTTTCCCGGTTGCAACCCTACCCCTTCGAGCGGCTGAAGCAGCTGTTCGCGGGCGTCACGCCCAACCCCGAGTTCACGGCCATCAGCCTGGGCATCGGCGAACCCAAGCACGCCACGCCGGGCTTCATCAAGGACGCGCTGAGCGCCAGCCTGGGTGCGCTGGCCGCCTACCCCGCCACCGCCGGCGACCTGAAACTGCGCACCGCCTTCACCGACTGGCTCAAGACCCGATACAGCCTCTCGCTGGACCCGGCCACACAGGTGCTGCCCGTCAACGGCTCGCGCGAGGCGCTCTTCTCGCTGGCCCAGACCGTGGTCGACCCGACCGCCTCGCCCAAGCCCGTGGTGCTGTCGCCCAATCCGTTCTATCAGATCTACGAGGGCGCGGCCCTGCTCGCCGGCGCCGAGCCGTACTACGTGCCCAGCGTGCCCGCGCGCAATTTCGCGGTCGACTGGGACAGCGTGCCTGAAGACGTCTGGGCCCGCACGCAGCTGGTGTTCGTCTGCTCGCCGGGCAACCCCACGGGCGCGGTGATGGCGCTGGACGAGTGGCAGAAGCTCTTCGCGCTCTCCGACCGCCACGGCTTCGTGATCGCCGCCGACGAGTGCTACAGCGAGATCTACTTCCGCGACGAGCCCCCGCTCAGCGGCCTGGAGGCCTCGGTGAAGCTCGGGCTGCCCGACTTCCGCAACCTGATCGCGCTGACCTCGCTGTCCAAGCGCAGCAACGTGCCGGGCCTGCGCAGCGGTTTCGTGGCGGGCGACGCGGCGATCATCAAGAAATTCCTGCTCTACCGCACATACCACGGCAGCGCCATGAGCGGCGCCGTGGCCGGGGCCAGCATCGCGGCCTGGGGCGACGAGTCGCACGTGGTCGACAACCGCGCTCAGTACCGCGCAAAGTTCGCGGCGGTCACGCCGCTGCTGGAGCCGGTGCTCGACGTGCGCCTGCCCGATGCCAGCTTCTACCTCTGGGCCGGCGTGCCCGAAGTGTGGGCCGGCGACGACGAAGCCTTCGCTCGCGCCCTGTACGCTCAATACAATGTGACGGTTCTGCCGGGGAGCTATCTGGCGCGCCAGACGACCCATGGCGGGCACAGCGTCAACCCCGGCCGAGGCCGCATCCGCATGGCGCTCGTGGCCGAAACGGCCGAATGCGTGGAGGCTGCACAACGCATCGTGCGCTTCTGCAAGGACGCCCGCCCCTGATCCGCCTCGCTTGCCCCCTGCACCCATTTTTCACCCGAGACTCTCCATGACCCAGCACCTGCAACAAATCATCGACGCCGCGTGGGAAGACCGCGCCAACATCTCGGCCGCTTCCTCCAAGGCCGAAGTGCGCGACGCCGTCGAGCACGTCATCACCGAACTCAACAACGGCAAGCTGCGCGTGGCTACCCGCGAAGGCGTGGGCAAGTGGACCGTGCACCAGTGGATCAAGAAGGCCGTGCTGCTGTCCTTCCGCCTGAAGGACAACGAGCAGATCCAGGCCGGCTCGCTGGGCTTCTACGACAAGGTGCCCACCAAGTTCTCGCACCTGTCGGCCAACGAGCTGAAGGAATCGGGCGTGCGCATCGTGCCGCCGGCCGTGGCCCGCCGCGGCAGCTACATCGCCAAGGGCGCGATCCTGATGCCCTCTTACGTGAACATCGGCGCCTACGTGGGCGAAGGCTCCATGGTCGACACCTGGGCCACCGTGGGCTCCTGCGCGCACGTAGGCGCCGATGTTCACGTAAGAGGGCATCAGGATCGCGCCCTTGGCGATGTAGCTGCCGCGGCGGGCCACGGCCGGCGGCACGATGCGCACGCCCGATTCCT
>CAJYQC010000229.1 GCA_913776885.1 uncultured Variovorax sp.
CTCAGGGCGCGCAGGGGACGTTGGCCGCAAGGAACGAGCGCACGCCGATCGTGTCGGGGTTGTCGTCCGGGCTCTGTGCGTTGCGGGTGAACTTGCAACCGTACTGCGAGCCTGCAATCGTGGATGGGTTGACCACGTCGTCGCCATCGGGTTTGGCGGTGTTGTCCTGCTCCCAGGCGAGCATGGCCGCGAAGGCATCTTCCTGCTCCTTGATCGTGAAGTCGCAGTGGGTGATGCCGCGGATGGCGCGCTGCACCAGCCACTGGCTGTTGCCCTTGGCCGCCACGCGCTTGTTGTAGATCTGCTCCATGCTGAAGGGTACGTACAGGTCGCCGAGCGTATGCAGCGTGACCACCGGGATCTTGAACTCGCCGTTGGCCTTGGGAATCCAGCGCAGCCCGTCGGTGCGCAGGCGGTTGGCATCCGGCGCGGCGGTGAGCTTCTGCGCGCTCGCGTTGAGCTGGTCGGAGGCGGTGGTGTCGCCGTCGATCTTGTAGGTGAAGCGGTTGGTGTCCAGCGTGCTCTTGTTGAGGATGCCGTTGACCGTGCCGTCGCTTCCGAACACGCCCCAGACCGCCTGGAACGAGCGGCCTTTGCCCAGCGCGAACTGGAACAGCGGCCGCGGGCCGCCGGTCAGGTTCTGCAGCACCGAGGCGTAGGCCAGGCCGGTGGCGCCGTTCGGCGCGATGTCCGAGCTCGTGAAGGTCGAGAAGAGCGTGGCCGTGACCTGCGCGCCGATGTCGGCCCACTTCGGCGTCGGGTAGGCGGCGTTGCCGGCCATCGCCTGTGCCGCCACCTGTGCGGCGGCGAAGTAGTCGAACAGCTCGGTGTCGCCCACCACACCGCACATCGGCACTGCGCCGTTGTACTTCACCTTGTGGTTGGCGGTGGCGAAGGTTTCGTCTTCGATGGCGGCCGCCGTGATGTGGCCGCCCATGGAGTGGCCGGTGATGAAGATCTTCGAAGGCGCTGCCAGCTCGCGGCCGTTGGCCTTGGCGATGGCGTTGAACTGCAGGGCGAGCGCGTTGGTGTCCTCCACGCCGGCGCGCACGTCGTAGAAGTTCTTGCTGTAGCTGGAGGCGGCCCAGGCGTAGCCGTTCTGGATCAGGTAGCGGCGGATCGTCGGCGTGCCCACGGTCAGCACGTTGCCTTCGCCGGCATAGCCGTGTGCGTACATCACGAGCTTGCCGTTCCAGTTGGCGGGCACCTCGACGTGGTACTGGGCGCCACCCAGCATGCCGGCCCAGCGGCTGGTGGTGCTGTTGTCGACGGTGTCGCCCGCATCGGCAGCGAGCGCGGCGAAGGTGGTGGCCGAGGGATCTGCTGGCGCGAAGGAGTTGCGGCTGTCCTGCAGGCGTGTCTCCTCCGGCGCGGGTGCGGGTGCCGGGGGCGGAGGTGCCGGCGGGGTGGGCGCGGGCGCTGGAGCTGGCGCGGGAGGCAGGAGGGTGAATCCGTTTGAGCCGCCGCCTCCGCCGCCGCACGAGGCGACGGCAAGGCTGGCTGCCAGGGCAATGAGTGTCAGGCGCGCTGAATGCATGGGGCTGTCTCTCTCCGGTGTGAGGTTCTAGGAATAGATGAGACCGGCGCGGCGCTGCAACCGCGGCCGCAGAGAACGACCGTTCTATTTCGCTGGCCGGCGGCGCAGCGTAGAGGCGATGGGCAGGGCGCCCGTGGGGGATTTCCCGCAGCGGCTATCACTTGCGCGACAGCCTGTTCGAGCTGCCGCGGCCGTCAGCCTTCGCGGCGCGTGACGACCACCGTGGCTTCCAGGCCTTCATAGGCCTCGGGTTCGCCGAACCAGCTGCCCGAGATCGGCGCCGCCAGCGATGGGTCGCGCGCCACGCCCACGCGGATCAGCTGGCCGCTGCCCATGAGGTTGTTGGTCGGGTCGAACGCCAGCCAGCCGACGCCCGGCAGGTAGGCCTGCAGCCAGGCGTGCGTGGTGCCGGCGCCGGTCATCGAGGCTTGCTCGTCCTGCATCTGCGCGGCGGTGTCGAGCGCTGCGTCGTAGAGGTAGCCCGACACGAAGCGGGTGGCGATGCCCAGGCGGCGCGTGGCCTCCATCATCAGCAGCGCGTAGTCGCGGCAGCTGCCGCTGCCCAGCGCCAGCGTCTCCAGCGGCGTCTGCGTGCCTTCCTCGTCGCGCGCCTTGTATTCGAAGCTCTGGCCGATGTGCGCGTTCATGCGCGTGAGCACCTCGCGCGTGCTGTTGGGCTTGTCGCTGCGAAGGAACTGGTGGGCCCAGCGGATCAGGGTGCCCTGCCCGTCGTCGTCGTGGTGCGGGCGCAGGTAGGGCTCGAGGTCGAGGCGCTCCTCCACCGGGTAGGCGAAAGGCAGGAACTCGGCCGACGGCTCGAGCGTGAACAGGTCGCGCTGAGAGGGCGGCACGTGCTCGATGGTGAAGCAGCACACGATGCGCAGCTCGGTGGCTTCGCCCAGCGGCTGCACCAGCGCGACCGAGTTGGAGTTGGGATCCTGGATGAGCCGCGTGTTCGCCTCCGGGCTCACCTGCAGGTCGGTGGCCAGCACGCGCAGGTCGTGGCTGTCGCGCGGACGGAACATCACGCGGTGCAGCCCGAAGCTGACCGGTTCGCGGTAGCGGTAGACGGTGGTGTGCCGGATGTCGTACTGGATGGCCATGCGACGCATTTTGATGCCTGCGCGCGGCGCAAGTGCGTCAGGCAGGCGATTCACAGCCTCTGCGTGCCCAGCGCCTTGGCCAGCGCTGCCGGCAGCGGCAAGGGCTCGGCGTGCCACTGCGCGGCGAGCAGCTCGGCGCACAGGGCCGCGAAGCTCAGGCCGCGCGAGCCCAGGGCGGTGCATGCCCACAGGCCTGTGCCCTCTGCATCGACCGGCCCCACCAGGG
>CAJYQC010000230.1 GCA_913776885.1 uncultured Variovorax sp.
CCAGTGCGTTGCGCTGTATCCCGACAAGCCCATCTACGACATCCCCGGCACGCCCATGACCAGCGGGCGTGACCTGGCGCAGTCGCTGCTGCAGCAGGTGGCGCCGTTCAAGCCGCATTTCCATTTCGGCGAACAGGTTTCCACGCTGGCGCGCGAGGCCGATGGGCGGCTGCTGCTCACCACGTCGGCGGGCAAGGCATTCCTTGCCAAGACGGTGTTCATCGCGGCGGGCGTCGGCGCCTTCGTGCCCAAGCGCATCGCGGTCGAAGGCATCGCGCACTACGAGGGCTCCTCGCTCTTCTATCACCCCGATTCGCTGGACCGGTTCGCCGGGCAGACGGTGGTGGTCAACGGCGGCGACGACATCGCGCTCGAAACCGCCATCGCGCTCACGGCGATTGCGAAGGAGGTCACGCTGGTGCATCGGCGCGACGGCTTCCAGGCCCGGGAAGCCACGGTCGAAGCCATGCGCACCCTCGTGGCCGAGGGCAAGCTGGCGTTCAAGGTCGGTCAGCCCACCGCCTTCGATGGCAAGCAGTTGCAGATCACCACGCCCGACGCGAGCACGCTGGCGCTGCCGCTGGACGCGCTGGTCGCTTGCCTGGGCATCTCGCCGCGCCTGGGCCCCATCGCCGACTGGGGCTTCGAGCTCGAGCGCAAGCAGGTGCCTGTGGACACCGAGAAGTACGAAACCCGCGAACGCGGCGTTTTCGCGGTCGGTGACATCAACACCTACCCGGGCAAGAAGAAGCTCATCGTCTGCGGCTTCCACGAGGCCACGCTGGCCGCCTGGGGCGCCACGGCGATCGTGTTCCCCGGCAAGGCCGTGCCTCTTCAGTACACGACCACCAGCACTCGCCTGCACGAGCTGCTGGGCGTGGCCGGCTCCCGCTAGCTAGTTCGCGGCGCTGGGCAGCAGCGCGCCGTATTCGCTGATGAAACTGCCGATGGAGGCGACGTAGCGATCGATGTCCGCATCGCTCAGCGGCAGCGACAGCACCACGAAGCCGCGCGGCGAGGCGTAGATGCCCTCGCTGAGCAGGTGTAAGAAAAGCAGCTGGCGCAGCCGGGCATCCACAGGCGCAAGATCGTCGGCGCTGCGCACCTCACCGCCCACGAAATGCGCGTTCATCAGCGAGCCGATGCCGGTGAATTGCATCGCGACGCCCTCCCCGGCGCACAGTGCGTTCAGCCGCTGGCGCATCGCATCGCCACGCGCTGCCAGCGCGCCCGCGGCTTCCGGCGTGAACAGCTTCGTGAGCCCCGCGTGGCCGGCCGCCATGGTCATCACGTTGTTGTTGAAGGTGCCGGAGTGGGCCAGCGGCCCGGTGCGCGGATCGAACAGCGCCATCACGTCCGCACGGCCGCCGAAGGCGCCGAAGGACATGCCGCCGCCGATGTACTTGCCCAGCGTGGTCAGGTCGGACCGGATGCCCAGCTTGTTCGCCAGCCCGTGCGGCGCGAGCCGCGAAGTCATCACCTCGTCGAAGATCAGCAGCGCCCCCACGCGCGTGGCCGATTCGCGCACCGCCTGCAGGAACTCCAGCCGGCCCGGAATGCAGCCGCTCGCGCCCTGCATCGGCTCCAGCAGGATGGCTGCGATCCCGGGGCCGTGCCTGTCGATCTGCTCGCGTGCGGCGTGCTCGTCGTTGTAGGGCAGCACGAGGAAGTCGAAGGGCACGGTCGTCGGCAGCGGCTTGGCGCCGAAGCCCAGCACGCCGCCGTGATAGCCGCCGGTGAACACGACGATCTTGCGCCTGCCGGTGTAGTGCAGCGCCGCCGTCAGCGCCATCAGGTTCGCCTCGGTGCCGGAATTGGTGAAGCGAAGCTGCTCGATCTGCGGAAAGCGCTCGCAGATGAGCCTGGCGAGCCGGCCTTCGAGCAGGTTGTGCCCCGTGAGGTTGATGCCGCCGTCCATCGCCTCGGCGACGGCCTCGCGGATCTCTGGCGCCGAATGGCCGTAGACGCCGGCTGTGTACTCGGCGATGAAGTCGGCATACCGATGGCCATCGGCGTCCCACAGCGCGGCGCCCTCGCCTCTCGCGATGGTCAGCGGGAACGGCGCATAGAACAGCACCGATCGGCTGTTGGCACCGGGCATGTAGCGCGCCTGTTCCTCGAACTGGCGCAGGCTGGCGGGGTTGCCTTCGGTGAAGCGCAGGTGCGCGGCTGCGAGGGCCTGGTCGATGTCTGTACGGGCCATAGCGATGTCCTTCGGGGGTGGCGCGCCCTTCGCATGCAGCGCGATTTATTGATCGATGCTCAATTTATTTTGTTTATACAGTCAACAGGACTGCCGCACAATGGCCGCGACCATGACGAAGACCCCGTCCCCCAAGCCCCAGAAACCCCGCACTGCCGGCCGGCCCTCCGGCGGTGGCGGCCTGAGCAGGCAGCGCATCGCCGAAGAGGCGCTGGCGCAGATCGACGAATTCGGCCTCGGCGCATTCAGCATGCGCGAGGTGGCGGCACGGCTCGACGTCTACCCGGCCACGGTGCACTGGCACGTGAGCACGCGCGAGGCGCTGCTGGCCGAGGTGGCCGCACTCGTCATGGCAGAGGTCGCGCCGCCGCCGGGCAAGCTCATCTGGCAGGACTGGATCGCGGAGCTGTTCCGCCGCTGCCGCGCCGCAGTGCGCCGGCATCCGAATGTGGCGCAGCTGCTGGGCGCGCAGCTGGTCTCCAACGGCAGCCTGCCGATGGAGCTGGTCGAAGGCATCCTGGCCGCGCTGACGGACGCCGGCTTCGAAGATCAATCGCTGCTGGAGGCCTACAACTGCGTGGTCGCCGCGATGCTGGGCTTCCTGACGATGGAGTTCTCGCCCCTGCCCGCCGACAACACCCAGGCCTGGGCCGAGGAACTGCGCGAGCGCGTGCACACGATCCGCCCGCTCGACCACCCGGTGCTCACGCGCAACCTCGCGGAACTGGCCAACAAGGCCTTCATCCTGCGCTGGGACAACGGCACCACGGTGCCGCTGGACAGCAGCTTCGAGCGGCACATCCAGATCACCGTCGACGGTCTCGAAGCATTCGCGCGCCGGATCAGGAAGGCTTAGGCCCAAGCACCTCGTACAGCGCCATGCGCGTCTGGCGGCCGCGCAGCTCGGCGAGCTCCTCGATGCGGCGCGTGGCAAGACGGCCACCCAGTCCTTCGAAGGTGGCTTCGGAGATCAGCGTTCGCGTGCCCAGCTCCTTGTTGGCGCCCTCGATGCGGCTCGCCGCGTTGATCGCATCGCCGATGGCGGTGTAGGAAAGGCGGTCGCTGGAGCCGAGCACCCCGGCGATGACATGGCCGGTGTGGATGCCCACGCGCGTTCGGAACTCCTGCAGGCCCTCGGCGCGCCATTTCTCGTTGAGCGCGTTCATCTCGGCGTGCAGCTCGATCGCCGCGAGGCAGGCGCGGTACTCGGCGTCCTCGAGTTCGTTGGGGGCGCCCCACAGCACCATGATGCCGTCGCCCATGAACTTGTCGATCACGCCGCCGTGCCGCGCGAAGATGCCTGCGGCGAGGTTGAAGTACTCGGTGAGCTGCCGCACGAGCAGGTCGGCCGGCATCGACTCGGAGATGCTGGTGAAGCCCTCCACGTCGGTGAACATCGCGGTGATGCGCCGCGGCGATCCGCCAGGGGCCAGCGCGTGCCCTTCGGCCACGAGCTGCCGGATGATGTCCACCGGCACGAACTTGCTGAAGGCCTTGAGGCTGCGCGCCGACTCGTCCAGCGCCTGGTTCAGATGCTGCACCTCGAGCACGCGGCTCGGTTCCAGCGGCAGGTCGTCGAGCTCCAGCCGGCCGATGCGGCGTGCGGCGCGCGAGAGGTTCTCGATCGGCCCGGTCACCAGCTTCGACAGACGCAGCGAGATGAAGAGCGAAAGCGCCAGGAAGCTTCCCGTCAGCAGCAGCGACCAGAGCACCGAGCGCTGCAGGCCGCCGAGAAGCTGCTCCTCGGGCTCCCAGCTCACGAGCTGCCACCGGGTGTGCGGCAGGTGCGAGGTCTGCACCATGTAGCGGTTGCCTTCGAACTCGATGGAGAAGGCCTGGTCGTCCGCCGCGCCCGCCGTGCTGCTCGCGAGCATGTGCGCGTGAATGGCGCCGAGCACCCCTGTGTCGGGCGATTCCAGCTCGCGCACCGGATCCGGATGGTCGCTGCGCG
>CAJYQC010000231.1 GCA_913776885.1 uncultured Variovorax sp.
TCACGGGCGAGTTCGACAAGGACCTGATCGGCAGCAAGGTCGAGCTCGACGTGAAGCGGCTCAGCGTGCTGCGCTGAGCCCGGTCCCGGCCAGGCGGCCTCAGTGCGCCATCGGCGTCACGGCGAGGTCGGGCACCACGTTCATGATGCGCAGCGTCTGCTGCACCACCTGGCTGAACACCGGCGCGGCAACCAGCCCGCCGAAGTACTTGCCGGCGCTGGGCTCGTCGACCATCACCGCGACGATGATGCGCGGCTTGTCGATGGGCGACATGCCCGTGTACCAGGCGCGGTACTTGTTGCTCGCGTAGCCCTTGCCGACCTGCTTGTGCGCGGTGCCGGTCTTGCCGCCGACCGAGTAGCCCTCGGTCTGCGCGAGCGGCGCCGTGCCGCCGGGCGCGGCCGCCATGTGCATCATCTGGCGCACCTCGCTGGCCACCAGCGGCGTGAACACCCGCACGCCGGGCGGATCCTCGCCGTGGTTCTTCAGCAGGCTGATGGGAATCACCTCGCCGTCGTGCGCGAAGGCCGTGTAGGCGTGCGCGATCTGGAAGAGCGAGGCCGACAGCCCGTAGCCGTAGGACATGGTGGCCTGCTCGATCGGGCGCCATGACTTCCACGGGCGCAGCCTGCCGGTCACCGCGCCGGGGAACGCGGTCTGCGGCTTCTGGCCGATGCCAACGGCAGTGAGCGAATTCCACATCTCCTGCGCCGACATGCGCTGCGAGATCTTGGTGGCGCCCACGTTGCTCGACTTCTGGATCACGCCCTCGACCGTGAGCACGCCGAAGTTCTCGTCGTCGTGGATGGTCGCGCCCGAGACGGTGATGCGCCCCGGGTTGGTGTCGATGATGGTCTTGGGCGTGACGCGGCCCAACTGCAGCGCGGTGGCGACGGTGATGGGCTTCATCGTCGAGCCCGGCTCGAACACGTCGGTCATCGCGCGGTTGCGCAGCTGCTCGCCGGTGAGACTGCGACGGTCGTTCGGGTCGTAGCTCGGGTAGTTGGCCATGGCCAGCAGCTCGCCGGTCTGTGCGTCGACCACCACCACGCTGCCGGCGCGCGCCTTGTTGGCGACCACGGCGTCGCGGATCTTCTCGTACGCCACGAACTGCACCTGGTCGTCGATGCTCAGCTGGATGTCGTGTCCCGGCGTGGGCGGCACCTGGTCTTCCGTGTCCTCGATGATGTGGCCCAGCCGGTCCTTCAGCACGTGGCGCGAGCCGGCCTTGCCGGCCAGGTCGTGGTCGAAGGCGAGCTCGATGCCTTCCTGGCCCACGTCTTCCACGTTGGTGAAGCCCGCCAGGTGCGCCGCCGCCTCGCCCTCGGGGTACTGGCGCCGGTAGTCGCGGCGCAGGTAGATGCCCTTGATGTCGAGCGCGGCGACCTGCTTGGCGATGGGCGCGTCGACCTGGCGCTTGATCCAGACGAAGCTCTTGTCCTCGTCCTCCAGCTTCTTGTCGAGCTCCTTCTGCGGCATGCCGAGCAGCCTGGCGGCCTGCTTCAGCTTTTCCTGCGTGGCGGGGTCGTTGCGTTCGATGTCCTCGGGAATGGCCCAGATGCTGGGAGCGGGGATGTCCGATGCCAGGATCAGCCCGTGCCGGTCGAGGATGCGGCCGCGGTTGGCTGGCAGCTCCAGCGTGCGCTGGTAGCGCACCTCGCCCTGGTGCTGGAAGAAGTCGTTGGCGAAGATCTGGATGTAGGCGGCGCGTCCTGCCAGCAGCACGAAGCCGAAGGCGACACTGGCCACGATGAACTTGCTGCGCCACACGGGAGTGGGGCTGGCGAGCAGGGGACTGCTGCCGTAGCGGATGCGGCCGTTGGGGGTCATGAGCCCTGATTATCGAGTTCCGGGTGACTTGAAAGTCACCCGGAAGGGCCCCGTTTTCTTAGCTGCCCGTTAGGCCGCGCCTGGAGATCAGCGCTTGGGCCGCAGCGTGACGATCAGCGACGGGAAGATTCGCCCGTCGGTGTCGCGCGGCAGCTTGTCGGTCTTGCGCAGGCCGCGCTCGGCAGCGTCGTCCCAGCCAGGCAGGCCGCTCGACTTGCTGAGCTTCACGCCGACGATGGTGCCGTCGGGCGCCAGGCTCACCTCGAACTCGGCCGCCGGGTTGCCGTTCACGGTGTCGGCATCCGGGAAGGTGATGTTCGGGCGCACCGCGGCCGCGATGCGTCCCGCATAGCCACTCGACGGTCCCGACGACCGCTGGGCCGTGCCCTTCGAATCGTCTGCGCCGCTGGCGCCTGCCAGGCCCTGCATGCGCTTGAGCGTCGCGGCGCGGTCAGCGGCTGCCTGCTTGGCTGCGGCCTCGGCCTTCTTCTGCTCGGCCTGCTTGGCTTCGGCTTCCTGCTGCTTCTTCTGCTCGGCCAGTTTCTGCTGCTGTTCCTTCTTGCGCTGTGCTTCTTCCTCGGCGCGCTGCCTGGCTTCCAGCTCTTTCTTCTTCTGCTGCTGTTGCTGCTGGCGTTCGAGCTCGCGCTCCTGCTGTTCCTTCTGCTCCTTGAGCTTCTTCTCGCGCTCGAGGGCGATGTCGGGAGCCTTGGGTGCGGGCGCGGGCTCGGGCGCCTTCGCCACCGGGGGACGCGGCGGCGGCGCAGGAGCAGGGGGCGGCGGCGCGGGAACCGGTGCGGGCGCCACCGGTGCCTGCAGGCGGGGCGCAGCCTGCTGCACCGTGGATGACCACAGCTCGGCATCGACAGCACCTTCGTCGGCGTCGCTGCGCCAGCGCACGCCCCACGTCAGCGCCGCGATCAGCAGGCCGTGCGCGATGAGCGCCAGTACCAGCGCACGCCCGGTGCCGCGCTGCGGCGGCGGTGCGAACTCGGGGCGATCCAGTGCGAGCGACATGCCTTACTTGCCGCCCGTGGTCGTGACCGACAGGCCCACGCGCTCGATGCGATTCTTCTTGAGCTCGTTCATCGCCTTCACGACGGTCTCGTACTTCACCGACTTGTCGGCGCTGATGACCACCGGGCGCTGATCGTCGCCGCCCTGGGCCTGCTTGGCGGCCGAGCCGATCTGGGTCATGGGGATCGAGGTGCCGCCCGTGCCGGTGGATGGGTCCTTCTTGATCTGCACTTCGTCTTCGCTCTTGATGACGATCTCGATGGGCTTGTCGGGCTGCTTGTTGGCGCGGTCGACCGAGGGCAGGTTGATCACGCTCGGCGTGATGAGCGGCGCAGTGACCATGAAGATGATCAGCAGCACCAGCATCACGTCGATGAACGGGACCATGTTGATCTCGTTGATCGTGCGGCGGCCGCGGCCCCGGGATGAAACGGCGGGCATGGGCTGCGCCTCCGTTCAGCGGTTGGCCGGAGCCACCGACGATGCAGCGCCGGCGTTCGGATTGGCCGACAGGTTGCGCTGCAGGATGTTGGAGAACTCCTCGATGTAGGTCTCGAGGGCGATGGCGATCTTGTCGATCTCGCGGGCGAAGCGGTTGTAGCCCACGACCGCCGGGATGGCGGCGAACAGGCCGATGGCCGTGGCCACCAGCGCCTCGGCGATGCCGGGGGCCACGGTGGCAAGCGTCACCTGCGCCAGCGCGGCCAGGCCGGTGAAGGCGTGCATGATGCCCCAGACCGTGCCGAACAGGCCGACGTACGGTGAGACGGAGCCGACGGTCGCCAGGAACGAGAGGTTCTGCTCGGCTGCGTCCAGTTCGCGCTGGAAGCTCGCGCGCATCGCGCGGCGGGCGCCGTCGAGCAGGGTGCCTGCGTCGGTGACGTGGCGCTCGCGCAGCTTCTGGTACTCGCGCATGCCCGAGGCGAAGATGCGTTCCATGGGGCCGGCGAACTTGGCGTTCTGCGCGGCCGAGGCGAACAGTTCGTTGAGGCTGGTGCCCGACCAGAACTCACGCTCGAAGTCCTCGTTGAGGGCGCGCATGCGACGCAGCGCGAAGTACTTGCGGATGATCGCGGCCCAGCTGGCGATCGAGACGATCACGAGCAGTGCCACCACCAGTTGGACCACGAAGCTCGCATGGAGCAGGAGATTGATGATGGAAAGGTCTTGGTTCATGGCTTGAAAGTTTGAGTCATGGAGCCGCTGTAGCGCTCGAGGGTTCCCGTCACCTGTTTCGGGATGCGTGCGGGCCGCAGCGTGGCGGCGTCCACCCATCCGATGCGGATCGTGCCTTCGCACAGCAGGACGGGTTCGGAGGCTCCCGTTCGTTCCTGCTCTGTTTTCGATAGCACGCGCTGTCCGATTATCAACGAGGCGGTTCCCAACTGTCGAAGTTCGGCAGTCACGAGCAGCTCGTCGTCCAGCCGCGAGGGCCGATGGTATTTGAGCTGGGTCTCGCTCACCACGAACTGTCCGCCGGTTTCGTCGCGCAGCTTGCGCTGCTGCACGCCCAGCGAGCGCAGCCACTCGGTGCGGCCGCGCTCCATGAACTTCAGGTAGTTGGCGTAGAACACGATGCCGCCGGCGTCGGTGTCTTCCCAGTAGACGCGGATCGGAAACGCGTAGCTCATCGCGCCCGGTTCTCTGCCATCTCGCGCAGGCGCTCGATGGATTCCTGCAGGTGAGCCATCGAGCTGGCAGTGGAGAAGCGGACGAACTTCGCGGTCTCGGCGGTGCCGAAGTCGCGACCGGGCGTGACGGCGACGTGCGCGCGCTTCATGGTCTCGAAGGCGAAGTCCCAGCTGCCCGAGATGCCGAGCTTCTCGGCGAAGGACGTGCAGTCGGCCCAGGCGTAGAAGGCGCCGTCGGGAACCACGGGCACGTTCAGGCCCAGCGCATTGAGCTGCGGAATGAACCAGTCGCGGCGCGCCTTGAATTCGGCGCGGCGGCGTTCGTACTCGGCGATGCTCTCGTCCTCGAAGCAGGCCAGCGCCGCGTACTGCGACACGGTGCTCGCGCAGATGAAGAGGTTCTGCGCCAGCCGCTCGACCACGGGCACCAGCACTTCGGGCACCACCAGCCAGCCCAGGCGCCAGCCGGTCATGTTGAAGTACTTGCTGAAGCTGTTGATGCTGATGACGTTCTCGTCGATGGCCAGCGCGGTCTGCCCGAAGGCGTCGTCGTAGGACAGGCCGAGATAGATCTCGTCGATCAGCGTGATGCCGCCGCGCTTGGACACCACCTCGTGGATGCGGCGCAGCTCGTCGGGCGCGATCGAGGTGCCCGTGGGGTTCGAGGGCGATGCCAGCAGCACGCCGCGCGTCCTGTCGGTCCAGGCGTCCTCGACCTTGGCGGCCGTGAGCTGGAAGCGCTCCTCGGCCGTGGTCGGCAGCAGCACCGCCTTGCCCTCGGCAGCGCTCACGAAGTGGCGGTTGCACGGATAGCTCGGGTCGGGCATCAGGATCTCGTCGCCCGACTCGATCAGCGCCAGGCAGGCCAGCTGCAGCGCGGCGGAGGCACCTGCGGTGACGACGATGCGGCGCGCCGGCACGTCCACGTTGAAGCGCTGGCGGTACCAGGCGCTGATGCGTTCGCGAAGATGGTCGAGGCCGGTGGCCTGCGTGTACTGCGTGGCGCCGGCCCGCACCGCGCGGGCTGCGGCTTCCTGGACCAGCGGCGGCGCGGTGAAGTCAGGCTCGCCGATGTTCAGGAAGATCATCGGCCGGTCGGTGTGAGCGACCTCGCGGGCGAGCACTCCCGCGGCCTTGGCCACTTCCATCACGTAGAAGGGCTCGATGCGCTGCGCGCGCGTGGAAATTTTCATCGCACCCCCGGGTTGCGGCGCTGCGCGCCTTCGATCGGCCAAGCGGTGCCGCTCATGCCCTTGCTTTTCCGGAAGCCCGGTCGGCTTCGACCTCGAGCGGGCGAAGCTGAGGCGCCAGGCCGTTGAGCACGGCATTCACGTACTTGTGGCCGTCGGTGCCGCCGAATTCCTTGGCGAGCTCGATGCACTCGTTGAGCACCACGCGCCACGGCACGTCGGGGCAGTTCTGGAACTCGTAGACGCCGATCCACATCACTGCGTGTTCGATCGGCGAGATCTCTTCGAACTTGCGGTCCAGCAGCGGGCGGATCAGCGCGTCGAGCTGCTCGGCGCCTTCGATGGAGCCGTGCAGAAGCGCGTCATAGTGGAGCGCGTCGGCCTTGTGGAAGCCCGCGAGGTCGCGCGTGAAGTGGTCGATGTCGGTCGGGTCGTTGCGGCCCACCAGATGCTGGTAGAGCGCCTGCAGTGCGAACTCGCGCGCACGGGTGCGGTTCGACTTGGCCGACGCCTTGCGCGCGCCGGTGCTGGTGAGGCCCACGCGCGACTGCTTGGGCTTTTCACCGGTGGCCTTCAGGGCCTTGAGGGACTTGGAGCTGTCTTCGGTCATGAAAGGGTGGCCAGCAGTTGCGCCATCTCGACAGCCACGCGGGCAGCGTCGCGGCCCTTGTCGGTCTGGCTGGCGACGGCCTGCTCGAGGTTTTCGGTGGTGAGGATCGCGTTGGCGATGGGCAGGCGGTAGTCGAGCGCCACGCGGCTCACGCTCGCGCCCGATTCGTTGGCCACGAGTTCGAAGTGGTAGGTCTCGCCGCGGATGATGCAGCCCAGCGCCACCAGGGCGTGGTAGCCGCCGCGCTCGGCGAGCGCCTGCAGCGCCACGGGCACTTCGAGCGCGCCCGGCACCTGCACATGGTGGATGTCGTTGGCGGCCACGCCCAGCGCTTCGAGCTCCGAGAGGCAGGCCGAGGCCAGCGCGTCGGTGATGTCGGCGTTGAAGCGCGCCTGCACGATGCCGATGCGCAGGCCCTTTCCGTTCAGCGGCTTCGATTCCGCTCCCTTGTTTGCACCTTGCATGGTCTTCAGTCTTTCGTGAGGTAGCCGGCGATCTCGAGGCCGTAGCCCGCTGCCATGCTGGGCATGCGACGCGGCGTGCCCAGCAGGTTCATCTTGTGCACGCCGCATTCGCGCAGGATCTGCGCGCCGATGCCGTAGCTGCGCAGGTCCATGCGGCCGCGCTCGGGGGCCTGCGCGGGGCGCGCGGTGCCGTCGAACTGCGCGAGCAGCTCGCTCGCGGTTTCGCCGCAGTTCAGCAGCACGGCCACGCCCTTGTCCTCGTTCGCGATGTGCGAGAGGCTGGCGTCCAGGCTCCAGGAGTGCAGCGATCGGTTGATCTCGAGCGCGTCGAGCACCGAAAGCGGCTCGTGCACGCGCACCGACACCGTCTCTTCGGGCGCCCACGTGCCGCGAACCAGCGCGAGGTGCACGCCGCGGCTGGGCTTGTCGACGAAGGCGTGGGCGGTGAAACTGCCCCAGGCGGTCTGGATCTCGCGGCAGCCCACCTTCTCGACCAGCGACTCGACGCGGCTGCGGTGCTCGATGAGCGCGGCGATGGTGCCGATCTTCAGGCCGTGCTCGGCCGCGAACACCTGCAGGTCGGGCAGGCGGGCCATGGTGCCGTC
>CAJYQC010000232.1 GCA_913776885.1 uncultured Variovorax sp.
ATCTCGCGCAGGTTGTGACTCGGGATCTCGGTGGCCAGGCCGACCGCGATGCCGCTCGCGCCATTGAGCAGCGTGAACGGCAGCCGCGCGGGCAGCAGTCGCGGCTCTTCGGTGCTGCCGTCGTAGTTGGGAATGAAGTCGACCGTGCCTTCGTCGATCTCGTCGAGCAGCAGGCTGGTGATGCGCGCCAGGCGCGCTTCGGTGTAGCGCATGGCGGCTGCGCCGTCGCCGTCGCGACTGCCGAAGTTGCCCTGGCCGTCGACCAGCGGATAGCGCTGCGAAAAGTCTTGCGCCATGCGCACCAGCGCGTCGTACGCGGCCTGGTCGCTGTGCGGGTGGAAGCGGCCGAGCACGTCGCCGACCACGCGCGCGCTCTTCACCGGCTTGGCGCCCACGGTGCCGTTGGTGCCGCCGAAGCCCAGGCCCATGCGCGACATCGAATACAGGATGCGGCGCTGCACCGGCTTCTGGCCATCGGACACGTCGGGCAGCGCGCGCCCCTTGACCACGCTCAGCGCGTATTCGAGGTAGGCGGTCTGGGCATAGTCGGCGAGGGTCAGCGTCGTGTCGCCGTCGGTGGGACCCTGGAGATCGAGCGGAGGTTGGGAATCCATGAAAGAGCTGGTGAGAAAAACTTTTGTTGTTGCTGGCTGCGCGCTCAGCACATGGTCTCAGGACAAGGGCATCCCTGGCGCCTCGGCCGCGCCCGTCGGCACGGCCGGAGGAGAAGGCTCGGGGATGTCAGGCATGGCTGGCATGTTTCGCTGCGAATCCGACGGCATGTTGCCGCGGCCGAGCGCGCCGCCCTGCGGCACGGTCAGCTCCATGCGGATGCGCCCGGGCGCCTTGCCGCCGCGCGCAGCGCTGCTTCCACTGCCCGAGGCAACCGAAGGCTTGAGGTACGCATACAGCTGCAGCACCGTCTGCACGTAGTTCTGCGTTTCCTTGTAGTTCGGGATCTTGTTGCCCGCCCGCTGCACCGCGCCCTCGCCCGCGTTGTAGGCAGCCAGCGCAAGCTCGATCTGGCCCGGGAACATCGCGATAAGGTCGCGCAGGTAGCGCGAGCCGGCGGCGATGTTGATGCGCGGGTCGAACAGCTTCTTCTCGATGCTCGCGCGCTTGTCCGCCGAGACGCCATAGCGCTGCGCGGTGGCGGGCATGAGCTGCATCAGGCCCATCGCGCCCTTGGGCGAGACGGCCTGCGCATCGAAGCCCGACTCGGTGGCCACCAGCGCCTGCAGCAGCTCGTAGTCGATTGCGTGCCTGCTCGCCGCATCGCGCAGCGCCGACTTGGCGGTCTTGTAGCTCGGTGAGGCCTCGAACATGGCCAGCAGGCTCTGCGAGGCCGGCGGCACCTTGCCGTCGAGCTTGCCCACGCCACGGCCGAGCGGACCGAGGCCCTTGGCCGTGTCGAAGCTCTGGCCGCCGCGAAAGAAGATCTGATAGCGCTCGTCGAGCTTCTCGGAAGCGAAGTGCGCGTTGCCCTTGCTGTCGATGTAGCCGTAGATGTCGGTGGCGTGCGCCGGCGCCAGTTGCATGCCGAGCAACAGGACGACCGATGGCAACAAGCGCTTGAGAACCGACATGCGTTGTGGTGGAGGAGAAGGAGAAATCAGACGTCGATATCGACGTCATCGGCGCGCAACTCCATGAGCTCGCGCCGCGCCGCCGCTTCGCCCTTGCCCATCAGCTTGGTGATTTCGCCCTGGGTGGACGTGAAATCGAAGCGGCCCAATTGGACCTGCATCAGGCGCCGGGTGTCGGGATTGAGCGTGGTTTCCCACAATTGTTCCGCGCTCATTTCGCCCAGGCCCTTGAAGCGGCTGATGCTCCAGGCGCCTTCGCGCACGCCGTCCTTGCGGAGCTTGTCGAGCGTGGCGGTCAGTTCGCCTTCGTCCAGAGCATAGACCTTGGACGCCGGTTTCTTGCCGCGCGCGGGTGCATCGACCCGGAACAATGGCGGCTTCGCGACATACACGTGGCCGGCTTCGATGAGTTTCGGAAAGTGCCGGAAGAAAAGCGTGAGCAGCAGCACCTGGATGTGGGAGCCGTCCACGTCGGCATCGCTGAGGATGCAGATCTTGCCGTAGCGCAGGCCGCTGAGGTCGGGCGAATCGCCCGGGCCGTGCGGATCGACGCCGATGGCCACCGAGATGTCGTGGATCTCGGTGTTGGCGAACAGCCGGTCGCGCTCCACTTCCCAGGTGTTGAGCACCTTGCCGCGCAGCGGCAGGATGGCCTGGCTTTCCTTGTCGCGGCCCATCTTGGCGCTGCCGCCTGCGGAATCGCCCTCGACCAGGAAGACCTCGTTGTGGCTGATGTCCTTGCTCTCGCAATCCGTCAGCTTGCCGGGCAGCACAGCCACGCCGGAGCCCTTGCGCTTCTCGACCTTCTGGCCGGCACGCTGGCGGGTCTGGGCGGCCTTGATGGCCAGTTCGGCGAGCTTCCTGCCGTAGTCGACGTGCTGGTTGAGCCACAGCTCCAGCGCGGGGCGCACGAAGCTGGACACGAGGCGCACTGCGTCGCGGGAGTTCAGGCGCTCCTTGATCTGGCCCTGGAACTGCGGGTCGAGCACCTTGGCGCTCAGCACGTACGAGGCGCGCGCGAACACGTCCTCGGGCAGCAGCTTCACGCCCTTGGGCAGCAGCGAGTGCAACTCGATGAAGCTCTTCACTGCGTTGAACAGGCCGTCGCGCAGGCCGCTTTCATGCGTGCCGCCGGCGCTGGTGGGGATCAGGTTGACGTAGCTCTCGCGCACCGGCTGGCCTTCCTCGGTGAAGGCGACGGCCCAGTCGGCGCCCTCGCCCTCGGCGAAGTTGTCGGCGTTCTTGTCGGCATGGCCGCTGCCTTCGAACAGCGGAATGACCGGGTCGCTGCTGAGCGTCTGCATGAGGTAGTCGCTCAGGCCGCCCTTGTAGAGCCACTGCTGCGTTTCCTTGGTTTTCTCGTTGACGAGCGTGACGCTCACGCCGGGCATCAGCACGGCCTTGCTGCGCAGCAGATGGGTGAGCTCGCCCATGGGCAGCGCGGCGGTCTCGAAGTACTTGGCGTCGGGCCAGGCGCGAACCGTGGTGCCCTGCTTGCGCTCGCCGGCCTCCAGCTTGCGCACCGCCAGCGCCTCGATCACATCGCCGCCGCTGAAGGCCAGCCTGGCGACGGAGCCTTCGCGGTGCGTGGCCACCTCGAGCCGCTTCGACAGCGCATTGGTCACCGACACGCCCACGCCGTGCAGGCCGCCCGAGAAGCTGTAGGCGCCGCCCGAGCCCTTGTCGAACTTGCCGCCGGCATGCAGCCGGGTGTAGACCAGCTCGACCACGGGCGCCTTCTCTTCCGGATGCAGGCCGAAGGGAATGCCCCGGCCGTCGTCTTCCACGCTGACCGAGCCGTCGGTGTGCAGCGTGACCTTGATCTTCTTGCCGTGGCCCGCGAGCGCCTCGTCGGCGGCGTTGTCGAGCACTTCCTGGATGATGTGCAGCGGGTTGTCGGTGCGGGTGTACATGCCCGGGCGCTGCTTGACGGGCTCGAGGCCCTTGAGCACGCGGATGGAGCCTTCCGAATAGCCGGATGAGGCGGACGATGAACTGGGGGGAGTCTTGGGGGGAGTCGCCATGGGGGCGGATTGTAGTCAGTCGCCATTCAAACAACTGGATGCCCATACAGGGGTGGCTTTGATGCGGCCGGCGCATCGAAACCCGGCCGATAAATCATCAATGGCTTTGGCCGGTGCGCCGCCTGCTCCAGCAGGCGAATAGTTACATTCGAAGTCATGCAATCCCCAGCCGCCCCCGCTCTCTCGGTCAAGCAAGTCCTTTTCTGCGGGGCGATGATCGTCACGCTGTCGATGGGCATACGCCACGGCTTCGGCCTCTGGCTGCAGCCGGTCACGCAGGCGCAGGACTGGAGCCGGCAGACCTTCTCCTTCGCGCTGGCGGTACAGAACCTCTCGTGGGGCATCTTCGGCGTGTTCGCGGGCATGCTGGCAGACAGGTTCGGCGCGTTCCGGGTGCTGATCGGCGGCTCGTTGCTCTACGCAGCGGGGCTCTTCGGCATGGCGCATTCGCCGACGCCGCTGCTCTTCACGCTGAGCGCGGGCATCCTGATCGGTGCGGCGCAGGCGGGCTCGACCTACGCGGTGATCTACGGCGTGATCGGTCGGCAGATTCCGGCGGAGCGGCGCTCCTGGGCCATGGGCGTGGCGGCTGCGGCGGGCTCGTTCGGTCAGTTCCTCATGGCGCCCATCGAGGGCCGGCTGATCGGCAGCCTGGGCTGGCAGACCGCACTGGCCGTGGTGGCGGTGCTGGCGCTGGTGATCGTTCCCCTGGCCTTCGGACTGCGCGAGCCGAAGACGGCGGCGCTGGCCGGCCACCGCGAGCAATCGGTGATGCAGGCGGTGGGCGAGGCCTTCCGCTACCCGAGCTTCGGCCTGCTCATGGCGGGCTATTTCGTCTGCGGCTTCCAGCTGGCCTTCATCGGCATCCACATGCCGACCTATCTGCGCGACCGCAGCCTGCCGGCCGAAGTGGCGGGCTATGCGCTCGCGCTGATCGGGCTGTTCAACGTATTCGGCACCTACACCGTGGGGCTGCTGGGGCAGAAGCTGGCCAAGCGCAAGATCCTGGCCGCCATCTACTTCGCGCGGGCGGTGTCGATCGCGCTCTTCCTGATGGCGCCGATATCGCCGATGAGCGTGTATCTCTTCTCCGCGGCAATGGGCTTCCTGTGGCTGTCCACGGTTCCGGCCACCAACGCCATCGTGGCGGGCATATTCGGCGTGGCGCATCTGTCGATGCTCAGCGGTTTCGTGTTTCTGAGCCACCAGGTCGGCTCCTTCCTGGGCGTGTGGCTCGGCGGCTACCTGTACGACACCACGGGCAGCTATGACATCGTCTGGTACATCGCGATCGCGCTGGGCGTGTTCGCGGCGCTGGTCAACCTGCCGGTGAAGGAGAACGCGATTCCTCGCGGCCCGCAGCCGGTGGGCGCCGCTGGCTGAGCCGTGGGCGGTTTGGGTGTAGAACAGGGCCATGACTTCACGCATGCGCCATCACATCGTCCACGCCAGCTGGCTGGCCGCCGCGCTGGCGGTGCTGCGCGGCGTGTTCGCGATGTACGTGCACCCGGACTTCCTGGTGACGCTGGTCGATCAGATCTGGTCCTGCTTCTGAGCATCGAAGCGCTATGAAAGATATAGCACCGATTCACGGCGTGGGCTCACCGTCCGAATGGATCGTCCGGTGGTCGCACCTGCTCGAGCCGGGTGCTTCCGTGCTGGACGTGGCCTGCGGCGCCGGTCGGCACATGAGGTGGTTCGCCGGACGGGGGCACACGGTCACCGGCGTCGACCGCTCTCCCGAGGCCGTCGAGGCTGCAAGCGCCTTCGGCGAGGTGGTCGAGGCCGACATCGAAACCGGCCCCTGGCCCTTCTCCGGCCAGACCTTCGGCGCCGTGGTCGTGACCAACTACCTATGGCGCCCGCGCATGGCCGACATCGCGGCTGCCGTGGCGCCAGGCGGCGTGCTGCTCTACGAGACCTTTGCAGCGGGCAACGAGATGGTGGGCAAGCCGTCGCGGCCAGATTTCCTGCTGCGGCCGGGCGAGCTGCTGGCGGCCTGCGGCGGGCTGCGCGTGGTGGCCTACGAGGACGGGTTCGTCGAACAGCCCGAGCGCTTCGTGCAGCGCATCGCCGCCGTCCGGCCGGCCCTGGGCGACTCCGGACCGCCGGCGCGCCACTTCCTTAAGGGAAACTAAGGGCCCCGGGGCCGGTGTCTGGCCTGGCGCCGGAGTAAGTAGAATCGGCGCTTTCGTCCACCGACAAAGAGATTCCCCTTGGAGCAACTGACAGGCAGCATCGTCGCGCTCGTCACGCCGATGCACGACGACGGCAGTGTCGACTACCCCGCACTGCGGCGGCTCATCGACTGGCACATCGAAGAAGGCACCGACTGCCTGGGCGTGGTCGGCACCACCGGCGAATCGCCGACGGTCGATGTCGAGGAGCACTGCGAAATCATCCGCGTCTCGGTCGAGCAGGCCAAGGGCCGAGTGCCCGTCATGGCAGGCTGCGGCGCGAATTCGACCAAGGAAGCCATCGAGCTCGCCAAGTTCGCCAAGGGCGTCGGCGCCGACTCGCAGCTCCAGGTCGTGCCCTACTACAACAAGCCCACGCAAGAGGGCCAGTACCAGCACTTCAAGGCCATCGCCGAGGCCGTGGGCGACCTGCCCATCGTGCTGTACAACGTGCCCGGCCGCACCGTCGCCGATATGGCGCACGACACCGTGCTGCGACTGGCCCAGGTGCCCGGCATCATCGGCATCAAGGAAGCCACCGGCAACATCGAACGGGCCCAGTGGCTCATCCGCGAAGTGCCGGAGAACTTCGCCGTCTACTCCGGCGACGACCCGACCGCGGTCGCGCTCATGCTCTGCGGCGGCCAGGGCAACATCAGCGTCACGGCCAACATCGCGCCGCGCAAGATGCACGAGCTGTGCATGGCCGCGCTGGCAGGCGACGTGAAGCGCGCCATGCAGATCCAGTTCGAACTGATGCCGCTGCATCGCAACCTGTTCGTGGAGCCCAACCCGATCCCGCTGAAGTGGGCGATGGCAAGGCTCGGCCTGTGCGGCGGTACGCTGCGCCTGCCGCTCACCGAACTCGGCGAAGCGAGCCGCCCGGCGGTCGAGGGTGCACTGCGCGCCACCGGCCTGCTAAAGGGCTGAGCGCCTCTTCCAGCACGTCCCGGACCCGCCTTTCCCCTGCCCGCAGCAAGGTTAAGCAACCTTTTTGCCCCAACCGCGCTCAGAGATGGCGGCGGGCACTGCGGCCCCTAGATTGACCGAACCATTCCAACAAGGAAGACGACGTTGAAGAACCTTTCGCGACTTGCACTGCTGGCCCTCGTTGCCAGCCTCGCCGCCTGCTCCGTCCTCGAGAGCGACAAGATCGACTACAAGAGCGCAGGCAAGGCCCCGACGCTCGAAGTCCCGCCCGATCTCTCCCAGCTTTCGCGCGACAACCGCTACGCCATCCCCGGCGGCGCCGTCAGCGCGAATTCGTACCAGGCAGGCATCGCCAACGCGCCCGGCATTCCCACCGCCGTGGTCAACATCGGCGACGTGCGCATGGAGCGCTCGGGCACGCAGCGCTGGATCGTCGTCAACCGCACGCCCGACCAGCTCTGGGACCCGGTGAAGGACTTCTGGCAGGAAAACGGCTTCCTGCTGACCACCGACCAGCGAAACCTCGGCATCATGGAAACCGACTGGGCAGAAAACCGCGCCAAGCTGCCGCAGGACATCATCCGCGGTACGCTGGGCAAGCTGGTCGACTCGGTCTACTCCACCGGCGAACTCGACCGCTTCCGCACCCGCCTGGAACGCACGCCGACCGGCACCGAGATCTTCATCAGCCATCGCGGCATGCAGGAGGTCTACAACAACTCCCGCCAGGACCAGACCGTGTGGCAGCCGCGACCGAGCGATCCTGAGCTCGAGACCGAATTCCTGCGCCGCCTGATGGTCAAGCTCGGCGTCTCGCAGGAGCAGTCGAAGATTCTGGCCGCGACCAACTCCACGCCCAAGACTGCCACCATCGCCAAGGTCGGCAACCAGCCGGTCGTGCAGATCAGCGAAGGCTTCGACCGCGCATGGCGCCGCGTCGGCCTCGCGCTCGACCGCACCGGCTTCACCGTGGAAGACCGCGACCGCAGCGCCGGCCTCTACTACGTTCGCTACGTGCCGCCGAATCCCGACAAGAAGGAGCCCGGCTTCTTCGGCAAGCTGTTCGGTGGCTCGAGCAAGGCCGAAGCGCCCGCGAAGTTCCGCATCTCGGTCAAGGCCCAGGGCGAATCCACCACCGTGTCGGTGCTCAACGAAGCCGGCGCGCCCGAGACCTCGGTCAACGCCGAGCGCATCGTCAAGGTCATCGCCGACGACCTGAGATAACCTGCATGCTCCGCTTCCGAAGCCTCGGCAGCGGCAGCACGGGCAATGCCGCGCTGGTCGAGACGACCAGCGCCGGCCGCACCTCCCGCCTCCTCGTCGACTGTGGCTTCGGCCTCAAGCAGCTCGACCTGCGCCTGGCCCAGGCGGGCCTTGCAGCCAGCGACATCGACGCGGTCTTCGTGACACACGAGCACGGCGACCACATCGGCTGTGCCCATTCGCTGTCGCGGCGCAACCGCATTCCCGTCTGGATGAGCGAAGGCACATGGCTCGCCACCGGCGGGCGCGATTTCGAGGGACGGCTCAACCTCGCGCGCGACGATGCCGAGTTCACGGTCGGCGACATCTGCGTGCAGCCCTTCACCGTTCCGCACGATGCGCGCGAGCCGCTGCAACTTCGCTGCACCGACGGCAATCGCACGCTGGGCGTGCTGACCGACCTCGGACATGCCACGACCCACGTGCTCGCACGGCTGGGCGGCGTGCATTCACTGCTTCTCGAGTTCAACCACGACAGCGAACTGCTGGCCAACTCGAGCTATCCGCCCTTTCTCAAGCATCGCGTGGGCGGCAACTACGGGCACCTGTCGAACATGGCAGCAGCCGACATCGCACGCGCACTGCTGCATGACGGCTTGCGGCACGTGGTCGCGGCACACCTTAGCGAGCAGAACAACCGGCCCGAGATCGTGCGGCGCCTCATGGCCGAAGCGCTCGGCGGCAACGAGGCGGAGATGCTGACCGCCACTGCCGCCGCGGGCTCGCCATGGCTCGACGTCTGATCGCCGTCCGCGGCAACCTCACGCTCCTCTAATGAAAAAGCCGCCTCACGGCGGCTTTTTCATTGCTGATGCAGGACTCGACTTACTGCTTCGGCGCTTCGTTCTTCTTCGCGGCCTCGGTGGCTGCATTCGCAGCATCGAGTGCCGATTGAGAGCCCGAAGACGGGGCAGTCGACGACGAGGACGATGCACTCGGATCGGCCGATGGCGCGGGCGCCGGGGTCGGCGCAGCGGGTGCGGGCGCGGGTTCGGTCACGGGCGCAGGAGGCGGCGTCACGACAGCCGGCGCTGCATCCTCCTTCTTGCCGCACGCGACGAGCGCGGCAGCGGCAATCAGCGAGGCGATCAGGACGGACGATGACTTCTTCATGGAATCTCCTTTTGGCTATGAAGGTCTGGACGAAAAAATTCTAGACCTGCATATCCGCCTGAATATGTCTGCGGCCGCATTCGCGGCATTGGCTTACAAGCCCAGTGTCGATGCCGGAAACGCAGGCCGGCCATTGCGCCAGCACTCTTCGACGAGCCCGCGCAATTCGCTGCGCGCGCGTGTGTCTGCGCCGCTCACACCCCTGCTTCGCTCGGGGTCGATGCGATGCATGAACCATGAGGGCGTCCAGATGGCGCTCGGCACATCCGTGCCCGTTGCCTTGCCTGCAGCCCTGCATTCGATGATGTGGTCCCACATGCGGCGCCATGCGACGAAGCGCGCATGTCCGCGTTCGAGACCGTCGTAGCGCTGCGCGAGCAGCATCAGACGGCGGCCGCTCGCGGCCCAGGCCTGCAACGCCTCGATGGTCGCGCGTTCGCCCAGCGGCCAGTCGGCGAAGTCGCGGTCGCAGAAGACAACTTCCTTCCAGCCCTCGCGCGCCGCAGCCGCGAACGCGTTGCGCAGGATTGCATCGAAAGCGTCGCGACCATCGAAGCGCCCGTCGGGCAGCGGCGAAGCGGGCGCTTCATCCGGCATGCAGCCACCCTGCCTCGCACCATTCCGCCAGCAACGCAAGAGCGCCCTCGCTGGCGCGCGCGAGTTCGCGCGGCCCGAGTTCGCGGCGATCGGCCAGCCTGCGCATCAGCGTCGCATCGGCGCCGCCCGCGCGAAAGCTTTCGCCGTTGATGTAGATGTGGCGAGCGTCGTAGAGCATGCGCGTGCGGCGGTCGAGCTTCACCTGCTGCATGTCGGCGGGGGCGTCTGCGCCTTCGCCGAACCAGACATTGGCCTTGGGTTCGGTGAGCGATTCGCCGAGCGCACGGTCGACGGCGTCCGAATCGCGCAGCGCGGCCTCGATGGCCTTGCGCGCGAAGGCCTGCAGGGCCGCAGGCATGGCAGCAGGCGCATCGACGGCGGGCTGTGCGGGGTCGCGATAGCGCGCGAGCTCGGCCGGCCCAGCGTCTTCCAGGTCCTCGGCATAGGCCTGCGCCATGCGCGCCAGCAGGTCGGCGCCGAGTTCGCCCAGGGCCGACGAGCGCAGTCCGATGGAATACGTCATGCAGTCGCCGCCCACGGCCACGCCGTCGTGGGCGTAGCGCGGCGGCAGGTAGAGCATGTCGCCGGGTTCGAGGACGAAGGTCTGCTCGGGCTCGAAGTTCTCGAGGATCTTCAGCGGCAGGCCCGGCTGCAGCCGCAGATCGCTCTGCTTGCCGATGGACCAGCGCCGGCGCCCGTGCGCCTGCAGCAGGAACACGTCGTAGCTGTCGAAATGCGCGCCCACGCCGCCGGTGTCGCTCGCATAGCTGATCATCAGGTCGTCGAGGCGCGCATCGGGAAGGAAGCGGAACTGCCGCATCAGCTCGTGCACGCCCTCATGGTGCAGGTCGACACCCTGCACCAGCAGCGTCCACGCCGGCTGCTTCAGCGACGGCAGGGCGCGCCGGGCAAGAGGGCCGTGCCTGAGCGACCAGCCGTTCTTGCCGTGGCGGATGAGGCGCGATTCGACGTCCTCACGCTCGGCCAGGGCGAAGAGCTCGGAACGCTCGATCGGTGGCACCATCGCGGGTATCGCCTGCCGCACGAGCAAGGGTTTTTTCTGCCAATGTCGCCGCATGAACTGCGCGGCGCTCAGGCCGCCCAGCAGGGGCAGCGGTTTGTTGATCTCCATGGGAGAATTCTGCAATGGAAATCTCTGAACAATGCGTGGTCGGCCTGACCTGGACGATGAAGGACACGCTCGGTGACGTGCTGGACGTGCTCGAGGAGCCTGTGGAATTCCTGGTCGGCGGCGACGACCTCTTCGACGTGATCGAAGCGGCCCTGCAGGGCCATGAACCCGGTGCCCGGGTGCAGTTGCAGATCGAGCCCGAACAGGGCTTTGGCGACTTCAACGACCAGCTGCTCTTCCTGGAGCCCCGCTCGCTCTTCCCCGAGGGCACCGAGGAAGGCATGACCTTCGACGGCTCCGCACTGCCGAAGGGCGTGAGCGGCGAAATTCCGAAGGATGCGATCTATACCGTGGCCGAGATCTATCCCGACCACCTCGTGCTCGACGGCAATCATCCGTTGGCGGGCATCGCGATCCGGCTCGACATCACCGTGCGCTCGGTGCGTGAGGCCACCGAAGAGGAAGTGGGTCGAGGCACGGCGGGCACGGGCTTCTTCAAGATCGCGCCGATGACGCCGGGAAACGAGACGTTGCACTGACCGCTGGCCACGACCCAAGACCCATGAAAAAGCCGGGCATTGCCCGGCTTCTTCATGCTCCAGCGAAACAGCTTACATGCGCGAGATCTGGCCGTTGTCGATGCGCACGCGGTCGCCGATGCGCAGGTCGCCCGGGCTTTGCACGTCGAAGGCGCGGTAGCCTCCGCGGTCGGTCTGCACCGAGACGCGGTACATCTCGTAGACGCGCGGGCCGTTCTGCTGCGCCTCGATGGTGTTGCCCAGCAGGGCACCGCCCACGATGCCCAGCGCCGTGGCCGCGGCGCGGCCGTTGCCTCGGCCGAACTGGTTGCCCACCACGCCGCCGATCACGCCACCCGCGACAGCGCCGCCGCCCGTGGTACCGGTGCCGGCGGTTTCGCTGCGCAGCACCTCGATGTTGGCCACGTGGCCGTACTCGACGTACGAAGCCTCCTGGTAGGGAATGGCCTGCGGAGGCGCCTGGTAGGGATAGCGCGAGGTCTGGTAGACCGGCGCCGGTGCCACGCACGCCGTCAGCGTGGCAATGGCCAGCACGGAAGCGGTCACGGAAACAAAGCGCATTGAGATCTTCATGTTGGAGGCTCCTCGAAAAGAACGGTGCAAGGATGGTGAATGCATCCACCCTGCGTGTGCCTGACTAACGCCGCAGCATCAGCCGCGATGACGCCGTTCACACACTGAAACCTTCGAGGCGGGCGGCCCCAGCCGGTTCCGTTCTTTACCGCCCGGAAACCGGCCGGTCTTCAGGATTCGCTCAATGTTTGCCGGTCGAGCCGTAGCCACCCTCGCCTCGTTGCGTGGGTGCAAATTCTGTGACCACACGAAACTGCGCCTGAACCACCGGCACGATCACCAACTGCGCCAGGCGCTCCATCGGATTCAGCACGAAAGGCGTGTCGCTGCGGTTCCAGGCGCTGATCTTCAGCTCGCCCTGGTAGTCGCTGTCGATCAGGCCGACGAGGTTGCCCAGCACGATGCCGTACTTGTGGCCCAGTCCCGAGCGCGGAAGGATCAGCGCCGCATAGGCTGGATCGGCCAGGTGGATGGCGATGCCGGTGCCCACCAGCTGCCAGCCTTTGGGCTCCAGCGTGATGGGGGCATCGAGGCAGGCCCGCAGGTCGAGGCCGGCGCTGCCGGGGGTGGCGTATGCGGGCAGTTGATCCACCATGCGCGGATCGAGGATGCGGACGTCGACTTTCACTTAGTTGTTGCCTTGCTTCTGTTGCTGTTCTCTCTGCTTGCGGGCCGCCTCTTCCAGCACCTGCTGCCACTTGGCGACGCCGGGGGTGAGCTTGAGGCCCTTCAACTTCCTGCCGAACCAGGCGGCAGCCGCCGCCAGGACGATCAGAACGCCGAACGGCACGCCCGCCGCCCAGAGCACCAGGAACGCCACCGCGCCGAAGATGCCCAGCACCTTGAGCAATGCCGGATCGAAGGAGCCGGACTCCTTCCTGGGCACTTCGCCGTTGGGGAGTTCGGCGCGCTGCATCGCGGCAGAGACCGGACCTTTTGCGCCGGGACCGGACGTCGGCGTCATGCCCACGTCGAGACCGGGCTCACCGACCGAGGCGGCTCGCTTGGGCAGCGCAGCCTGCGCTGACAGCCGCTCGACATAGCGGGCGAAATCGCCATTCGGCGGCGTGTTCCATTGGGGATTCATCAGACGCTCCAATCGGGAAGACGGGCTGCGATCTCGGTCATGAGCTCGCGCGCCAGCGTGAGCTTGGGGGCGCGCGGCAGCTCGCGCACGCCATTGGCATCGACCAGCAGCAGCGCGTTGTCGTCCTGCCCGAAGGTGAGCGGGCCGATGTTGCCCACCAGCAGCGGGATGCCCTTGCGCTCGCGCTTGGCCCTGGCGTGTTCGGCGAGGTTCTCGCTCTCGGCGGCGAAGCCTACGCAGAAAAGCTTCTTCGACTGGGCCCGCTCGCTCCTGGCAACTGAAAGGAGGATGTCCGGGTTCTCGGTGAAGTGGAGCACCGGCGTCCTGCCGCTGCCGTCCTTCTTGATCTTGTGCT
>CAJYQC010000233.1 GCA_913776885.1 uncultured Variovorax sp.
GCAACAAGACCGACGGTAGATGTGCAGTCTGTTCCTTGTTTCTTTGCGCACGAATCCTCATCGCATGGCAAGCAAATGCAGCCCGACAAGAAACAACATCCTTGACTGGGCGGGAAGTCCCGGTAAAAGGAGGAGGCGGCAGGCCGGGGGACATTCGCGCAGGGGAGTACCCGGTGGCCTGTGCACCCGCCCTGAATGAATGAACCAAAAGCCTAAAGAGGCGCCCGCGAGGTGATGAACTGATTGACCCCCGCAGCAGCCCGCTCGCGAACGGCATCGAAAGTGGTGCTCTCCACGATGCGCCCGTTCTCGAACACCGTCTGCAGCAGATCGGCCTGGCCAACCGCCATCGTCTCTTCACGCACGGTGCTCTCGAAGCCGTTCGCGTCGCGCACCAATGCAAGACGCCCCTTCTTCGAAGCCTTGCCCACGTCCCCCACGGGCGACTTGTACACGTCGCGCCACTCGCCGTTCACCTGCATCGCCGAGCACTTCATCGCCCACTGCATGGTGTCGCGATTGACCTGCTGCAGCAGCCCGCCGCCCATGCCGAAGGCGATGTTCTCCGCCGAGAAACCGTTGTGATAGAAGTTCGACAAGCACAGCCTCAGCGAGTCGAGCGTCACCCCGTCGCCCTGGATGATGCGCACGTTGTTCAGCACGCGGAAGCCCTTGGCGTTGGTCGTGGTGCCGAAGCGGTCGGCCAGGATGCGTGCAACCTGCAGCGTGGTCTCGGCCGGGTCGCCAGAGTCGGGCCGCACGACCAGCGTGGCACCCGAGGCCACCACCTTCGCCTTCAGCTCCTCGCCCCAGATGCGCGCGCAGGCATTGAAGATGTCGTAACTGTCGCTCACCACCGCGAAGGTCGCGCCGGGCTTGCCGAACTGGTCGACCATGTTGCTGTACGCGTCCGATTCATGGTCGCGGCCCCAGCCGGTGATGGTGCTGTGCTCGGCGGCGGGAATCGAGAAGCCCGCCACGTCGCAGTCGTAGTAGCGGCGCGCCGCCACCAGCGCGGCCAGCGTGTCGGTGCCCATGAAGTTCACCAGGTGCGCCATGCCGCCGAGCGCGGCCGATTCGAGGCTCGAGACACCCCGCGCGCCGAAGTCGTGAAGCCTGAAGGCGATCTGGCCCTGCGGATCGTCGCAGGTCGCTTCCAGGTAGCGCAGCAGCGTGGTGCGCGCTGCGGCCGAGAGCGTAGCCACCGTGGTGGGATACCAGATCGCGCGCAGCAGCTCGGTCTCGAGGAAGCTCGTGACCCAGAAGAACTCGGGGTCGGTGTTCTCGATGGTCGCGAGCACGTTGTGTACCGGCGTCACGCTGCCCTCGGGCACGGCGCGGATGCGCACCGGCATCAGCCCGCCGTGCTTCTCGATCAGCCGCAGCCAGCCCTCGCGGTTGAAGGGCTCGCCGTGCACGGCCATGAGCGCCGCGGCTTCCTCGACGTCGTCGCGCGTCACCGGCGTCTGCAGGTATTCGCGCAGGTAGGCCTGCAGCCCGAAGAAGAGCGAGTGGCTGAAGACGCCGCCGCGAGACTCGATGTAGCTGTACACCGTCTGCGTGCCGGGCGGGTACTGCATCCAGTGCGAGACCTTGTACGAGTCGGTGCGCAGCAGCAGGTTGTTGCCCAGGGGCGTGGAATTGAGATTGCGGTTCATGTGAAAGCTCCTTTCACGTTGGCCCCGTCAACCGGGGCCGTTCTTGCTGACAAGGCCGGGACGTTCAGTTCTTTCCCAGCCCACCCAAAAAATGATTCGCGATGAAGAAGTGGTCTTCGTAGATGCGCTCCTGCATGTCGAGGAACTCGGCGATCGGCACCCAGCGCACCTCGGCCGCGTCGTCGTCGGCGCGCACTTCCGACAGGCCCGTCCACTGGTTGTGCGCCAGCTCGAAGAAGAAGCCGTGCGTGATGGTGCGGCCGCGCTGCGAGCGGTCGGGCGCGTCGAACACGTGGCTGGCCTTCATGCTGCCGTTGAGCACGGGCACCGGCACCTTCAGCCGCGTTTCTTCCTTCAGCTCGCGGATGGCCGCGTCCTGCAGCCGCTCGTGCTGGCCGACGAAGCCGCCGGGCAGCGCCCAGGTGCCCTTGCCGGGATGGAACTTGCGCTGCACCAGCAGGATGTGGCCTGCCTCGACCACCACCGCATCGACCGTGGTGTAGATCGGCGGGAATTGGCTGCCGGCGTAGCGGTACTTGTCGCGGTAGTCGGCGAGGAAGGCGCGCTCCTCGCAGAGCTCGGCGTAGTCGGCCGTGCGGGTGAACTGGTCGAGAAAGGCCGCGGTGCCGTCGGGCAGGTCGGCGCGGGCGAGCTGGCCGCGGTTCTCGGGGTCGAAGTAGAGGCTGCGCACGTCGGTGGCGTTGAGGCTCTCCACGCTGTTCTGGCCGACGAACTCCCAGTGCGGGAAGAGCTTGAGGTAGTAGCTCGATGAATCCTTGAGGTGCCCCACGAGCGCCACCTTGGCCTTGGCCGGCGCATGGCCGTCCTGCGCGATGAGCCGCTCGACCGCCGACTGGATCGACGCGATCCAGATCTGGTCGTTGTAGGGCGAGTCGCCCACGCCGACCACGCTCACGCGCATCTGCTCGGTGCCGCGAAGGCAGGCGCGCACCATGCGTTCGCGTTCGTCGAAGGTGAAGGGGTTCTTGACGCTGCGTGGCTGCCGGTCGGAGCCGACCACCACGATGACCCTCTCGGCGGCGCGAAGGCCTTCCTCGATGAGTCGTTGATGTCCGAAATGGACGGGCTGGAAACGCCCGATGACGATGGCGTACTGGTACTTGCGTGTGCTCACTTGGGAATCCCCCAAAAAGGACGCGATCAACTCGCGTCTGGGTTCAGGATAGCATCGGTGCCGCATTCCGATCAAGCCCCGATGACAGAGCCATCTCCCTCCCCCGCCGATGCCGTGCGCCTCAACAAGCGCATGGCAGATCTCAAGCTGTGCTCGCGCCGCGAAGCCGACGAATGGATC